>DAMDPH010000055.1:408-18076 GCA_032082785.1 Sphingobium sp. | reverse complement strand
TGGCCGATGAAGCCGCCTTCCTCGCGCCGGCGCTTGCCGACGGCAAAGCCCAGATCGGCGCCGATGGCGCTGACGGCGGGCGTCAGGTCATGGCCGTACAGCGGCAGCCCCGCCTCCAGCCGCAGCGAATCGCGCGCGCCAAGGCCGATCGGCTTCACCTGCGGCAGCGCGCACAGCGCATCGGCCAGCAGCGTCGCGTCGGCGGCGGGCAGGCTGATCTCGAACCCGTCCTCGCCGGTATAGCCCGACCGGCTGATCCACAGCGACACGCCGCGCCAGTCGAACAGGCCCGATTGCATGAACAGGAGATCGGCGGTGCCGGGGATCAGGCTGGCCAGCGCCTCGCCCGCTTCCGGCCCTTGCAGCGCCAGCAGCGCCTGATCGTCCATATGGTTCATGACGACCTCGTCGGGCAGATGCTCGATCATCCAGCCGATATCGTCATATTTGGTCGCGCCGTTGACCACCATATAGATGGAAGCGCCGTCGAACGCCGCCCCATATTCATTGGCGCCCAGGCGGGAAAACATCAGATCGTCGAGAATGCCGCCCTCATCGTCGAGCAGCATCGAGTAGCGCTGGCGAAAGGGCTTCAGTCCCTTGACGTCGGCGGGCAGCAGCTTTTCCAGCGCCTCGTCCACGCCCTCGCCCGAAAAGGTCAGCTGGCCCATATGGCTGACGTCGAACAGGCCGGCATGTTCGCGGGTCCAGCCATGTTCGGCCATGATGCCTTCATATTGGATCGGCATATGGTAGCCGGCAAAGCCGACCATCCGCGCGCCTTTGGCCCGGTGCCAGGCGTCGAGCGGCAATTCGCCCAGCGGCAGTTCCTCTTCGAGGGCGGCGATATCATCAGTGCCGGTCATGGTGCGGCCTTTCCGTGCGGGGTTGTCAGCGACGGCCGCACGGACCGGCATCAAGCCGGCCTGCGATCCGCCACCCCCTCTGTCACGGAACCTGAGAGCTTTGACCAGCGGCCGGCGGCCGGCTGGCTTACCCCTTCGGTGGGACGGGCAAAACCGTCCGCTTTCCAGAGTGTCTAGCGCGCGATGCGGTCCTTTGGCCTGAGAGATTCCGGGGCGGTTGCTCCTTCGGCGACGGGGTGGCCTCAAAGGCTTCCCATGCTCTCCCGCATCATGCCCGGCGCCGAATCCACGGCGTCGGAGACTGCACCGCCTTTGCCCAAAGCAGGACCGGCGTCAAGCGGCTGCGCCCCTCGCCCCCCGCCGCCTTCTTCGCCTCCCCGCCCCTCTCCCGCGCGCTGTCATTGATATGGCTGCGGCATCGGTTCATGATGGGTCGGAAAAACAGGCCATAGCCGGGGGATCGTCTTGCCTAAGTGGAAATGGTTGCTGCGTCAGTCCACCCGCCGCCTGTGGGTGCGCGCGACGCTGATCGGGGCGCTGGGCATCGCCGCTGCCGGGCTGGCCTCGCTCACTGACCAGATTGCGGCGGGCTATCGCTTCCGCGTCCATATCGGCGAGGATGCGGTCGGCAGCCTGCTCACCATCATCGCGTCGAGCATGTTGTCGGTCACCATCTTCTCCCTGTCGGTGATGACCTCCAGCTTCGCCACCGCCGCCAGCTCCACCACGCCGCGCGCGACCCGGCTGCTGGCCGAAGACCGGATCACGCATAATATCCTCTCCGTCTTCATCGGCGCCTTCCTGTTCAGCATCGTCGGGCTGGTGGTGCTGAAGGCGGGCGCCTATGCCGAACATGGCCTGGCGATCCTGTTCATCGTCACCATCGCCGTGCTGAGCCTGGTGGTGGTGTCGCTGATGCGCTGGATCCACCATCTGACCAGCTTCGGCCGCACCGGCGACACGATCCGTCGGGTGGAGGAAGCCACGCGCGAGGCCATCGACACGCGGCTGGAAAAGCCGGACCTGGGCGGCCGCCCGCTGTCCGACCTGCCCGCGCCGATGCCCACCGACGCGCTGGCGGTGGTCGCCGACGACACCGGCTATATCGTCCATATCGACATGGAGCGGCTGGCGCAGGGGGCCGAACGGCTGGGCGCGCCGATCGCGCTGGCGCTGATGCCGGGGCAGTTCGTCCATGCCGGCAGCACGCTGGCCTGGCTCGCCATCCGGCCCGAAGAGCCCGAAGACGCCGCCGACGATCTGCGCGGCGCCTTCACCATCGGCTTCGACCGGGATTTTCAGCAGGATCCCGGCTATGGCATCGCCGTGCTGAGCGAAATCGCGCTGCGCGCTTTGTCGCCGGCGGTCAACGATCCGGGCACCGCGATCGACGTCGTCGGCCGCATGGCGCGGCTGCTCGACATATGGGCGACGGGCCATCAGCATGCGCAGGCGGAGGCGGAAGCAGGCAATGCGCCCGAGCGCCCCTTCCGCCACATCTACGCCCCGCCGCTCACCTGCGACACGCTCTTCACCGAAGCCTTCGCCGCCATCGCCCGCGACGGCGCTGCGCAGATAGAGCTGCATCTGGCCCTGCGCCGATCCCTCCACGCTCTCGCGCAGAAACATGACGGCGCGGTGCGGGAGGCGGCGCGCAAACAAGCAACCCTCGCCCTGAAACGCGCCGAAGCGGCGATGACGCTCGACGAAGACCGCGCGGCATTGCGGGCGATTGCGGTGGGGTGAGGGATGGGACGTGTGTGTTGCGGGGGGGGGGCAGGGTAAGTCGGGCCTGCATCACCCCTTGCCTGCCACCCTGTCAGATCGGTCATGCTGAACCTGTCAGCAGAGAGCCGGCGCTGCGCCAGCGGCAGCGTGAGAGGCGGGTCCAGAGGCGCGCCTCTTGCTACACCGCTGCGCCAGGGCGTATTCGCGTCGGGGGTGGAAGTTGTCCCATGGAGGCGGAGAGTGGGCCTGCCCGGACTCGAGCGAGCAGCGAGGCGGGCGGCGGCGCGGATGTCTCCTGTTGGGCAGGAGGCAGATGGGACGAGGCTTCGCCGGGCGGCCTGAGACCCCAGCTTTCGCTGGGGTGACGATGAGGGTTGCGGTGATGGTGAGGCTGACGTGACGGCACTGGCCGGGTGCCGCCCCTCCCCATCCCAACCCGTCATGCTGAACTTGTTTCAGCATCCAGTAAGCTCTGACCCAGCGGCGGCGGGAGATGGTCGCGCCCAGTTGCTCCCCTCTTCTCCGCGTCTCTGCGCCTCCGCGCGCCCATCTTTCCGAGGGCGCAATCTGGTCTGGCCGGTGCGGCTTGCAGAATAGGAAACGCAACAGGGGTGCTACACTCGGCGGGCAGTTGCAAATTCCGCAAGTTCCTGATCTGTAACCATAATAGGATCATGCCAGCCACATGATTGGCCTGACCAGTTTTAGCTGTGGAGTGCTCCTATGAGGAGGTAGCTTCAGAATGGCTCTGGCTTTTCCGCGCAGGCCCGGACACTGCCCGCGAGCTCCTCACCAAGATCAGCGGCATTGTTCGGCAACGCGGCCTTTCGCCCAGCCAGCGGGATGAAGCACCGCTCCCTCCGCCGAACAACTGATCAGACTCAGCGCGCCTCCGCCGGAGCTGTCTGACGGCAAGCCTCTTAACAGCCGCGCCGATCCGCCGTCCGCGCGCTTTCAGCGGCGTATCGCTGTCGCGCAGCCTCGGGCGGGCACCCGGCTCGCCATGGGCAGCGCGCTGCGGCTTATTTCTTCTTCGGCGGGCTCTTCGGCGCGCCTTTCGCCGGGGCCGGGGTGTCGATGATCGACGGCGCGGGGAGCGTCGGGGTGGGGGCGGCCTTTACCGGGGGCTTGCCGTCGCTCTCGATCGAGGCCTGAAGGATCACCGACGGATTCTCCGGCGGCTCGCCCGGTGCGATCGCGTCGACATATTGCATGCCTTCGATCACGCGGCCCAGCACGGTATATTTCTTGTCCAGCTGCATGCGCGGCAGCAGCACGATGAAGAACTGGCTGTTGGCGCTGTCCTCGCTCTGCGCGCGGGCCATCGACAGCGTGCCGCGCAGATGCGGCATCGGGTTGAATTCGGCCTTCAGGTCCGGCAGCGTCGATCCGCCGGTGCCATCGCCCTTGGGATCGCCGCCCTGCGCCATGAAGCCGGGGATCACGCGGTGGAATTTGAGGCCGTTGTAAAAGCCCTGCCGCGTCAGCGTCTTGACCCGCTCGACATGGTTGGGGGCGATGTCCGGGCGCAGCTGGATGCGCACGCGGCCGCCGGTCGACAGGTCGAGATCCCAGATATTTTCCGGGTCCGCCGGGACCGTCGCCGGGGGCAATTTGGGGGTCAGGCTGTCGCCCAGCGTCTTGGCCGCCTGCTCCGCCTTGGCGGCGGTCTCGGCCCGCTTCAGATCCTCGGCATTGCTGCCGCCCCCGCCGCCGGCCTGGGCATGAGCCGCGACGGACGCGGTGAGGGCGAAGCCGATCGCCACAGTCTTGAGCGCCGAAGTGAAACGCATGAGAATGAACTTTCCTTGATCTTCTGCCCGCAATCTATGCCGGCCCTGATAACGCGCTGATCGCGATTGGCAACGGAACGCAGGCTGAGCGCGGGTCCAGAGGCTGCCTGACCGCGCATGCGACGCCCGGTTTAAGGCTGATGCCGGACATATTTTCCCCGGCAAAGCCCTCAGCCCTCCCCCTTGCGGCCGATCCGCTCCACCCGCGCCATCACCTCGTCGCGGACGACGGGGCTGACGAATTTGTGGATCGGCCCGCCATAGAGCGCGATTTCCTTGACCAGGCGCGAAGCGATGGGTTGCAGCGACACGTCGGCCATCAGGAAGACGGTTTCGACCCGGCAGTTGATCTGCTGGTTCATGCCCGCCATCTGATATTCATATTCGAAATCGGCGACCGCGCGCAGGCCGCGGATGATGACGCTGGCCCCCTGCGATTCGGCAAAGTCCATCAGCAGCGAGTTGAATCCGGTGACGACGATGTCGGCATCGATGCCCGCACATTCGCGCCGCACCATCTCCAGCCGTTCCTCGTCGGTGAACATGGGCGACTTGGCGATGTTGGTGGTGACGCCGATCACCAGCCGGTCGACCAGCTTCGCCCCGCGCCGGATGATGTCCATATGGCCGAGCGTGATGGGGTCGAACGTGCCGGGATAGACGCCGATCCTCTGCTTGCCCCCGGTCATGTTCAGCGATCCCTTTCGACGATATAGTCGGCGATGGCCCGCAGCAGCGCCGCCTCCACGCCATAGCCGTGCAGATGCGCCTTGGCCTGATCGACCAGCATCCGCGCCTGTTCGCGCGCGCGCCCGACGCCCAGCAGCGACACGAAGGTCTCCTTGCCCGCCGCCGCATCCTTGCCCAGCGCCTTGCCGGCGAGCGCCTCGTCCCCCTCGACGTCGAGCAGGTCGTCGGCGATCTGGAAGGCGAGGCCGATGTCACGGGCATAGCCATAAAGGCCGGTGCGCGCGTCGACCGGGATGCGGGCGAGAATGGCGCCGGCATCGACGCAGAAGGCGATCAGCGCGCCGGTCTTGAGATTTTGCAGCCGGGTGACGGTGGCAAGGTCGAAGCGGTTCTTTTCCGCCTCCAGATCCATCATCTGGCCGCCCGCCATGCCGGCCGGGCCGCTCGCCTGCGCCAGCGCCCTCACCAGCTCGATTCGCACGAAGGGATCGGGATGGGTCGCCTCGTCCGCCAGGATTTCGAAGGCGAGGTCGTGCAGGCAGTCGCCCGCCAGGATCGCCGTCGCCTCGTCAAATGCCTTGTGGACGGTCGGCTTGCCCCGGCGCAGATCGTCATCGTCCATCGCCGGCAGATCGTCATGCACCAGCGAATAGACATGGATGCACTCGACCGCCATGCCGACGCGCAGCGCGGAGTCGCGGGAGATGTTGAACAGGTCGCAGGTCGCCTCGACCAGCAGCGGGCGGAGCCGCTTGCCGCCGCCTATGGCGGCATGGCGCATCGCTTCATAAAGGCGCCCGCGCGGATCCTGCGGCACGGCCAGCAGCCGGTCGAACGCCTGATCGATCGCGCGCGCCACATCGGCGGCCCGCGCCGTCACCAGCGTCCCGGCCTGCGCCGCTGCGCCCTGCCCCCCGTCCATGCCGCTTAGTCCGCGCCGAAGGGCTGCGCGCCGGCGACGGCACCGCCGGCATCCAGAGTGAGCTTGCTGATCCGCGCCTCGGCCGCCTGCAACCGCTCCATGCAGCGTTTCCGCAGCTCCTCGCCCTTGGCATAGAGGGAGATGGATTCATCGAGCGGCACGTCGCCGCTTTCCAGCCGCCGCACGATCGATTCGAGCGCGCGCAACGCCTCCTCGAAGGAAAGCTGGGAGGGATCGGCGGGCTGCGTCATGCTGTCTTCGGCCATGCGCCTGCATTGGCGGTCGACGTGCGCGCGGTCAAGAGCGATGGCGGTTGCAAGCGGGCGGGCTGTTATGGTTAATCCGGCTGGGCGGGCGCTCCGCCGGATCATCATGCCATTCCCTCCTTTCATCGGAGGAAGAAATCTATTCATATAAATTTGCGTTGACGCGCGCCGGCGCGATTGCACATAGAAGGAAGGCTATGAAATCTTATATCTCCTTGATCGCCACTGCGGCCCTGGGTCTGCTGTCGGCCTGTAACAACAATGAAGAGCCCGAGGTTGTCGGCGGTCCGTCCGATCCGATGGCGGAGCAGCTGGCCAACGCCGCGCCGGTCGCCCTGCCGCCTTCGGTGAAGACCAGCCGCCAGTATCGCTGCAAGGACAACAGCCTGCTGTTCGTCAACTTCATGAGCGACGACAAGACGGCCAACCTGCGCACCGAAAAGGACGGCACGCCCACCGCGCTGACCGCCTCGGCCGCCGGCGAGCCCTTCACCGCAGAAGGCTATGAAGTTTCGGGTTCGGGCAAGGAAGTCACGATCACCGTCCCCGGCAAGAAGGCCCAGGCCTGCCACACCTGATCGCACTGGCTTTTCCCTTTTCATCGAGGCCGGACCTGTCATGGGTCCGGCCTTTTTCGTTTCGGGCAAGGGTCGCGCGATGAGCCGTTTGCCGCGCCACGCGCCGACACCATTGTGAATCCTCCTCGCCCTCGCTAAAGGCGCGGGCATGTCCAGCACCGCCCCCCAGATCACCCCGGAAGTCGTCGCCGAACATGGCCTCAGCCCGGAAGAATATGATCGCGTTCTGAACGCGCTCGGCCGGGAACCCAATCTGACCGAACTCGGCATATTCTCGGTCATGTGGTCGGAGCATTGCAGCTATAAATCGAGCCGCATCCACCTCAAGAAGCTGCCGACGGAAGGCCCGCAGGTGATTTGCGGCCCCGGCGAGAATGCCGGCGTGGTGGATATCGGCGACGGACAGGCCGCCATCTTCAAGATGGAGAGCCACAACCATCCGAGCTATATCGAACCCTATCAGGGTGCGGCGACCGGCGTGGGCGGCATTTTGCGCGACGTCTTCACCATGGGCGCGCGGCCGGTGGCGAATATGAACGCGCTGCGCTTTGGCCGGCCCGACCATCCCAAGATGAAGCATCTCATCAGCGGCGTGGTCCATGGCATTGGCGGCTACGGCAATTGCGTGGGCGTGCCGACCGTGGGCGGCGAGGTGAATTTCCACCCGGCCTATGACGGCAACATCCTGGTCAATGCGATGACCGTGGGCATCGCCGACACCGACAAGATCTTCTATTCGGCCGCCAGCGGCGTCGGCAATCCCATCGTCTATGTGGGATCGAAGACCGGCCGCGACGGCATTCATGGCGCGACCATGGCCTCAGCCGATTTCGGCGAGGACAGCGAGGAAAAGCGCCCGACCGTGCAGGTGGGCGACCCCTTCACCGAAAAGCTGCTGATCGAGGCCTGCCTGGAACTGATGGCGTCGGACGCGATCGTCGCCATCCAGGATATGGGCGCGGCCGGCCTGACCTCCTCCAGCGTCGAGATGGCGTCCAAGGGCGGCGTCGGCATCCGGCTCGACATGGACAAGGTGCCGCAGCGCGAAACCGGCATGACGGCCTATGAAATGATGCTGTCGGAAAGCCAGGAGCGGATGCTGATGGTGCTCCAGCCCGGCAAGGAAGGCTTCGCCGAGGCGATCTTCCGCAAGTGGGAGCTGGATTTCGCGATCATCGGCGAAGTCACCGAAGGCGGACCGGACGGGGGCCGCATGGTGCTGGTCCATCATGGCGAGACGGTGTGCGATATTCCGCTGGCGCCGCTGGCCGACGACGCGCCGCTATATGACCGCCCCTCCATGCCGAAGGACGAATATAAGGTCTGGGCCAAGGTCGAGCCGCTGGGCGACCTGCCGCAGGGTGGCGATATCGGCGCGGATCTCGTGACGCTGATGGGCAGCCCCGACATCGCCAGCCGCCGGTGGATCTGGGAACAATATGACCATATGGTCGGCGCCGACACGGTGCAGCGGCCGGGCGGCGACGCCGCGGTGGTGCGCGTCCATGGCACCGGCAAGGGGCTGGCGATCAGCACCGACTGCACCCCGCGCTATTGCTATGCCGACCCTTATGAAGGCGGCAAGCAGGCGATCGCCGAATGCTATCGCAACCTGAGCGCCGTGGGCGCGACCCCGCTGGCGGTGACCAACTGCCTGAACTTCGCCAATCCGCAGCGCCCCGAAATCATGGCGCAGCTGACCGGCTGCCTCGACGGCATGGGCGATGCCTGCCGCGCGCTCGACTTCCCGATCGTGTCGGGCAATGTCAGCCTCTATAATGAATCCAAGGCGACCGGCGGCGGATCGGCGATCCTGCCGACGCCCGCGATCGGCGGCATCGGCCTGTTGCAGAATGTCGACGCGATGGCGACGGTGGCCTTCAAGCAGGATGGCGACGCCATCTGGCTGATCGGCGCGGGCGAGTCGCTGGGCACGCATCTGGGCCAGTCGATCTGGCTGCGCGAAGTCCATGGCCGCGAAGCGGGCGACGCGCCCAGGGTCGACCTGGCCGCCGAGCGCGCCCATGCCGAGACGGTGCGCGCGCTGGTGACGGGCGGCACGGTCACGGCCGTGCATGACGTCAGCGACGGTGGGCTGCTGGTCACGCTCGCCGAAATGGCGCTCGCCGGCAATATCGGCGTGCAGCTGGACGTCGAACTGGACGCCGCCGCCGCCTTTGGCGAGGATCAGGGCCGCTATGTCGTCACCACCGCCGCCGATGTCACCATCGAAGGCGCGACGCGCATCGGCACCACCGGCGGCGCCACCGTCGCCGGCGTGGCGCTGGCGCAGCTGCGTCAGGCGCATGAGGGCTTCTTCCCGGCGCTGATGGACAGCGAGCTTTAAGCGGACCGATTGAGGCTGGCCCGGCCTGCGTCGGGACAGCGTCAGAGCAGGCGGAGGCGGGGCTGGGTTTCCCCTCCCCCGTTCGCCTTGTTGCGGCGGAGCTTGGGAAGGGCCGGGCTTCGACAGGCTCAGCCTGAACGGTTCCGCCCTTGCTTCCCTCTCACCCGCCCCGCGTCACCCGTGCGAACAGCAGCTCATAGGCATCGCGGCCGCCTGCCGCGTCATAGGCGGCCATCACCGCGCGTAGCGCCGATGCTGTGAGGGGCTGGCGCCCCTCCCCCGGCACGACCGCGCCGATGCCCTTCAGATGGGCGAGCAAGGCCCGCGCCCCCTGCCCCGCCAGCGGCACCGCCTCGTCAAAGGCGAAAGCGTCGTCATAGACGGAGAGAAGCTGCCGCAGCGCCGCAAGGTCGGGATAGTCGGGCACGCCCGCCACCTGACCGCAGCGCGCATGCGCGGCCCGCCAGCCGGCGAAACTGCCCCGCCCCATGGTCGAGAAGATGAGGCTGCCGCCCGGCCGCAACAGGCCGTGCAGCCGTCCGATGGCCGCGCCGAGATCGTCGAACCACTGGAAGGCGAGGCTGGAGAGGATGAGGTCGAACCATGGCCCGTCGAACGCCGGCTGTTCCCCGTCCATCGGCAGGAAGCGCCCGGCGACATGGCCGCCGGCGGCCGCACGGTCGAGCATGGAGGGCGACAGGTCGGTTGCGATCAGCTCCGCCCCCGGCCAGCGCCGCTGGATCTCGCGGGTCAGCAGGCCGGTGCCGCAGCCTATTTCCAATATGCGGGCGACGCCGCCGGGCCGCTGCCGCTCGGCAAGATCGGCGACCAGGCCCGCCGCCTGCCGCTGCGGCCCGGCATGATCGTCATAGCGTCCGGCCGCCGCGCCGAACGCATCGCTTATCCGTTGCTTGCGGTCCGCATTCATGGCTAGGGAAGCGGATATGGCATTGGGGTTCCCCTGCGATCAGGTGCGCCTTCACATGTCATGTTCATACGCTCCACTGGACCCATATTCTGCTGGTGGCCCGATGATCCCGGCAGCAGCAGATGCCGGTATCTGACCAGCCGGCGCATGGCAGAGCCGGCCCCGCATTGCCAGCCCTCTTCAAGGACCATCGCATGACCGCTCCATCGCATCGCCTTCCCGCCATGGACGTGCTGCGCGGTTGCGCGGTGATGGGCATCGTCTGGATGAACATCACCGCCTTCGCCCTGCCTCAGAATGCCTATTTCAACCCGGCCGTCGCCGGACCACCGGGCGTGGCCGATATCCTCGTCTGGGCGATCGGCTTTCTGCTGGTCGACGGCAAGATGCGCGGGCTGTTCGCGCTGCTGTTCGGGGCGTCGATGCTGCTGCTGATCGACCGGGAGGAGATGGCCGGCCGCAACGGCCAGCGGGCGCAGCTGATCCGCGCCGGCTGGCTCTTCCTCATCGGCCTTGCCCATTATCTGCTGCTCTGGTGGGGCGATATCCTGATGGTCTATGCGCTGGTCGGGCTGGTGGCGCTGCGCTTTGCCGGGCGCGAGCCGCTGGCGCTGGTGAAGCTCGCCTTCCTCGCCTTCCTCCTCCATTTCCTGATCTGCGGCGGCTTCATCGCCCTGCTGCACCTGTGGGGACAGGCGGCAGCGGGCGGCGATGCGTCGGCGGCGTCCCGGCAGAGCTTCGCCACCTTCATGGCGTCGCTGTCCGATCCGGCGAGCGCGGCGGCACGGGCGGAAATCGCCACCTATCGCGGCGGCTATGCCGGCATCCTCGCCGATCATCTGGGCAAATTTCCGGGCGAATGGCTGTGGAGCCTGATCTTCACGGGGCTGGAGGTGCTGGGCTTCATGCTGCTGGGCATGGCGATGCTGAAGGGCGGCTTCCTCACCGGGCGCTGGCCGGCGGAGCAATATTGGCGCACGGCGCGCCATTGTTTCCTGATCGGCCTGCCGCCGATGATCGCGCTGGCGATCTGGGTGGTGGCGAGCGGCTTTGCCCCGCTCACCACCTTCGGCAATGCGCTGGCCTGGTCGGTGCCCTTCCGCATTCCGCTGACGGTCGGATGGGCGGCGCTGATCCTGTGGCTCTATCTGCGCCATCGCGACGCCGGGCTGACCGCGCGCATCGCATCGGCCGGGCGGCTGGCGCTCAGCAATTATCTGGGCACCAGCCTGGTGATGACCGCCATCTTCTATGGCTGGGGGCTTGGGCTGTTCGGCCATGTGCGGCCGGCGCTGCTGCCGCTGTTCACGATCGGCGGCGCGGCGGCTATGCTGCTCTGGTCGCCGGCCTGGGAAAAGCGATTCGCGGTCGGCCCGGTCGAATGGCTCTGGCGCAGCCTGATCCGGGGGGCGCCGCAAAAGATTCGCAAAAGCGCATGAATACTATTGCGACCCATTAGCATCTCTCCTATCTTAGGCGCAGCACGGAGAGAATCCCTCATGGTCGTTTGCATCTGTAATGCCATACGCGAGAAAGATTTGCGGGAAGCCGTCCGCGACGGTGCGGACACCCCTTGCAGCGCCTATGCCAAATATGGCCGCCGCCCCAAATGCGGCCAGTGCGTCCCCTTCGCCCGCACCATCATCGCCGCGGAGCGCGCGACGGCCTGACGCCATTGCGAATAAGGTGCAGCGGAAAAGGCGCGATCTCGTCGCAATAGCCGGCAGAAAAACGGCAGAAAAGCTTGGGTTTCCGGCTTAACAGCCCGTGATGAACAGCGTATAGAACCGGCACTTTCCCACAGCCGGAGTATAGCGCCATGAAGGGCGACGCCAAGGTCATCGAATATCTGAACGAGGTCCTCAAGAATGAGCTGACCGCGATCAACCAATATTTCCTTCATTATCGGATGCTGGAACATTGGGGCATCAAGAAGCTCGCCAAGTTCGAATATGAGGAATCGATCGACGAGATGAAGCACGCCGACAAGGTGGCGGAGCGCATCCTGTTCCTCGACGGCCTGCCCAATTTCCAGCTGCTGGGCCGGCTGAAGATCGGCGAGACGGTCGAGGAAATCCTCAAGTCCGATCTGGAACTGGAATATGAGGCGCTGCCGGTGCTGCGCGACGCCATCGCCTATTGCGAGTCGATCCGCGACTTCGTCAGCCGCGACCTGTTCCAATATATCCTCGAAAGCGAGGAAGAGCATGTCGACTCGCTGGAAACCCAGTTCGAGATGATCGAACGGATGGGCATCCAGAATTATATCCAGCTGCAAAGCAAGGGCGCCGAGGACTGATCGGCGCGGCGGAGGCGCGCGGCCGGCGGCGCGCCTCCCGCCTTTCCTGCAAGGCCGGCATCATTGGGGGCGTCGCGGGGGACGGCGCACGCTGCGCCAGGCCGGCACAGCCACTCTGCCTTGCGCGTGCGAGGGGTTCGACAGGCTCAGCCTGAACGGCGCTCCTTCAATCAACCGGCCGCGCCCGGCCCTCCCCCATCAGATCAACGCATCCAGCAGCCCGATCAGCGGCAGGTCCGCCGGCGGCATGTCGAGCGCATACATTTGCGCAGGCCGCACCCAGCGCAGCGCGGTCGCATGCTTGGCCTGCGCCACCCCTTCCCATTTGCGGCAGGCATAGAGCAGCAACAGGAGCGACCGGTCGCCCAGCGGCGCGCTGGCGAAGGTTGCGGGGGCGAGGCAGCTCGCATGGGTGCGGATGCCCAGCTCCTCCTCCAGCTCGCGCACCAGCGCCGCCTCGGGCGTTTCGCCCGGCTCCACTTTCCCGCCGGGAAATTCCCAGAGGCCCGCCATCGGCTTGCCCGGCGGGCGCTGCTGCAACAGCACGCGGCCGTCGGCGTCGATCAGGGCGGCGGCGACCACCAGCAGGAGCGAAGTTGAAGCCATGATGTCTCTCACGTCAAAGATGCGGCTCCATCGCACAGCCCATCCCGCCTGTCTCCCCCCGGGCGCAGCTTCGTGTCGCGTCGGAGAAATCGTTACGCCATTAGGCTATTTTTAATTGATGCAGGTTAAGACCTAAGTCGAGCATACGCGACCCGGCTCAATATTATATCTCAAATAACCTGTTACCTGAATCTGGAGGGAATTATGGCGAGGATACGCAAATTACTGCGCAACGAGAAAGGGGCCACTGCGATCGAATATGGCCTCATCGCCGCGCTGATCTCGGTTGCCGCGATTACGGCGATGAATACAGTTGGAACGAAGCTGACAGGTACGTTCACGAAGATTTCGAACAACTTAGACAAATCGACAACTCCTTAACGCACGGGGGTAGGGAGAAAGACTCCTCTTTCTCCCCGACCCTTTTGCGCCAGCGATGACGATCGGATCGGCCTCGGCAGCAAAAGGCAGGATTTCATTACCAGGGTTAGCGCCCATCCTGCCACGCGCGGGCACGGCCGATCGCATCGGCAGGGCTTTGTTAACTCTGCCTGCCTTACACAGCAGGCGGGGATTATTGCTGCCACTATGGGGATGAAATGCGTCGGCTCAGGAACATTGCCAATCTGCGAGGATGCGAGCGCGGCGCGACGGCGGTCGAATATGGCTTCATCATCGCATTGATCGTGCTGGCCATTATCGGCGTGTTGACGAGCGTCGCGGAAAAGACGACCGGCAAGTGGAACTATGTGTCGAACCAAGTAACGAAGAATTAACCATAGGTTTTTTACAGCTTTCGACGGCATTAAACCTTTTTCAACGGCCTACGTTTAATTCAGGCGCTGCTGACCACCGAAATTTGGCGGGGCGGCCGGGTTATGAATCGCGTGTGTTGTTGAAGGAGATATAATATGCAGTTCCTGCGCAAGATGAAGAAGAACGAAAAGGGTGCGACCGCCATCGAATATGGCCTGATCGCGGCCCTTATCGCCGTTGCTGCCATCGGCGCCATGAGCGCGCTGGGCGACAATCTTGAGAATACCTTCGGCAAGGTTTCCAACAATCTGAAGTAAGCTTTTTCAGCTTGCAGCAGAAAAGGGCGGCGGACCTCGCGTTCCGCCGCCCTTTTCTATGCGCCTGATAGCGTCAGCGCGTGGTTACCAGGTGACGATCTTCACCCGCTGGCCGGGGCGCAGCACGCTGTTGGATTGCAGCGCGTTGATCGTCAGGAAGCGTTCGAGTTGCAGGTCGGTATAGGCCATGCGCTTGGCCAGCGACTGGACGGTGTCGCCCGCCTTTACAGTCACCACATCGATATGCCGGGCCTTGACCGTGCCGGCTTCCTGCGCGGACAGGCGCTGCATCGACTTCAGCATCGGGGTGAAAGGGCCGACCCCCTGCCCTGCCGCCGTCAGCATCAGGAAATGATAGAAATGGCCGCCGCCGAAATCATAGGCGAGGACGGTGGCGTCGACCTGCTTGTTGTTGCTGGTCGCGCGCACCGTGCGCCAGGCCGCCGGCAGGCCGTTGATCGTCGTGCGGCTGAGTTGCCCCGCCGGCGCGCCGCCATTATTTCCGCCAACCTGGGTAAAGACGCGGTCGATATAGCTGGCCAGGTCGCCCGAAAAGGCGCCGCCGCTAAACTGCGCCTGCCCGCCCGATCCGGTGATGCTGACCGCATCGGCGCCATTTTCCATGCCGAAGCCCGACGGCGCGGTGAAGCTCAGCCGCAATTCGGGATGGCGGAAACGGCTGCCCTCGATCACGCCCTGTTTGGGATCGTCGCCATAGACGACGCCGTCCAGCGCATTGAGGAAGGCGTCGCGATTGCGCACGGTGCTGGTCGATCCGCTCTTGGCGGCGCCCTGCGCGGCGCGGGTGACGCGCGCGCCGGGATCGGGGTGGGTGCTGGCCCATTCGGGCATGGAGCGGGCATCGCCCGTCCGCCGGCTGTCAAGCTGCGTCTGCGCCGCCAGCGAGGCAAGCATGTCCGACAGCGCGCGCGGATCATAGCCGCCCGAGGCGAGATAGCGGATGCCCAGATCGTCGGCTTCATATTCCTGGCTGCGCGAGAATTTGAGCGTCAGCAGCTGGCTGCCGGTGCCGATGCCCTGCTGGATCAGGCCGGCGAACCCCGAATCGCCCAGCAAAGCGCCGGTCAGCACCTGAAGCAGCGCGCCGCCAATGGCATTGCGCTGCGCCGTCTTCTGCCGCCGCTGGCCGTGACGGGCGGCGACATGGCCGACCTCATGACCCAGAACGCCGGCCAGTTCGGCCTCGTCATTCATCAGCGCCATCAACTGGCGCGTCACATAGACATAGCCGCCGGGGATGGCGAAGGCGTTGTTTACCGGCGAGTTCAGCAGGGTGACGGTGAAATCGCTCTGCGCGTTGGACAGGCCGGACTGCACCGCGATGCGGCGGCCGACGCTTTCGACATAGGCGGCCTGCGACCCCTTATAGGCGCCGCCAAATTCCTTCAGCAATTCCGGATGCTGCTTGGCGCCGCTGGCCTTGTCCTGCGCGCTGATGGCGCTGGCGCGGGTACCCTGCTGTCCGGTGACGGTCGGCGCAGCCAGCGCCAGACCCAGCGCTCCGGCGCAACCCAGTGAAAATTTCCAGTTCATGACAGACCCCATATCTCTCCCGTTACCGTAACGAAACGGAGAGGCGGGGGGAACTGTTCCCGTGCGTCAGTCGGTCAGAATGCGTTTGGAAGGCGGCAATGCGGCACCGGCCCACGCCCCCATCCGGCTCCCCCATAGCAGTAGCTTGGGTGGGGGAGCGGGCCGGGGCGGAAGGGAAATGCGCTTTCCCGCGCCTTTCCAGAAAAGCGCTCAGGCGCCGATGGCGAGGAATTTGTCGGCCCGGTCGGTGCGCAGCGCGCCGGCGTCCATAGTTTCGAGCGAGGCAAGCTCGGTCTCGATCGCCGCGCCCAGGCTGGCGATGGCCTGCACCGGCTCGCGATGGGCGCCGCCCACCGGCTCGGCCACGATACGGTCGATCACGCCCAGCCCTTTGAGATGCTGCGCGGTCACCTGCATCGCCGTCGCCGCGTCGCTCGCCTTGTCGGCGGTGCGCCACAGGATGGAGGCGCAGCCTTCGGGCGAAATCACCGAATAGACGGCATGTTCGAACATCAGCACGCGGTTGGCCGCGGCGAGCGCGATGGCGCCGCCCGATCCGCCCTCTCCCACGACCGCGGCCACCATCGGCACGCCGAGCGCGAGGCAGGCCTCGGTCGAGCGGGCGATCGCTTCCGCCTGGCCGCGCTCCTCCGCCTGCACGCCGGGGAAGGCGCCGGACGTGTCGACCAATGTCACCACCGGCAGGCCGAACCGGTCGGCCAGCTGCATCAGGCGGATCGCCTTGCGATAACCCTCCGGCTTGGCCATGCCGAAATTGTGGCGCACGCGGCTGGCGGTGTCGTCGCCCTTTTCATGGCCGATCACCATCACCCGCCGCTCGCCCAGCGTGGCAAAGCCGCCCAGGATCGCCTGATCGTCGGCAAAGGCGCGGTCGCCGGCCAGCGGCATGAAATTGTCGAACAGGCCGGCCACATAATCCTTGAAATGCGGACGGTCGGGATGGCGGGCGACCTGCGTCTTCTGCCAGGGCGTCAGCCGCGCATAGGTGTCCGCCAGCATCTTGGCCGCGCGCTGTTCCAGCGTCGCAATCTCGCCGTCGATGTCGAGGTCGCCGGCATTGGCCGTGGCGCGCAGCTCCATGATGCGCGCCTCCAGCTCTGCGATCGGCTTTTCAAATTCCAGAAAGCTTACCATGGCGCGATGCGTTACGGTGCTGACGCTTCGCCGTCAACGCGCCGTTGCGCCATGCCCGCCAGCGGGTGGCGGCTGTTGACCAGTTCGACCAGCCGGCGGCTGTCGACATGGGTATAAATCTGGGTGGTGCCGATGTCGGCATGGCCCAGCATCGCCTGCAAGGCGCGCAGGTCCGCCCCTCCTTCGAGCAAATGGGTGGCGAAGGCATGGCGCAGCACATGGGGGCTGACCCGTTCGGGCGCGATGCCGGCGGCGGCGGCCAGCATCTTGACCAGCTGATAGAGGCGGATGCGGCTCAGATGGCTCTTGCCCGAGGGGAAGAGAAAGGGGCTGTCGGCCGGCACATGCGGCAGCCAGGCCGCCACCGCCGCCCGCGCCCGGTCCGAAATCGGCACCAGCCGCTCGCGCGCGCCCTTGCCCTTGAGGATCAGGAACGGCCGGTCCGCCGCCAAAGCGCGACGCGGCAGCGACACCAGTTCGGTCGCGCGCAGGCCCGATCCGTAGAGAAGCTCGATCAGCGCCGACAGCCGCAGGTCGAGCGGCAGCGGCGGATCGGCGGCGATCCGCTCATCGATGAAGCGGAAGATGGAATCGACTTCGGCGACCGACAGGATCTTGGGCAGCGGCCGGCGCGTCACCGGGCGCGGCAGGGCCCCGGCAGGATTGTCGGGCCGCAGCCCCTCCTCCTCCAAAAAGCCGTAAAAGGCGCGCAGCGCCGACGCCTTGCGCGCGACCGATGCGGCCGCCAGCTCCGCCCAGGCGTCGGTCAGCTTCTCCAGATCCGCCTTGGCCGCCGCCGCCAGCCCGCCGACGATCCGCGCCGCCCCGTCCAGATCGGTGCGATAGGCGAGCAGCGTGTTGCG
>DAMDPH010000055.1:0-251 GCA_032082785.1 Sphingobium sp. | reverse complement strand
GTGTTGCGCGATGCGCCGCGCTCCGCCGCCATCATCTCCAGAAAGCGGTCGATCAGGACGGCATCGTCGCCCATATCAGGAGCGGGTAATCGCCTCCGCCGCGATCATCCGCGCTTCGGGGTCCAGCCCCACGCGGTGCAGGGCGGCGACGACATGATAGAGATGCGCCGGCGGCAGGCTGCGCCACTCGCCCGCCTGCAAGCCCACGGCCGCGAGCAGCGCCACCGTCGCCGGCTCGCCCCGCTCCGCCG
>DAMDPH010000054.1:0-18125 GCA_032082785.1 Sphingobium sp. | reverse complement strand
CGCCTTGGCCGGGGACGCGGCGGCGGTAGGCGCGGCGGCGGCCGCCTCTCCTTCGCGCAGGGCAAGCGCGGCGCTCGCCATCGATCCGCCGATCAGGCCCTTGAGTATGTCGCGGCGTGTTTCGCTGGTCATCGATCTGTCTCGCTTGCTCGTCACGGGGTCGGCGCAATGCCTTCGGCGCGCACCGTCCATCCTTTTTTGGGAAAGCCGGGGGCATGGCCCCGGGCGCCGTCCCAACCCGCCGCCATCATCCCCACCGCCATCAGCAGCGATCCGTTGGAGGGAAAATAGGTCTCGGCGGCGCGGCGATAGCCCGGCCCATCGGGATTGACCGCCATGTCGACGCCGCCCGCGCCGCCGGACACCGGCACCAGATCCTCCGCATGCGCATCCAGATGCACGCGCGGGGTCATGCCGGTCGGCCCCCATTGGTTATTCTTCCGATCGGCGAACAGCCAGTCGACCGCCTTGTCCGGTTGACCCAGCCGCGCCGCTGTCATGGCGACCATGGGAAAGTCCCAGCCCCATGTCTGGCGCAGATCCCAATTGGCCTCGACCGCCTGCAAGGTGCGGCGCATCGTCGCCGGATCGATCCGCGCGCCGGGGATAAAGCCATAGGCCATCAGGAAAGAGGGGTGATCGCGATTCTTGCAGGGTTCGGCGGCGGCATTGCCCTTGCAGGCGGCGGATTGCGCCACGGTCCAGAAATCGGGCACCGTCTCGACCGGCAGATACAGGCCGTCGCGCGTGGCCGGCGGCGCGATGCGCGCCAGCGCCGCGTCCCAGTCGGCGCGCCGCGCCAAGCCCCGCCGTTCGCGCCAAGCCTGCGCCGTCTGAAGCCCCCAGCGGAAATATTCGACTTCGAAGGTCGGATTGGCGGTGGTCAGCGGATCATAATTTTCCTGCGCCGGGATCAGTGGCGGGCCAAGGTTGAGCCGGCCGTTGGCCTCGATCGGCCAGCTGGCCAACAGCTCCGCCGTCGCCTCCACCAGCTCGCCATAACGGTCCAGCGTCGCCCGGTCCTGCTTGGCGCGCCAGACCAGTTCGGACAGCAGGATCGGATGCGGCTGCTGCCACATGATGAAGGGAGAGACGAGGCTGGGGCTGTTGCGCCCTTCCGGCCCCACCATTTTGGGCCACCAGGCGCCCTTCACCTTATGCCGGCTCGCCTCCGCGCGGGCCTGCGGCAGATGCTCGACATACCAGGGCAGGCTGCGCTCCAGCAGGTCGGCATGACCCCAAAGCGCCTGCCAGGCGGAATGCCAGGGATGCATTTCCAGATGGAATTTGCCGAACCAGCTGTTGGAGAAAAGCCCTTCCTCCTGCGGCGGCAGGCTGCCCGCGCCGTTGATGGCGGAAAGATATTGGGAAAGGACGACGCGCCGCTCCAGCTCCTTGGCGCGCGGATCGGTGCTGCCGCTGAAATCGATGGCGCCGCCCTTGGTCCAGAAGGTGCGCCAGTGATCGGCGACCGCCTGCGCGGCCTGCGCGCTGCTGGGGAAGCTGCCCGCGCTCGCCGTCCGGTCGAAACGGACCATCAGCTGCAACCGGTCGCCGCCTGCGCCCGTGGCGGACACATGATCCGGCCCCGCCATGGCAAGCCGCCCGTTGCTGGCGATGCCTGACCAGTAGCGGGTGGCGTCGATGGTCCGTTCCAGATGCAGGCGCCCCGCCGCCCGCGACAGGATGCGGGTGCGCCCCTTGCCGCCGCTCCAGTCGGACGGATCGGGATTGATCTGCGGATTGACGCCGGGATAGCGCAAGGCGAGGCCCAGCCGCCCGGCCTGCACCAGGCTCGAGCGGACCTCGACGGCGATTATGTCGGCATCGGGCAGGACGCGGGTGACGATTTCCACCGGCTGCCGGTCATAGGTGAAGCGGCTGGTCAGCGTGCCGGTCCACAGGTCGAGCGTCTGGTGCGTGTCGCCGATCTTGTCGAACTGCGGCGCCTGACCGTCCACCGTCATGCCGATCCGCGCCAGCGAGATGCGATGGGGATTGGCGCGCAGCCAGTTGAGCGCGGGGTTCTTTTCCGCATCGGCCCAGCTGCGCATCCAGGCATAGGGCTGCTCGCCCCGGCCGGGCACCGGCACCTGCACCAGCCCGTCCTTTTCGCTATAGCCTTTCTCGTCGGGGAAGCTGTGCCAGGCCCATTGCGCCATGGTCAGCAGCGGCGCCAGTTCCGAATAACGCTCGGGAAAGCTTTGCAGGCCGGTAATGTCGGCGGTGAACCCCAGCTCGCCATTGCCCAGCATGACGGGGGCGTGGGGGTCGATCGCGGTCTGATGAATATTGTGCCGGCGCACCAGCGCCTCACGGTCGATCGGCGCTTGCTGGGCGAGGGTGGGCGCCGTGAGGCTCGCCAGCGCCAGAGCCGTCAGCACGGCGGGCGCGGCGCGCCGGATGGTGCGGCCCATCCCCTGCGGCAGCGAGCGGCCAGTCGCCACGATCATCCCTACTCTCCTGATGTATGACAAGAAAGCCCGGCATGGCGCCGGCCTTTCCCATAGCCTCCATAGTGTGGCCACCGATGTCAACTGCACAATGTGCGCCAATAAATATCGCAAGAGGCAGCAAACATCTTTTCGTCGCCGTGCGAGCATGATAGGCCGCTCGCCGCTACATGGCGGGATGTATGATAACTTATCCGCTGACGGTGCTACCGTCGCGCTGACCGCCTCGATGGAAAAAACCCGAAGGGAGGACTGCGTGAAATCCGCTCATTTGTCGTTGCTGTTGCTGGCCGGAGCGATGGCCGTGCCGGCGCCCGTCGCCGCCAAGGTGATCGCCATCAACCAGCCGGCGCAGAGCCTGACCGAAGGCCGCATCGCCACGCTGCCCGACGCGCAGCAGCCGGTCTGGCGCGCCTATCTGCTGCGGTCGAAGGCGCAGATGGCGGTCGACAAGGCATCGCTGCTCGCCGAACTCAAGCCCGGCGAAACGCCGCCGCCTCCGCCCAAGGCCGTGGGCGGCGGCGAATATAATATGCCGCTCGACAAGCCTGCCCGCTGGTATGGCGGCGCGGAGGCACGGCATATTGCCGACACCATCGTCAGCTTCCAGACTCCCGCCGGCGGCTGGAGCAAGAATCAGAACCGCGCCGGGCCGCCGCGCCTGCCGGGCCAGCGCTACGCCAATGATGCCGAAACGATGGTGCAGGACCCGTCCAATTTCGACGCGCCCTATGATCGGTTCTGGACCTTTGTCGGCACCATGGACAATGACGCGACGACGGAGGAGATGCGCTTCCTCACCCGCGTCGCGCAGGCACTGCCGGGCGCGGCGGGCGAGCCCTATCGCGAAAGCGTCATCAAGGGCGTGCGTTACCTGCTGGCGGCGCAATATCCCAATGGCGGCTGGCCGCAAAACTGGCCGCTGGAAGGCGGCTTTCATGACGGCATCACCTTCAATGACAATGCGATGGCGCGCGTGTCGATGCTGCTGGAGGATGTAGCGGAGGATGATGTCTATGACTTCGTGCCCGGTCTGCTGCGCCGTCAGTCGGCGGCGGCGGTGACGAAGGCGGTGGAGCTGATCCTCGCCGCGCAGGTGAAGCGCGACGGCAAGCTGCTCGGCTGGCCGCAGCAGATCGATCCGCTGTCGCTGGAGCCGATCTCCGCCCGCAATTATGAGCCCCGCTCGATCGCCAGCGGCGAAACCACGGACATATTGATGTTCCTGATGCGCCAGAAAAGCCCCTCACCGCAGGTGCGGCAGGCGGTGGAGGGCGGCATCGCCTGGCTGAAGTCCGCCGCCGTCTACGACCATGCCTGGGAACGCACGCCGCAGGGCCGCAAATTCTTCCCGCGCAAGGGCGAAGGGCCGCTCTGGTCGCGCAATTATGATGTGGTGTCGGGGCAGCCGATCTTCGGCGACAAGGACCGGTCGATTCATGACGATGTGAACAATATCTCCGAAGGGCGCCGCAACGGCTATAATTGGTGGGTGCCCAACCCCAAGCAGGCGCTGCAAGCCTATGAGCGGTGGCCCGGCCGCGCCGGCTGACCCGGTAGGCGGCAACCGGCGGCAAGCGGCGGGCGTTGAGGGCGAAATCGAGGAGATGATCGCCCATGACCCACCGGTCCGCCCCCTTGAGGCTCGGCTTTCCCGTCAAGGTGATGGGGAAGCCGGGGTTCAAATCCAACGATACGCGCCGCTGGCAGAACGGCCCGCACCTCAAATGCAGTCTTGAGGAAGTCGACCGGATCCTCGACTATCTGGCGTCGCAGAAGATCGACATGTATCGGCTCTCGTCCGATCTCGCGCCCTATGCGACGCACCCGGACATGCCGCAATTTCACAATATGCTGGCGGAAAGCGACGCCGAACTGCGCGCCTTCGGCCGCAAGGCGCGCGATCTTGACATGCGCCTGTCCTTCCACCCGTCCCAATATGTGCTGCTCAACGCGCCCGACCCGGCGCTGACCGCCAAGTCGATCTGGGATCTCGCCAGCCAGTCGGAGATGCTGGACCGGATGGAGCTGGACGACGAGGCGGTCGTCATCACCCATGTCGGCGGCGTCTATGACGATCGGGAGGCGAGCCGGGCGCGCTGGATCGACGGATGGAACCAGTGTCCCGATCATGTGCGCCGGCGGCTGGTGCTGGAAAATGACGATCTGCGCTTTTCCGCCGCCGATGTGCTGTGGATTCATGAGCGCACCGGCGTGCGGCTGATCTTCGACTATCAGCATTTCTGGTGCCTCAATCCCGAAGGTCTGGACCTGCGCGAGACGCTGGAGAAATTCCTCGCCACCTGGCCCGAGGGCGTGCGGCCGAAAATCCATTTCTCGTCCCCGCGCACCGAATTGCGCGAGGTGAAGCGGAAGGTGACGGACAAGGACCGGGCGGCGGCCAAGCAGGGCAAGGACGGTCAGGGCCTGCTCAAGCAGAGCCTCAAGCCCGGCGCGCGGGTGAAGACCGTGCTGCAACCGCCGGTCTGGACCGGCCATGCCGATTTCACCAACCCGTTCGAATTCGCGACCTTCATGCGCGATGCAGAAGGGTTGGTGTTCGACGTGATGCTGGAGGGCAAGGCCAAGGATATCAGCCTGCTGAAGCTGCGGCCCGACCTGCTACGCTATGCCCCGGACGTTGCCGCCCGCTTCGGCATCACCGCCGCCGATGCCGATGCCCTGTCGCGGGACGAGGCGGCGCTGGCCGGTGGCGTGGCGGCGGATGGCGCACCGGACGTCGATGAAGGCGCGGTCTGACGCTCGGCTCAGCGCGGCTGGGCGAACGGATCGCCGCTGAGCGACCGGCCCGCCGTCTCCGGCATGAAGCGCAGCGCCACCAGTCCGACCGCGCAGGCCAGCATCATGTAAAAGGCGGGCATCAGCGTGTTGCCGGTCGTGCCGACAAGCCAACTGCCCACCGCCGGCGCCGTGCCGCCGAACAGCGATGTCGATACATTATAGGCGATGGCGAAGCCCGCGAACCGCACCGAAGTCGGGAAAAGGGCGGGAAAGGTGGCGGAAATCGTCGCCAGCTGCGGCACATAAAGCAGGCCGAGCAGGATGAAGCCGATGATCGCCCCCGCCATGCCGGTCGCCATCAGCATATAGAGCGGCACCGCCATCAGGATCAGCCCGATCAGCGAGACGCGCCAGAGCGGGCGGCGGCCGATCCGGTCGGACAGATGGCCGGCAAAGGGCAGCAGCAGCATCATGAACAGCATGCCGATGATCGGCACGATCAACGCCTCGTCCGCGGTCAGGCCGATGCGGCGCTGCAAATAGGTCGGCATGTAGCTGAGCAGCGTATAGTTGACGACGTTGAGCGCCACCACCAGCCCGCCGACTACCAGCATCGGCCGCATATGATGCCGCATCAGCAGCTTGAGGCCGGGCGAGGGCGCGCCATGCGCCGCCTCCGCCGCTTCGCGAAAGACGGGCGTGTCCTCCATCTTGCTCCGCAGATACATGCCGACCAGTCCCATCGGCCCGGCGACCAGGAAGGGAATGCGCCATCCCCAGTCATGCATCGCCGCATCGCCCAGCATCAGCGAAAAGCCGAGCATCAGCGCCGCGCCGAGCGAAAAACCGGCAAGCGTGCCGAACTCCAGGAAGCTGCCGTAAAAGCCGCGCCGGTCGTCGGGCGCATATTCGGCCATGAAGGTCGCCGCCCCGCCATATTCGCCGCCGGTCGAAAAACCCTGCACCATGCGCAGCAGGATCAGCAGCGCCGGCGCCCACAGGCCAATGGTCGCATAGCTGGGGATGAGGCCGACGCACAGCGTCGCGCCCGCCATCAGCAGGATGGTCGCGGCCAGCACCGCCTTGCGCCCCAGCCGGTCGCCGAGCGGCCCCCAGAACATCCCGCCCAGCGGCCGCACCAGAAAGGAAATGGCGAAGGTGGCTAGCGCGAACAGCACCGCCTCCTCGACATCGCCCGGGAACAGCGCGGCCGAAATATAGGTCACGCCATAAGCATAGATGCCATAGTCGAACCATTCGGTGGCATTGCCCATGGCTGACGCAGCGATCGCCCGGCGCATCGTGCTGTGAGCGGTGGGGGCGGGCAGGGCGGTCATTCGGGCGGTCCATCGGCTGTATTGGGATCAAGCAGCGACGCGGTCGGCGTGGTGCGCGGGAGCAGCTGGAAATGCTGCTGCGCGTCGCTGGGCACGGGGTTGGAGGCGATCTGGCGCCACAGGCCGAAGGCGGCGGTCGCGCCGGCGCAGAGCGCAACGAACAGGAACAGACCCGCCGATCCGGCCGCCTGCATGAACAGCGCGGCGCAGAGCGGCCCCATGGCGGCGCCGACCGAATATAGCAGCACCAGCCGCCCGCTCGCCGCCACCCGCTCCGACGCCAGCAGCCGGTCGTTGCAATGCGCGACGCACAGCGGATAGAGCGCGAAGCTGAGGCCGCCAAAGGCCGCGCCCGCGAGCAACAGCCATAGCCCGCCCGATGAGGGCAGGATCAGCGCCACGCTGATCGCCAGCGTCACCGCGAAACAGCCGATGATGACCTTGCGCCGGTCGTGCCGGTCCGACAGCCGGCCAAGCGGCCATTGCAGTGCGACGCCGCCCAGGATCACCGTCATCATGAAGCGTGCCGTCTCGCCCAGGTCGAGGCCGAGCCGCCGGACATGGACCGCCGCCATGCCGTAAAAGGCGCCGAGCATCAGCCCGGTCGCGACGGCGCCGACAACGCCAAGCGGCGAGGCGGCATAGAGGGTGCGGATGGAAAAGGCGCTGGCCTCCGCCGGCGCCGGCGCGCTGCTGCCGGTCAGGCAGAGCGGAATGATGGCGAGCGAAATAAGCATGGAGGCCATCTGGAACGGCATGGCGCTGGCCGTGCCGCTGGCGCTCAGCAGCAACTGCCCCAGCGCCTGGCCGGAATAGAGCGCGACCATATAGGCGGCAAGGATGCTGCCGCGCGTCTCCGGCTCTGCCCGGTCGTTGAGCCAGCTTTCCAGGCAGATGAACACGCCCGCCACACACAGCCCGTCGATCAGCCGCAGCAGCGCCCAGAGCGGCGCGAACTGGACCAGGCTATAGGCCAGGGTGCTGGCTGAGAGCAAAGCGACAAAGGCGGCGAAGGCGCGGATATGACCGACCCGCCGCACCAGATCGCCCGACCGCAGCGCGCCGCCGACCAGCCCCAGAAAATAGGCGCTGGCGACCGCGCCGATGGCGATCGTGCCGCTCCCCGCCCGCTCCAGCCGCAGGCTGATGAGCGTGGAGAGAAAGCCGCTGCCCGCCATCAGCATGAAGATGGCGAGCAACAGGCTGCGCACCGGGCCGATCATCGCCCGCAGCGAAGGGGTGGGCGCGCTGCTCAGGCCGCCCGCCGTCCTGCCACCAGCGGCGCATCGCTTTCGACCAGCGCACCGTGCAACGCCGTCACCGCGGTATCGAACTGCGCCACATCGACGATGAACTGCACGTCGACATTGCGGATCTGATGCTGCATCGCGATGATCTCGACGCCCGCGCCGGCCAGCGCGCCCAGAGCGTCGGTGACCAGCCCCGGCCGTGCGATATCGCTGCCGATCGCCGATACCATCGCCACCGGTTGGGCGGAGATGCTGGCTTCAGGATAGCGATCCTCCAGATCGGCGATCACCCGGCGCACCGTCTCTCCGTCGGTCGACAGATAATGGGTGATGGTATTGGCGTTGGAGGATTTGCTGACGATCCAGACGCGATGTCGGGTCAGCACCTCCAATATGGCGGCGTCATAGCCCTTCACCCCGACCATATCCTGCTCGAAAAACTGCAGCGCCTGGCAGTGGCGGATGCCGGTCACGATTTCCACGCGCGGCGTGTCGGACACATAATTGCCGCAGATCAGCGTGCCGCCATCTTCCCGGTCGAAGGTGTTGCGCACCCGCAGCGGAATGTCGGTCTGTCGCAGCCCGCGTCCGGCGCCGGGATGGATCGCCTCCATGCCCAGATTGGCGAGCTGGTCGGCCACGTCATAGTTGGTGCGGCCGATCTTGCGCGCCTTGTCGGTCCCGACCAGCTTGGGGTCGGCGCTCGACAGGTGAAATTCCTTGTGGATGATCGCCTCGCGCGCCTTGGTCAGCACGGCGATGCGGGAAAAGGTCATTTCGGAATAGCCGCGCGCATAACGGCGCACCATGCCCTCGCTGCATCCGGCATAGCCGGTGACGATGGGCAGCGTGGTGCTGAGGTCGATGGGATCGAGCGCCTGCTCGATCCGCTGGTCGAGCTCGCGCATATCCTGCTGATCCCACAGGGTCAGGTCGACGAAGCGCGCATTGACGCCCCGGTCGCGCAGCATCAGCGCGGTGCTGTGAGCGCTATGCGCCTCGCCAAGCCCCGCAAGCAGCTCGCGGACCGTCATCAGCTGTTCCTTGACGCAGAACCGCCCATGGCTGCGCAGCCGCGCCAGATCGTCGAGGCAGGAGGCGAGCGCATCGATCCGGGCCGCGACAAAGGCATCCGCCTCCGTCAGGCTTTCGGGCCGGGCGAACATCGACGCGTTGCGCGCCTGCATCGCCTCGCGCACAGTGTCCAGCGCGTCGCGCCAGGCTTCATCGCCCTCATCCTTGAAGAAATGGCCGTAGACGCCGGGGGCGCCGCTCTTCTTATGCTCCAGCAGCAGGTCGGTCATGCCGGCATAGGCCGACACCACGAAGATGCGGTTGTACAGGTCGGCGCCCTCACGGCCGGCGATCAGCACATTGTCGAACAGGGTGCTGGTGGCGGCCATGGATGTGCCGCCGATTTTCTCGACGCTATGGGTTCCGCTCATGCCAGCGCCTCCTCCATCAGGAGTCCGTGCTGCGGAACCAGCGGCTGCGGCTCACCGCGCGCGGCGATGAAGCGCGGGCGCGGCTTGTCGACGCCGAAGGGCGCCTGCAACCGGTTGCTGACGGCATTATAGACCATGAAGGCGTTGGCCCGGGGGAAGGGCGTGATGTTGCCGTTCGACCCGTGCATGACATTGCAGTCGAACAGGATGACCGTGCCGGGCTTGCCGGTCGGCGCGACAATGCCATGCTTATGCGCCAGCTCCGCCAGGCTGTCCTCGTCGGGAACGCCATATTCCTGCTTTTTCAGTGACATGCGATAATGATCGTTCGGCGTCTCGCCGACGCAGGTCAGATAGGTGTGATGCGATCCGGGGATCAGCATCAGCGGGCCGTTATGCGGGCTATTGTCCGCCAGCAGCACCGACATGGACAGCGCGCGCATCCGCGGCATGCCGTCTTCGACATGCCAGGTCTCGAAATCGCTGTGCCAGTAAAATTCCTTGCCCTTGAAACCGGGCTT
Organism: Sphingobium sp.; assembly: GCA_032082785.1. GTDB lineage: Bacteria > Pseudomonadota > Alphaproteobacteria > Sphingomonadales > Sphingomonadaceae > Sphingobium. Next base: position 8,377 of record DAMDPH010000054.1, on the reverse strand, counting down.
ATAGTTGAGCCGCGACTGGTGCAGATAGACCTCGTCACCCAGCAGGAAGCGGGCGACCTCGCTCAGCCGCGCATCGGCGGCGAGCCGCGCCAGCACCCGGCTTTGCGCATGGATTTCGAAGATGGAGCGGATTTCGCGACTGTCCCGCTCGGTGATGACCGTCTCTTCGTCCAGCGCCTTGGGGTCGGACAACAGCGTGCGGGCTTCATCCTGCAAAAAGGCGACTTCCGCTTCGGAGAATATATTCTCCAGCACCAGATACCCGTCGCGATCGAATTGCGTGGCCTGATCCTGGCTGAGCGGGGCGTCCTCGCTCCAGTCGCTATGCACGACCGGATCGAGGCGCGGCAGCATGTCGGGCTGCGCTGCGTTTCGGGATGGGTAGATGTCTTGCAAGGGACTTCCCCCTTTCTCTGTCATTATTCGGTTAGTGCGGCCTCTCGGACGACATCGGCCTCGGCGGGATAGGCGCCGTTTTCGTCATGCACTTCGCGGCCGGTGACCGGCGGGTTGAAGACGCAGGCGGTAAGGATGTCGGTTTCGGGCCGGACGATATGCTCGTCATGGGCATTCAAGGCATACATTACGCCGGGGGCGAGCTGATGCGTGACACCGGTGCCCAGATCCTCAATCGTGCCGGTGCCCTTGAGCACCAGGACGGCCTCCAGATGGTTCTGATAATGCATGCGCAGCGTCTCGCCGGCATACATGGTGGTGACATGGAAGGAGAAGCCCATATCATCGTCCTTGAGCAGAAGCCGGGCGCTTTCCCAGCCATTGGACTTGACCAGACGGTCGGACTTGCGGACTTCCTGAAGCTTGCGAATGAACATGTGAAATCTCCTTATTCTGCGGCGACGCTCATCGGCACGGTCATGGCCGCGCGGATGCTCTGCTCGAGAATGTCGAGCCCGGCGGAGAGCGTCGCTTCGTCGATGACGAGCGGGGCGAGCACCTTGACGATTTCGTCATGGGCGCCGCTGGTTTCGATGATCAGCCCCTGTTCGAAACAGGCGGCGGTGACGGTCTGGGCGATCTCGCCCGACCCCAGGTCGATGCCGCGCATCATGCCCCGGCCGCGCGTCGACAGCCCATGCTCGGCGGCCATCGCCTCCAGCCGTCGCTCCAGCAGCGCGCCGCGTGCGGCAATGTCGGCCTGAAACTGTTCGTCGCGCCAGAAATGGCGCAGCGCGGCGGTCGCGGTGACGAAGGCATGATTATTGCCCCGGAAGGTGCCATTATGCTCGCCCGGCGACCATTGGTCGAGCTCGGGGCGCACCAGCGTCAGCGCAAAGGGCAGGCCCATGCCCGACAGCGACTTGGCGAGCGTAACGATATCGGGCGTGAAGCCCATATCCTCGAAGCTGAAAAAGCCGCCGGTGCGGCCGCAGCCCGCCTGAATATCGTCGACGATCAGCAGCGCGCCATGACGCTTGGCGATGGCGGCGATGGCACGCAGCCATTCGGGGCGCGCGGCGTTCAGGCCGCCTTCGCCCTGCACCGTTTCCACCAGAATGGCGGCCGGCGCGTCGAGGCCGCTGGACGGATCGGCGAGGCGCCGCTCCAGCAGTTCGGCGGTGTCGACATCGGGGCCATGATAGCCGTCATAAGGTTCGTGCGACACATGGTTGAGCGGCACGCCGGCGCCGCCGCGCTTGACCGCATTGCCGGTGCAGGCGAGCGCGCCCAGCGTCATGCCGTGGAAACCGTTGGTGAAGGCGATCACCAGTTCCCGGCCCGTCACCTTGCGCGCCAGCTTGATCGCGGCCTCGACCGCGTTGGTGCCGGTCGGGCCGGTGAACATCGCGCGATAGTCGAGCTTGCGCGGCTTGAGGATCAGGCTTTCAAACGCGTCGAGGAAATCGGCCTTGGCGTCGGTGTGCAGGTCGAGGCCATGGGTGATGCCGTCGGCGGCGACATAGTCGAGCAGCGCCTGTTTGAGCAGCGGATGATTATGGCCATAGTTGAGCGTCGAGCAGCCCGATAGAAAGTCGAGATAGCGGCCGCCCTGATTATCATGCATCCACACGCCCTGTGCGCGGTTGAACTGGCGCGGCATGGAGCGCGCATAGCTGCGCACGGCGGATTCGCGGCGCTCGTAAATGGCGGTATCGGGGGCGCCCTTGGTGGGCCGGGGTTGGTTGGTCATGGGGTCAGTCCTTCTGATGGTCGTGGCCGCGCGCCTGAGCGGGCTGTTGAACGGGCAGTGGCCCGATGCGCGCCTGCCATTCGGTGGCGTGGGCGCCGGCGAAATGCGTGTCGCGGTCGAACAGAGCGCTTCTGCTCAGTGTCGCGTCCCATTTGCGGGCAAGGCTTTCGAACAAGGCCCAGGACGCGTCATTATCCTGCGTGATGGTCGTCAGCATGTGGGTCACCCCCTGTGTCGACGGGCGCGCCAACAGCGACTCGATCATCCGCCGGGCCAGCGCCTGGCCGCGGGCAGCAGGGGCGACGGCCACCTGCCAGATGAACAGCGCCGACGGATCGGACGGCGGGCGATAGGCCGAAACCCAGCCCATGATCCGGCCGTCCCGTTCGGCCATGACGCAATAGTCGGCGAAATGCGTGCATTGCAGCAGGTTGCAATAGGCCGAATTCGGATCGAGCGGCGGGCAGGCGGCGATCAGTTGCGTGACCGCCGGACCGTCACTCGAAATGGGCGGGCGCAGCTCCATGGCGCCCTGCATGGCCGGACCGCAGTCCGCAGACATCCGTGGCGGCGAGACGGCCGCTTCCGTTTGTCGATCAAAGATAATTCGTCTCCCGAACTATTTTCTGTGCAGGGAAGCAGCGCCTCCCGATGACGGGCAGCCATATATGCTTGTTGCAGCGCAGCTTCAACCCCGTAGCGGCCCCTAAAGATATTTTATTGCTCGAACCATTCCGAAAGTTGCTTCGGATAGTGAAGGATTCCGGCAGCCTTCTGGGGTTGGCCAAAGTCTGTCGGCTGGCTAGGGGGAGCGGCATGAGCACGGATATCGCATCATTGACGTTGCGGGCGCTGCGGCGGGTGTTGCGCGCGACCGATATAGGAAGCCGCCAGCTGGCCAGCGCGACCGGCCTTACCCCCTCGCAATGGCTGGTGCTGCGGGAAGTCGATGCGCGCGGCGAGGCGACGCCGGGCGCGATTGCGCAGGCCCTGCAGTTCAGTCAGGCGACGATCACCACCATCGTCGATCGGCTGGAGGCGCTGGGCTATGCGCGGCGCCAGCGTAGCGAGCGCGACAAGCGGCAATTCATCCTGAGCGCGCTCCCCGCTGGAAAAGCCGCCATCGCCGATGCGCCCGACCTGTTGCAGATGTCCTTCACCAAGCGCTTTGCCGAATTGCCCCAATGGGAGCAGGCGATGATGCTGGCGGCGGTGGAGCGGCTTGCCATGCTGATGGACGCGCAGGATATCGACGCCGCGCCGCTGCTGGACAGCGGCATCATCGATCGATCGCATCCGGGCTGAGGGTGCGACTCCCCAGAAGGGCACGCGGCGTGCCTAGATCGCAACCTAGTATAATAGCGACTTACCCAAGTTAAATTATTGACGGGATCAGCCCGATAGGGCGTCGCTGCCAGTCAAAAATCGGGCCGGCTTCTTATTTTGCCGGCTTGCATGCTCGCATCGTTGCGGTTATTCGACTCATGACACCGGTAGCAACCTATAATGATAGCGCTCACAAGGAACGCAAATAGCTACGTTCGGTGTAGATCAGGCAGCCAGAGAGGCTGCTGGCAATAACGGGGAGGATGAGAATGGCTCAGACCAAATCTTTTCATCATTTTTGCACTGCATCATTGGTAGCGCTGACATTATCGGCGCTTTCCGCCCCTGCCATTGCGCAGGTGCAGGAGGAGTCCGGCGCGACCCTGCCTGTAGAGCCGACGACGACCACGCCCATGGCGCCGGATGCGGAGGCGGCCTCGGTGCAGGACATAGTTGTCACCGGTTACCGCGCCTCGCTTCGGAACGCCATCAATATCAAGCGCTTGTCCGATGTGCAGGTGGACGCGATCACCGCCGAGGATATTGCCGATTTCCCCGACACCAATCTGGCCGAGTCGCTGCAACGCCTTCCGGGCGTGTCGATCGACCGCGACAATGGTGAAGGGCGTTCGATCACCGTCCGCGGCCTTGGCGGCGATTTCAACCGCACCCGCCTCAATGGCCTGGAAGCGCTGGCGACCGCCGGGTCGAACGATGCGGGCACCAGCCCCAATCGCAGCCGCTCCTTCGACTATAATACGTTCGCCTCGGAACTGTTCAGTTCGCTCAAGGTGCAGAAGACGCCGTCGGCCGAAACCGATGAAGGCTCGCTCGGCGCGACCATCGATCTCGTCACCGGCAAACCCTTCGACTATAAAAAGGGCGCCTTCGCCCTGTCGACCGAGGGCAGTTATCAGAAGAATAGCGGCAAATGGTCGCCGCGCCTCGCCGGCCTTGTGTCGCAGCGTTTCTTTGACGGCAGCATGGGCCTGCTGATTTCCGGCGCCTACAGCAAGTCGCGCAACGAGCTGGATCAATATCGGCGCGGCGTCGGATCGCCCGACTATCTCTATCGCGGTTCCGACTGGGCGGGCAATGAATCGCCGCAGCGCGCCGGCTTCGCCGCGCCCACCGGCACCAATTTGGGGTCGGCGATCACCAATCCCGATCTGATCCCCTATCTCACCGGGTCGGACCCGACCGCCTATGCCAATCTCTATCCCGGCGCGCCCTACAACACGCCCGGCCGCTTCGACGACAGCCTCGTGCGCATCCCGGCACTGCCGGCGATCGAGCAGCAGAATGTCCGTAACCAGCGGCTCGGCCTCACCGCCGCCTATCAGTGGCAGATCAGCAGCCGTACGCTGCTGACCATCGACGGCGTCTATTCGCGCTTCCGCAATGTCAGCACCTATAATCAGATCGGCCCGGTCGGCCTCAACCGCAACAATACCAATGTCGCGCTGAACACCGCCGGCCCCGGCCTCACCCCGCTGGCCGCGCGCAACCTTTATCCCGGCCTCTGCAATCCCAATGCCGGCAGCGAGCTCAACGCGCCGCTCGACTGCGGGCAGCAGATTTACGGCACGACCCCGGCCTTCTCCACCGCCTATAATGCCGCGGGGCAGCTGGTGCCGGCGGTGCTGGGCAGCAGCGCGGTGGTGCCCGGCTCCACCAGCCCGGCCGACGCCAATATCTTCAGCACCAACCCCTTCAACCTCGACCCCTATGACTATTACAACAACCCCAATTCGGTCGGCTATATCCCCTCGAGCAACCGGCTGGCCTTTCGCGGCAATCTGATCGGCCGCCCGGCGGTCAAGGTGCTGGAATCCAACGTCACCAACGGTGTTGCCGATTATCTGGTGCTTCAGAATGTCGATTTCCGATCGGCCCAGGACCAGAATTCCTACACCACCAAATTCCGCCAGGCCAATGTCGCGCTGACGCATGAGTTCACCGACAATTTCCGCCTCAGCGCGCTCTATGGCCAGTCGCGTTCGACCAACAGTTCCGAAGGTCTGCTGGTCGAATTCAACCGCATGGACAGTCAGGGGCTGTTCGTCTTTGACGATCGCGGCGGCGGCTCCATGCCGGCGATCGATTTCGGGTTCGACGCCAATGATCCGAATAATTGGGACACGGTAAAGGGTTTCTCGGCGATCCGCCGCTACACCCGCGACACCAAGAACACCTATGATGGCGGCAAGATCGACCTGCAGTGGGAAATGAACGACCAGTTCACGCTAAAGGTCGGCTTCAACCGCCGCACCTATGGCTTTTCGACCAACCAGTTCGAACGGGTGAGCGACCTGCTCAACCCGACGCTCAAGGAAGCCGGCGTCAGCGTCGGATCGGTCGCCCAGTCGGTGGACTTCGGCCAGGGGCTCACCGTGCCCGACGGCACCACCAGCCAGTTCGTCGTTCCCAGCATCGACAAGTTCGACGAGTTGTTCGACTTCACCTGCAATTGCGTGAACAAATGGGGCGACTGGCGCATCACCAATAAGCGCAACCGCACCACCAGCTTCGGCGTGTCGGAGAAGGATACCGGCTATTATTTCCAGGCCGACTTCAACACCGAATTATTCGGTCGCGAACTGCGCGGCAATGCCGGCACCCGCGTCGCGGTCACCGAAGTCGAATCCTTTGGCGAGACGCAGGCGGGACGGCCGATCAAGGGCAGCAACAAATATACCGACTTCCTGCCGTCGATGAACCTCAACTATGAGATTGTCGACAATCTGCTGCTGCGCTTCTCCGCGTCGCGCGTGATGGCGCGGCCGTTGCTGGGCAATTTGTCGCCGACCATCCAGTCGATCAGCGTCCCCAATGACGGCAGCACCGTCGGCGGCACGCTGACCATCGGCAATCCCAAGTTGCAGCCTTTCCGCGCCACCAATTTCGACGTCAGCGCCGAATGGTATTTCGCCCCCGGCGGCTTGCTGTCGATCGCAGCCTTCTCAAAGGATATCAGCAGTTTCCCGCAGACCGTCCTTTATGAGGCGCGCTTGTCGGAATTTGCCGACGCCGAAACCATCGCCGCGATCCGCGCCCAATATAATAATATCCAGCAACAGGCCTATCTCGATAATAATTACACCTTCCTCGCGCGCCAATATCGTGACGCGCCGGGCGGGTGGCTGCGCGGTATCGAGGTCAGCTATCAGCAGGATCTGACCTTCCTGCCGGGCTTCCTCAAAAATTTCGGTGTCCAGATCAACGGCACCTATATCAAGTCGCAGCTCAACTATATCCTCGATCCCGGCACCGCGACGCTGCCCCCTACCATGGGCAAGGCGCCGTTCCTGGGCGTGTCGCCAAAGGCGCTGAACGCCACCCTTTATTATGAGACGGAGAAGTTCCGCGCCCGCGTCTCGGCCGCCTATCGCAAGGGCTATAGCACCAGCTACCCGCTGGCCGCCGGCTCCTGCAGCCCCGGCGTCACCATCGGCTCGAACGGCAGCCCCACCTATTGCGGCAGCCCGCTGATCAACGATTTCGTGTTCAGCCGCTCGACCCTCAATCTGGACGCGTCGACCAGCTATCAGGTGACACCCTGGTTCTCGATCAGTGCCGAGGCGCTCAACCTGACCAACCAGCCGAGCGAGCGCTACGCCTATCAGGAGCAGGCGGCGGTGTCGCAATATGCGAGTTCGGGACCGATCTATCGGGTGGGCGCGCGCGTGCGCTTCTGATCCAACGAGCCTGCGACCGAGATGCATCCCCTTCCATCATCTCGGTCCTCGCGCCGGCCGGGGCCGTGCTTCCCCCCTCTTGAAGCCCGCCCGGCCGGCGCCTTTTCGTTCAGCACAGGAGCCTGCATGTCACCCCGCGCCCTCTGCCTCGCCGTCCTCGCCCTGTCCGCTGCTTCGCCCGCCATCGCGCAGGACAGTCGCACGCCCGCTTTCCCCGGGGCCGAAGGGGCAGGGCGCTTTGCCCTGGGCGGACGCGGCGGGCGCGTCATCAAGGTCACGACCCTTGCCGATGCCGGCCCCGGCAGCCTGCGGGCGGCGGTGGAGGCGAAGGGGCCACGGACCATCCTCTTCACCCTTTCGGGCACCATCCAGCTCCGCTCGCCGCTGCGCATCCGCGAAGGGCGCGTGACGATCGCGGGGCAGAGCGCGCCGGGCGACGGCATCACCCTGCGCGACCATCCGCTCGAAGTGCAGGCGGACGATGTCGTCATCCGCTTCATCCGCTCGCGCCTGGGCGATGAATCCCGCACCGAAAGCGACGCGATCTGGATCAACGGCGGCCGCCGCATCATTCTCGACCATGTGTCGGCCAGCTGGTCGGTGGATGAAACCCTGTCGGCTTCGGCCCGCTATCGCGACCCGGGGCAGGGCTTTTACGATCTCACCGTCCAATGGTCGATCATCGCCGACAGCCTCGCCCACTCGCTCCATGCCAAGGGCGCGCATGGCTATGGCAGCCTGATCCGCGGCGGCAAGGGATCGCGGATCAGCTTCCACCATAATCTCTGGGCCAATCACAGCGCCCGCATGCCCCGGCCGGGCAATTATGACGGGCCGGACATTGATCCGCTCGGCGCCTTTTTCGATTTCCGGTCGAATGTCTTCTATAATTGGGGCGGTGGCTATTCCGGCTATAACGCCGACAAGGCGACGCTCGCGCGCTATAATTTCGTCGGCAACTGCTATATTCGCGGGCCGCAGTCGCAAAAGGCGATCGCCTTCCACGAAGGGAATAGCCTCGCCAGGGCCTGGTTCGCCGACAACAGCATGGACGGCCGCATCCCCGCCGACCCGTGGGGCCTGGTGAGCGGCACCCAGCCGGCCGATTATCGTCTGAGCGCGCCCGTGAACATGCCACCCGTCACGCAAAAAGCGGACGATTGCTTGCAGGTGCTGGCGCAGGCCGGCGCATCGCGGCGGCGCG
>DAMDPH010000053.1:10206-18229 GCA_032082785.1 Sphingobium sp. | reverse complement strand
GCTGCGCCCTCTGCTCCTGCCGGCGCCGCGCCGCGCGCGCTGCCCGCCGATCTGGAGGCGCTGGTCGCCGCGCTGGAGGATGGCGGCAAATATCTGATCGCCGGGCAGGTGAAGGACTGCCTGCGCCTCGTCCGCTACGTCCCGCCGGACATCGACTATGCGCCGCATCCTTCGCTGCCGGACGATTTCGGCAAGCAGCTGGAGCAGGCGCTGCATCAGGCGACGCAGGCGCGCTGGCAGGTCCGCCGCAGCGACGGCCCGGCCCAGCCCACGCTGCTGGAACAGGAGCAGGCGACGCGGCAGGCGGAACGTGCCGCGATTTTGGAAATTCCCGTGGTGAAGGCGGCGATGGACGCTTTCCCGGATGCCGAGCTGGACGGCCAGCTGGAACAATGGAGTGCAGGGCAATGAAGGATCTCAACGACATATTGGGCATGGCCAACCGCGTGCAGGAGGAATTGGCCCGCGCGCAGGAAAATCTCGACAAGATCGAGGTGGAAGGGCTGGCCGGCGGCGGTCTCGTCAAGGTTCGCGCCTCGGCCAAGGGGCGCATCACCGGCGTGTCGATCGACGACAGCCTGCTGGCGCCGGCGGAAAAGCAGATGCTCGAAGATCTGATCACCGCCGCCTTCAACGATGCGCGCAAGAAGGCGGATGAAGTCAGCAATGCCGAAATGGGCAAGATGACCGCCGGCCTGCCGCTGCCCCCCGGCTTCAAACTGCCTTTCTGACCGCCGGCCGCTAGTGCCCCCGGAGATTCCGACATTTTGCTCCTGCTCGTGCGACGAAGGGTAGCAAATGTCGGAACCGGACCCTTAGTCCGATCAGCGCGGGTTCATCCGACTCCTGCTAGTGAGGCGGGCATTCGCACTGATCCGATTGATCACGGATCCGTTTGATCACTGGCCCGATTGATTGCGCCGCCGCGCATCCCCATAAAGGGTCGGCCCGTTACCGGGGCGACGCTTGGTGAATTGGGGCGCATTCCTGCCCCCGGAGAGTGAATGACTATACAATATCCCCTTCTGCCGCTGCGCGACATCGTCGTGTTCCCGCAGATGATCGTCCCGCTCTTCGTGGGTCGCGACAAGAGCGTTGCCGCGCTGGAAGCGGCGATGGAGGCGAACAAGGAAATCTTCCTCGTGTCGCAGCTCGACCCGGCGGAGGATGATCCGGCGCGCGACGCGCTCTATGATACGGGCGTGGTCGCGGTGGTGCTGCAATTGCTCAAGCTGCCCGACGGCACGGTGCGCGTGCTGGTCGAGGGCAAGCATCGCGCCCAGCTGGCGGCGATGGAATCCACCGGCACCTATCTGGTCGCCGATGTCGATCCGGTCGAGGAACTGGCGGCCGAAGGGCCGGAAGCCGCCGCGCTGATGCGCTCGGTCGCTGAGCAGTTCGAAAATTACGCGAAGCTCAACAAGAAGCTGCCGGCTGAAACGCCGGTGCAGCTGCGCGAGATCGAGGATGCCGGGCGGCTCGCCGACGCCGTTGCCGCGAACGTCAACGTCAAGGTGTCCGACAAGCAATCGCTGCTGGTCGAGGCCGATCCGGTCAAGCGGCTGGAGATGGTCTTCGCCTTCATGGAAGGCGAGCTGGGCGTGCTCCAGGTCGAGAAGAAGATTCGTGGCCGCGTCAAGCGGCAGATGGAAAAGACCCAGCGCGAATATTATCTGAACGAGCAATTGAAGGCGATCCAGCGCGAGCTGGGCAATGGCGAGGGTGAGGAAGGCGACGAGCTTGCCGAACTGACCGAGAAGATCGCCAAGACCAAGCTCAGCAAGGAAGCGCGCGCCAAGGCCACGGCGGAGCTGAAGAAGCTCAAGGGCATGCAGCCCATGTCGGCAGAAGCGACGGTGGTGCGCAACTATCTCGACGTGCTGCTGGGCCTGCCCTGGGGCAAGAAGGGCAAGGTCAAGAACGACCTTAAAAAGGCGCAGGACATCCTCGACGAGGATCATTTCGCGCTGGAGAAGGTCAAGGACCGGATCATCGAATATCTCGCCGTGCAGGCGCGCACCAACAAGCTCAAAGGCCCGATCCTGTGCCTCGTCGGCCCGCCGGGCGTCGGCAAGACTTCGCTCGGCCGCTCCATCGCCAAGGCGACCGGCCGCGAATTTGTGCGCCAGTCGCTGGGCGGCGTGCGCGACGAGGCCGAAATTCGTGGCCACCGCCGCACCTATATCGGCTCGCTGCCGGGCAAGATCGTGTCCAACCTGAAAAAGGCGGGCACGATGAACCCGCTCTTCCTGCTGGATGAGATCGACAAGCTTGGTCAGGATTTCCGCGGCGATCCGGCATCGGCCCTGCTCGAAGTGCTCGACCCCGAACAGAATAGCAAATTCCAGGATCATTATCTGGAGATCGACGTCGATCTTTCGGACATCATGTTCGTAACGACGGCTAACTCCCTGAATTTGCCGCAGCCTTTGCTCGACCGCATGGAGATCATCCGGCTGGAGGGCTATACCGAGGATGAGAAGGTCGAGATCGCCCAGCGCCATCTGGTGCCCAAGCAGATCGACGCCCACGGTTTGAAGGAAGGCGAGTTCGAAGTCGGCGAGGCCGCGATCCGCGACCTGATCCGCTATTATACGCGCGAAGCCGGCGTCCGCACGCTGGAACGGGAAGTCGCGCGCCTCGCCCGCAAGGCGCTGCGCAAGATTCTTGAGGGCGCTTATGAGAAGATCGAGATAACGCCCGAAAATCTCGCTGATTTCGCCGGCGTGCGGAAATTCCGCCATGGCGTTGGCGAGGATGAGAATCAGATCGGCGCCGTCACGGGCCTCGCCTGGACCGAAGTGGGCGGCGAACTGCTGACCATCGAAGCGGTGACGGTGCCCGGCAAGGGGCTTATCAAGACCACCGGCAAGCTCGGCGAAGTGATGAACGAGTCGGTTCAGGCCGCCTTCTCCTATGTGAAGGCGCGCTCGCCCGGCTATGGCATCAAGCCCAGCCTGTTCAACCGTAAGGACATCCACATCCACCTGCCCGAAGGCGCGGTGCCTAAGGATGGGCCGTCGGCCGGCATCGGCATGGTGACGACGATCGTCAGCACGCTGACCGGCATTCCGGTTCACAAGGATGTGGCGATGACTGGCGAAGTGACGCTGCGCGGCCGTGTGCTGCCCATCGGTGGCCTCAAGGAAAAGCTGCTGGCGGCGCTGCGCGGCGGCATCAAGACGGTGCTGATCCCGCAGGAAAATGAGAAGGATCTGGCGGAGATCCCGACCAACATCCGGGAGGGGCTGGAGATAGTGCCGGTCGCCCATGTGGATGAGGTGCTGGCCCGGGCGCTGATATCGGTGCCTGAAGCCATTACCTGGACCGAGGAAGACGATCTCGCCGCCCAGCCCAGCCCGGTCGCCGGCCGCGATGGCGAGGCGGGCCTGCGCCACTGACGATCGCGAAACGCTGAAGGCGGGCCCGCCTTCAGCGTTTCGGCTGCGAAATATGATTAAGGCCGCGTTTTCATCGCTTTCCCTTTGACAGGGCTGGAAAGCTGCGCCTTATTGCCGCGCCTAAGCCGCGATTCCTAATCAACGAACAGCACGAATGGGGGTTCCCAAGGCATGAACAAGCAGGATCTTATCGGCGCCGTCGCTGAAACCAGCGGCCTTAGCAAGAGTGACGCGACCAAGGCCGTCGAGGGCGTATTCGACGCCATCACCACCGCCCTGAAAAAGGGTGACGAAGTCCGCCTGGTCGGCTTTGGCACTTTCTCCGTTTCGCAGCGCAAGGCGTCCACCGGCCGCAACCCGCGCACCGGCGAAACCATGACGATCAAGGCTTCGGCCCAGCCCAAGTTCAAGGCCGGCAAGGGCCTGAAGGACTCGGTCAACTGATCTTCCGGGCGGGGTGCCCTGCAAAGGGTGCGCCGCCCGCAGCCACATCGGTGTCGCGGCCGACTGGTTTTTAGAGAGAGTGGCCCCGGATCTGGGCATATCCAGCACCGGCAGCAAAGGCAGGGGCGCAAGACCATGGGTCTTCGCCCCTTTTCTTTGTCCATCCTTCCGGCGAGCCTGGGCCTGCGCCGAACGCCTAATAGGGAAAAGCCAATGTCCAGCCGCAGAAGCCCAGCCGCTCTGTCCACAGCCCTGCTGGCGCTCAGCCTGTCCGCCTGCGCGGGGGGCAATTACCGTCCTGTCAGCGATCAGCCGGTGCGGATCGGGCCGCCCTATAGCGTGCGCGGCGTTACCTATACCCCCGCCGCCGATCCGACCTATGACATGCTGGGCTATGCCAGCTGGTATGGATCGGAATCGGGCAATCGCACCGCCAATGGCGAACGCTTCCGCCCCAGATGGGTGACCGCCGCGCATACCAGCCTGCCGCTGCCCGCTTATGTGGAGGTGACGGCGCTCGACACCGGGCGCACCATCCTCGTCCGGATCAATGATCGTGGGCCGTTCGCCGGGCGCGGGCGCATCATCGACCTGTCGCGCGGCGCGGCCGAGCAGCTGGGCGTGCGCGCGGGCGGCCATGTGCCGGTGCGGGTGCGGGTGGTCGAACCGCCCGAAAAGGATCGCGAGCGGCTGCGCAAGGGCAAGGCTGCGGCCGAGCGGCCGCGCGTCTCTCCTGACATTCTCGCCAATCTGCGCGCCCAGCTCGCGGCCGCCGGACTGTGACGGACGCAGGAAAGTTCGGGCAATGACGATAGCCGCTTGACGGGCGGAGGAGGGCCGCATATGTGGCCCTTCTCTCGGGCCGAACGGCCCTGTGGCGATCGTAGCTCAGTTGGTTAGAGCGCCGGTTTGTGGTACCGGAGGTCGCGGGTTCGGATCCCGTCGATCGCCCCATTTTCTCTGTCATCGCTGGTCTGATGCGCCCGCTGCCTGTTCCGAAACGGGCACGGCGCCCGCCCCCATGTGCGAAGGGGACTTCGCAGCGGCCGCGCCGCTCTCTATAGGAATGGCTATGGACGACGCACGCGACAGGGGCCTGACCCTCAATCCCAAATATGATGACAAGGGGCTGATCACCGCCGTCGTCACGGATGCGACCACGGGCGAGCTGCTGATGGTCGCCCATATGAATGCGCAGGCGCTGGCCCTGACGCGCGAGACCGGCTTTGCCCATTTCTGGTCGCGCAGCCGCCAGTCGCTGTGGAAGAAGGGGGAAAGTTCGGGCCATATGCTTGCCGTGCGCGACCTGCGCATCGATTGCGATCAGGATGCGCTGTGGGTGAAGGCGGAGCCGGCCGGCCCCACCTGCCACACCGGCGCGCGCTCCTGCTTCTTTCGCCGGATCGGCCCGAACGGGCTGATCGAGGCCGATGCGGCGGACTAGAGCATGATCCGATCGCACTGGATCGGCTCATGCTCCATGCATCTTTTGTTTTCCGCATTTTCCGAGCCAGCAGATGATGCCATCTGCTTCGAAAATACTCTAGTGGTCCGATCCCGACATCTGCCATCCATCGCCGCACGCGCAGCGGCAAAGGTCGGCCCCTTCGGGACCATTGGCATCCCTATGTGTCTGGTGGAGCATCCTGAATGCGACCGTTGAGCGTCCTGCTCCTGTTGCTGCCGCTCGCCGCCTGCCAGTCGCCCGATGCGCCGTCTCAGGATGGCGGCGGCCAAAGCTCGGCCGGCGGCGCTTCCCGATTGGAGCGGGCGGCCATCGCCACCGGGGTGATCGCCGACGCCAGCCAGATGTCCCCCGTCGGCCTCTACCGCCGCCGCCATGAAGCGGGGCAGGATATGCTGTGCGTCGTCCCCGGCGCGCGCGGCGAGCTGCGCTTCGGCATGGAGGCGCGGCTTGGCGCGGGGCAAAATTGTCGCGGCCGGGGCAATGCCCGCCGCGCCGGCGACAAGCTGATCCTGAGCTTCAGCGGCGGCGACCGCTGCATCATCGTCGCCACCTATGAAGGCGATCAGGTGGCGCTGCCGGGCGTCGTCGATCTGGCCTGTAGCGACCTGTGCGAAGGGCGGGCCAGCCTAGAAGGGGTCAGCTTCCCCCGCATCGCCAGCGACGCCGCCGCCGGCCTGCGCGCGATCGGCCAGGATGGCGGAAAACTGTGCGATAGCTAGGCGGCGCGGCACTCAGGCCGTTGGCCCTGCCGAGACGGCTCAATGCCCGATATAGCGGCCCGGCCGGTGGTTCACCATCAGCACCGCATTGATCGCGGCGGCCGACAGGATCGACAGGCCGAACCGGTCCGCGCTCAGCAGGGGGAGCGAGGCGGCCAGGATCACCACGTCGCTCGCCATCTGCGTCCGTCCCGCATTCCAGCCGCGCGACTTTTGCAGCACCAGCGCCACCACGCCGACCCCGCCCACGCCCGCGCCATGCCGCGCGATGGCCAGGATGCCGAAGCCGATGATCGACCCGCCGAACAGCGCCGCGAACAGCGGGCTGATCCGCGCCACCTGCATCGCCATCGGCATCAGCAGGCCGGTGCCCATGATCGCGACATTGGCGAAGATCGACTTGACCCCGAAGGCTCGCCCCATCGCCCGCCCGGCGAAGAGAAAGAAGGGAATGTTGATCAGCAGGAACAAGGTCGCCGGCGACCAGGGGATGAGGTAGGAGAGCAGCAGCGCAATCCCCGCCATGCCGCCCGTCACCAGATTGGCCTGTTTCAGCAGCATCAACCCCATGGCGACAAAGGCGCAGCCCAGCGCGATGGCGTAGAAATCCTCGGCGCGGCTATGCGGGCGCGGCGGGGGCAGGGCGGAAAAGGCAGTGATTGGCGCGGTCTGCGCCGGGCTGGTGGAGATCATGGCAGGTCCGTGAAGCGTTACGCCCGGCCATCCTCCCCTATGTCTTTGTTCTGGAAGCACTTGCCCATAGTGCAGCCGCAGGCGCCTGAAAAGCCCTGCTTGGCGCTTCGAGTCTGACAGCAGTCGGGCTGAGCCAAGTCGAAGCTCCGCCTTTCCAACCCCTCACCTTCAACCCGAAGCCCCACGGGCCCCATGCTCCCGATCGGACGCCGCCCGCTCAGCCGCCGGTGTCGATCTGGCGCGGGCCATAGCGGTCGATCGCCTCGAACAGGCGGGTGAGGGCAGTCCGTTCCTCCGCGCCGATCTCCGGCCGCCAGATTTCGAACAGCAGCACCACGCGGGTGCGGCTGCCCCGGTTCCAGGCTTCATGCTCGACGCTGTCGTCGAAGATCAGCAGCTCGCCCGGTCGCCACGCCCGCGTCTCCGCCCCGACGCGCAGCGCGCCATCTTCCGACACGATCAGCGGCAGGTGGCAGATCAGCCGGGTGTTGAGCAGCCCGTGATGCGGGGCGATATGGGTGCCCGGCTTCAGCAGCGACCACAGCGCCATCGGCGACCGGCTGCCGATGAAGGGGCGGGGCACCAGCTCCAGCGCCGCCATCACCGCCGGGCAGCGGGCGGCATTCTCCTCCACCATCTTGCCGTCGCGCCAGAAATAGAAAGCGCCCCAGGACGGATCGTCGCGCAGCGCATTATTGGGCGCGGGCCGGTCGGGCGATGTCTGCACATAGGGGGCGAATTCCGCCTCCTGCGCGCGCACCGCCGCCAGCTCCTCGACCATCTCGCCCGTCATCGCCTCGACCGCGGGCGCCCAGTCGAACTCGGATCGCTCGTAAAAGGCGCGCTGCGGCAGGCCGGGAAAATAGAACATATTGGGCTGTTGCAGATAGATCTGGCTCTTGCCCAGCAGCAGGTCGGTCGCCTGAGCGATGCGGGGCAGCGGCGGCAGGTCGGCGACGGCGGCGGTCAGATGATCCTCGAACCTGCGCCCGGTCTGCGCGACCTGCGCCTGCGCCCGTTCGAGCAGCGGCTGGAGCGCGGGCGGGGCGCCATGGGCCTGCGCCTGGGCGATGGCGGTTCGGAACCAGCTTGTCGCCTGCCGCTCATCCTGTCGCGCCATGGCGTTTTGCCCCATGGCGAGCAGCGCCGGCAGGTCGCGCGGATTGGCGTCGAGCAGGCGGAGCAGGGCGGCTTTCTCACCGTCCAGGTCGCCCAGCCGGTTGCACGCCTGCGCCATCAGCATCGCCGGCGGCGCCTCCATCTCGGCCAGTGTCGCGCGCGCGCGCGCCGCATCCCCC
>DAMDPH010000053.1:3846-10054 GCA_032082785.1 Sphingobium sp. | reverse complement strand
GGACCAGAGCGACCGGCGGGCTGCGCCGTTCGAGCGCCAGCGCCAGCAGGAAGACCGCCAGCCCCGCCAGCGCCAGCCCGCTGCCGATCCAGCCGGTCGACACCAGCCCATGGCCGGCCGCGATCGACAGGCCGCCCAGCCAGGGGCCAAGCGCATTGGCCATGTTGAAGGCGCTATGATGCAGTCCCGCCGCCAGCGTCTGCGCCTCGCCCGCCACGTCCATCAACCGCGCCTGGAGCGGGGTGCCGAGGCCGCCGCCCGCGCCGATCAGGAAGATGACGATGGAAAGCGACCAGATATTGCCCGCCGCCAGCGGGAACAGCGCCAGCGATGCCGCGCTCCACAACAGGATGGCGATAACGGTCCGGTTGAGCGCGCGATCGGCAAGCCAGGCCGAGGCAAGATTGCCCAGCGTCATGCCGACGCCGAAAATCGCCAGCACCACAGGGACATAGGCTTCCGACACATGGGTGACTTCGATCATGGTGGAGGCCACGAACGTGTAGACGGCGAACAGGCCGCCAAAGCCGATGGCGCCGGTCAGCAGTGTCAGCCACACTTGCGGGCGTTGCAGCGCGGTCAGCTCCCGCGCCGGGCTAGCGGTCGGGTCGCCCCGGTCGCGCGGCGCGAACAGCGCCACCAGCGTCATGGTCGCCACCGCCAGCACCGCGACGATGCCGAATCCCCAGCGCCAGCCGAGCGCCTGCCCCATCCAGTTGGCGACCGGCACGCCGATGATGGTGGCGACGGTCAGGCCCGCGAACATGCGCGCAATCGCCTGTGCCCGCTTATTGGCGGGCACCAGGCTCGCCGCGACCAGTGCTGCAACGCCGAAATAGGCGCCATGCGGCAGGCCGGACAAAAAGCGGAAGACCAGCATCCAATGATAATCGGGCGACAGCGCCGACAGGCCATTGCCGATGGCGAACATCGCCATCAACCCGATCAGCAGCGAGCGCCGCGCCAACCGCGCGCCAAAGGCGGCGATGAAGGGCGCGCCGACCACCACGCCCAGCGCATAGGCGCTGATCGCATGGCCGGCCGTGGGCGTATCGATCCCCAGATCCCGCGCGAAAAAGGGCAGCAGGCTCATCGCCGCAAATTCGGTGGTGCCGATGGCAAAGGCGCCGACAGACAGGGCGAAAAGCACCAGCGCGGGATGCGCCTGATGGGAAGGGCTGCTCATGGCGGCTCCATGCTGCATTGCAAAAAAAAGAAGCAGGGCAGATGGTGCGGTGCGCCGCCCGGGTCAACCCGGATCGCCTTGCGTAATATGCAAGCGTGCAGACGCGTGACGCAACCGGGTTGCGGAATGGGACTGAATTTTGGCGGGGTTTCGGGTTGGATTGTCGGTTGGGGCGCGCTTGAAGTAGCGAAGCGGCTCTTCTCCGTTGGGAGGTAACAGGCGCGACACACCCAGCCCGAACAGATTGAGGCCAATGCTCAACGGCGGGAGGCGGTGTCTCGGGGATGCCGGCAACCGAGCAGGAAATGCTCTCGAGCCGGAGCTGACACGCTGGAGCCTCCTATTTGGTCAGGCCAATCCGTACCGCGTTGTGCGTATCAACCTCTGTTTTTTCATGGCCTTGCCGAAAAGCAATTGGACGAGCGACTGTAGCACCCCTGTTGCGTTTCCTATTTGCGAAATGGCACCGGCCAGGCCAGATCGCAGCAGGAAAAAGGGTGGCGCAGAGACGCGGAGAAGGAGCGAAGGGGCGCGGCTATTCCCCCGCCGCTAGTGCGGAGCTTGCTGGATGCTGAAGCAAGTTCAGCATGAAGGATTTTTGGGGAGAGGCGGGCGGTCACCGTCAGCCTCACTATCACGCCCCGCCACCGTCACCCCAGCGAAAGCTGGGGTCTCAGGCCGTCCCGCGCACCCTTGCCGTTGCAACCGGACCCCGACCTTCGCCGGGAACTCACGCGCGCAACCCTCCGTGCCTCCGCGAGCAAGCGTCCACATTAGTGGCGAGGGGGGTGCCATCGCCTCGCGCCGCCGCATGAGTGGAGCTTACTGGATGCTGAAACGAGTTCAGCATGACGATGCTGGGGATGATGTGAGCGAAGGACACTGAAGCAAGTGCGGCATGGCCATTTCGGGCGTTGAGGATAAAGGCGCCCCAACCATTCAGACGGGGGGCGAAGAGGGGTCGGCCTCCACTCTCTTGTTTACCGGCGAAAGCCGGGATCCAGTCTCTCCGGCACCGCCAAGCCATTGCCGCTTCGCCTGTCGCAAGAAATCTCTGGCGGCTAGTCCCTCCGCGCCTCTGCGCCTCCGCGCGAACCCTGTTCGCCACAGCGGCGCGCACGGAGACGCGGTGGCACGGAGAGGGGGCGGCATTGCGCAACCGTCACTCGCCTTCGCCTGACCTGAGCCTCTGGATGCTGAAACAAGCTCAGCATGACGGATGAGGGGATGGTGTGCCTGAAGGCGATCGGAGCACGCGCAGCGTCGCGGTTATGGCGCCTTACGCCCCCCGCAGTCACCCCCGCCTTAGCCGCCGCGTGTCGCGCCGCTTACGTCCAGCATCTTGCCGTCGGTGACGATCACCATGTCGCCCAATTTGGTGACGCCGAACAGCTTCTTGGCGAAGGGGGTGGGGACGCCGATGCAGCCATGGGTGGCCTTGCCCCATTGCACGTCGCTGCCATGAATGGCGACGCCGTCGCTGGTCAGGCGCAGCATATAGGGCATGGGCGCGTCATAGAGGTTGGAGATGTGATCGGCGTCTTTCTGGCTGATCGGAAAGGCGCCCAGGGGGCTGGGCTTGTCGGTCGCGCCATAGAGGATGACGGCGGCGCCGATCTCATAGCCGGCGCGGAAGACGGACAGGGTCTGCGCCTTCAGGTCGACGGTGATGATGACCCGCCCGTCCTTGGGCGCGCCTTCCTCATTCCACAGGAAATCGCCATGGCGGAACGGGCCGTCGATCTTCAGCACGCGTTTGACGGTCAGCGCATGGGGATCGACCGGTAGGCCCTGATCGCTGCGCAGTTCGATTGGCTTGCTCTGCGGCGCGGCGGTCTCCCGCGCCGGCGCAGCGGCGGGCATCGGGTTCGGCGTAACGCCGCTGGTCGGGATCGGCATGGGCAGCGCTGGCCCCGCATCGGCAACCGTCTCGTCCGCCTGCGCGGGGAAGAGGCGGTCGCCAAAGGCCCACAGGCCGCCGACCGCCGCCACGGCAAGCGCGGTGGTCCCGATCAGCAGCCGGGACATGATCCGCCAGCCGCCTTTCCCTTTCCGCATCGCTTCCCCCTCTTCCGATCGACCCTGTTGCGCCCCCTCCTAGCGCGAAAAGGTTAAGGCTGGCCTGCCCGATTGACCTCGGCCGCGGCGATGGCGGTGAGGTTGAGGATGCCGCGCGAGGTGACGCTGGGCGGGAGAACATGGATCGGCTGGGCGAGGCCCATCAGCATCGGCCCGACCGTGGGCGAACTGGACGAGGCGGCGAGCGCCGTCAGCGCGATGTTCGCCGCGTCGAGATTGGGCATCACCAGCAGGTTCGCCGGCCCGTCGAAGCGGGAATCGGGGATCAGCCGGTCGCGCAGCGCCTGGCTGAGCGCGGCGTCGGCATGCATTTCGCCATCCGCCTGCAAGCCCGGCGCAGCCTGCCGCACCAGCTTCATCGCCTTGCGCATCTTGCGGGCGCTGTCGCTGTTGGACGATCCGAAATTGGAGTGGGACAGCAGGGCGACGCGCGGCGTCAGGCCGAAATGGTCGACCTGGGTCGCGGCGGCCAGCGTCATCTCGGCAATCTGCTCGGGCGTCGGATCGGGCACCATATGGGTGTCGGTAAGGAACAACGCGCCCGCGTCCAGGATCAGGCCCGACAGCGCATAGACACGGCTATGGCTGGCATGGCGGTCGATGATGCGCAGCACATGCTCGACCTGCCCCCAAAATTCGGAGCGGCCGCCGACCAGCGCGGCATCGACCCGGCCGGTGCGCAGCAGCATGGCGGCGGTCACGGTCGGGCGGCGATAGACATGGCGCAATATTTCGTCGGCCGGCACGCCCTTGCGCGCGGCGACGGCGCGATAGCCGGCGACCAGCTCGCGCATCACATCCTCGTCCGCTTCGGGATCGATCAGCTCGACATCTTTGTCGAGCGCAAAGCGCAGCCCCAGTTCGGGCAGCTTCTGCTCCAGGATGCGGCGGCGGCCGACGATGGTCGGACGGGCAATGCCTTCGTCCAGCGCGTCCTGGATGGCGCGCAGCACGCGGTCATCCTCACCCTCGCCATAGGCGATGCGGCAGGCGCTGCCGCGCGCGGCTTCGAACACCGGCAGCATCAGCTGGCCCGACCGCGTATTCTGCCGCGCCAGGCTGCGCTTATATTCGTCGAGGTCGAGCGTCTTGCGGGCGACGCCGCTGTCCATTGCCGCCTTTGCCACGGCAACCGCGATCTCGGCGATCAGGCGGGGGTCGAAGGGGGTGGGGATGATATAGTCGGGGCCGAACACCAGACGACGGCCGCCATAGGCCTGCGCCACGCTGTCATGGGCGGGCAGGCGGGCGAGGCCGGCAATCGCCTCGGCGGCGGCGGCCTTCATCGCCTCGTTGATCTGGGTCGCGCCCACGTCCAGCGCCCCGCGGAAAATATAGGGGAAGCAGAGGACGTTGTTGACCTGATTGGGATAGTCCGACCGGCCGGTGGCGATGATCGCGTCGGGCCGCACTTCGCGCGCCGCTTCGGGCCGGATTTCCGGCTCCGGATTGGCGAGCGCGAAGATCAGCGGATTGGGCGCCATCAGCGGCAGCCATTCGGGCTTGAGCACGCCCGGCGCCGACAGCCCCAGGAACAGGTTCGCGCCCGGCAGTACGTCGGGCAGGGTGCGCGCATTGGTGTCGCGGGCATAGCGCGCCATATTGGGCAACATGCCCTCGCGCCCCGAATGGATGACGCCATCCTTATCGGTCAGAGTTACATTGTCGAGCGGCAGGCCCATCGAAACCAGCAGGTCGACACAGGCCAGCGCCGCCGCGCCCGCGCCCGACGTCACCAGCTTCGCATCGGCCAGCGTCTTGCCCTGCAACACCAGCGCGTTGCGGACCGCCGCCGCGACGACGATGGCGGTGCCATGCTGGTCGTCGTGGAAGACGGGGATGTTCATCCGCTCCTTCAGCGCCGCCTCGATGGCGAAACATTCGGGCGCCTTGATATCTTCCAGATTGATGCCGCCAAAGGTCGGCTCCAGCAGGGCGACGGCCTCGATGAATTTTTCCGGGTCGGTGGTGTCGACCTCGATGTCGAACACGTCGATGTCGGCGAATTTCTTGAACAGGACCGCCTTGCCCTCCATCACCGGCTTGGAGGCCAGCGCGCCGATCGCGCCCAGGCCCAGCACGGCGGTGCCGTTGGAGATGACCGCGACCAGATTGCCGCGCGCGGTATAGTCCATCGCCTTGTCGGGATCGGCCGCGATCTCCATGCATGGCGCCGCGACGCCCGGCGAATAGGCCAGGGCAAGGTCGCGCTGGTTGACCATGCGCTTGGTGGGTTCGATGCGGAGCTTACCAGGCTGCGGAAAGCGGTGGTAGTCCAGGGCGGCGCGGCGGGTATTGTCGTCCATGGCGCGGCCTTAGAGCCTCGGTTTCGGTTCGGCAATGGCCCACGATGCGGGATTCGCGCCGGCGCGCTCGCCTTGGCAAGGCGGGGGCGCCGCGCTAGCGTTGGCAAAGGCGCATCGGGCGCCTGCAAGGGAGCCGACATGCCCATCATCGTCCATCATCTGGAGAATAGCCGGTCGCAGCGAATCCTCTGGTTGCTGGAGGAGCTTGGCGAAGCCTATGAGGTGCGCCGCTACGAGCGCGATCCGCGCACCATGCGTGCGCCCGCCACGCTGCGCGCCGTCCATCCGCTCGGCCGCTCGCCGGTGGTGGAGGTGGACGGCCATCGGCTGATCGAAACCGGCGCGATCATGGAATTTCTGGTCGCCCGCGCCGGCGGCCGCTTCGGCCCGCCCGCCGATGCGGCCGGCGCGATCCGCTATCGCCAATTTCTTCATTATGCCGAAGGGTCGATGATGCCGCCGCTGCTGGCGCTGCTCGTCGTGCGGCGGCTGGGGCTGCTCGGTCGCCCGGCGCGCCGCCCGGTGCAGGCGATGCTGGACGATCATCTCGACTGGCTGGAAAGCGAACTGGCGGACCGGCGCTATTTTGCCGGCGACACCGTCCCCGCCGCCGATATGATGATGAGCTTTCCGCTGG
>DAMDPH010000053.1:0-3641 GCA_032082785.1 Sphingobium sp. | reverse complement strand
TCCGCTTCGCCGCCGCCGGCCTCACCGCCACCGCGCTCAGCCCCCGGCTGTTCGCGCGGGAGAAGGCGGCGGAGGCGCTGCGCCCGATCACCGGCGACGCGGCGCCCATTGGCCGCGCAGAACGCGCCGATCGGCTGGCCCGCGCGCAGGCGATGATGCAGGCGAACGGCATCGACGCGCTGCTGGTAGAGCCGGGCGCGAGCCTCATCTATTATACCGGCATTCGCTGGTGGCGCAGCGAGCGGCTGACCGCCGCCATCGTCCCGGCGTCGGGCGAACCGCTCATCATCTGCCCGTTTTTCGAGCGGCCCTCGATCGACGAATCGCTCGCCATCCCCGCCGAAGTCCGTGTCTGGCAGGAGCATGAAAGCCCCTATGCGCCGATCGCCGCCTTCCTGAAGGACAAGGGGCTGGCGCGCGGCCGCATCGGCGTGGAGGAGACGGTGCGCTATTTCGCCGTCGACGGGCTGAAGGACGCGCTGCCCGGCGCGACGCTGGTCAAGGATCCCGTCACCCGCGCCATCCGCATGCGCAAGACAGCGGCCGAGATCGCGCTGATGCAAAAGGCCGCGGATGTCACCATGGGCGCCTATCGCTGGGTCCATCCGCAGGTAAAGGCCGGCATGACCCCGGCCGATATCGGCGCATTGATGACCGCCGCCACCAACAAGCTGGGCGGCAAGGGCGAATTCAACCTCATCCTGCTGGGCGAAGCCGCCGCCTATCCCCATGGCTCCGGCAAGCCGCAGGCGGTGCGCGCGGGCGACGTGGTGCTGATGGACTGCGGCTGCACGGTCGAGGATTATCAGTCCGACATCAGCCGCAGCTGGGTGCATGACGCCAAGCCGACCGCGCAGCAGCGCAAGGTCTGGGGCGATGTGCGCTGGGGCCAGGAAATCGCCTTCACCGCCGCGAAGCTCGGCCAGCCCGCCGGGTCGGTCGACGATGCCGTGCGGCGCTATTATGAGAAACTGGGCTACGGCCCCGGCTATGCGCTCCCCGGCCTGTCCCACCGCACCGGCCATGGCATCGGCATGGAAGGGCATGAGCCGGTCAACCTCGTCCATGGCGAGGCCACCAGGCTGGATGTCGGCATGTGTTTCTCCAACGAACCGGGCCTCTACCTCCCCGGCGTCATGGGCATCCGCATGGAAGACTGCTTCCACATGACCGCCGGAGGACCAAGCTGGTTCAGCAAACCGCCCAGGTCGATCGATGAGCCGATCGGGTAGGGGAGAAGCGGAGACGAAAACCCCCGCTTGTGCGGCGGGGCGCTTCCCACTAAATCGCGCGCATGACTTCGACCAACGACATTCGCCGCTCCTTCCTCGACTATTTCGGGGCGAACGGCCACACCATCGTTCCCTCGGCGCCGCTGGTGCCGCATAACGACCCGACGCTGATGTTCGTGAATGCGGGCATGGTGCCGTTCAAGAATGTCTTCACGGGGCTGGAATCGCGCCCCTACAAGACCGCGACGTCGAGCCAGAAGTCGGTGCGCGCCGGCGGCAAGCATAATGATCTCGACAATGTCGGCTATACCGCGCGCCATCATACTTTCTTTGAAATGCTGGGCAATTTCAGCTTCGGCGACTATTTCAAGGAACAGGCGATCACCCATGCCTGGACCCTGCTGACGAAGGAATGGGGGCTGCTTGCGGACAAGCTGACCGCGACGGTCTACCATACGGACGACGAGGCGTTCGACCTGTGGAAGAAGATTGCCGGCCTGCCCGAGCATCGCATCATCCGCATCCCGACCAAGGATAATTTCTGGGCGATGGGCGAGAACGGCCCCTGCGGTCCCTGCTCGGAAATCTTCTACGATCATGGCGACCATATCTGGGGCGGCCCTCCCGGATCGCCGGAAGAGGATGGCGACCGCTTCGTCGAGATCTGGAACCTCGTCTTCATGCAATATGAGCAGGAAGCGAACGAGATCGTCAGCGAACTGCCGCGCCCGTCGATCGACACCGGCATGGGGCTGGAGCGGATCGCGGCGGTGATGCAGGGCGTCACCGACAATTATGATACCGACACGTTCAAGGCGCTGATCGCCGAGAGCGGCGCGCTCAGCCGTACCGCCACCGATGGCGAGCATAAGGCCAGCCACCGCGTCATCGCCGACCATCTGCGCTCCACCAGCTTCCTGATCGCCGACGGCGTGCTGCCGGCCAATGAGGGGCGCGGCTATGTGCTGCGCCGCATCATGCGCCGCGCCATGCGCCATGCCCATATCATCGGCGCGAAGGAGCCGCTAATGTATCGTCTGGTGTCGAGCCTGGTGTCGGAAATGGGCGGCGCCTATCCCGAACTGGTCCGCGCCCAGCCGCTGATCGAGGAAACGCTGCTGCGGGAGGAAACCCGCTTCCGCAAGACGCTGGAAAACGGCCTCAAGCTGCTGGACGAGGCGACCGCCGGCCTGGACGAGGGCGCGACGCTGCCCGGCGCCACCGCGTTCAAACTCTATGACACTTACGGCTTCCCCTACGACCTGACCGAGGATGCTTTACGCGGACGCGGCCTGTCGGTCGACCGCGGCGGCTTCGACGCCGCCATGGCCGAGCAGAAGGCGGCGGCACGCGCGGCTTGGAAGGGGTCGGGCGAAAAGGCGTCGGACGATATCTGGTTCGACATTGCCGAAAGCACCGGCAGCACCGAATTTGTGGGCTATAGCAGCACCCAGGGTGAGGGCGAAGTGCTCGCCCTCGTCAAGGATGGCGCGCGCGTCGACAGCGCCGCCGCTGGCGAGAGCGTGACCATCATCACCAACCAGACGCCTTTCTATGGCGAGAGCGGCGGCCAGATGGGCGATGCCGGGCGCATCAGCACGCAGGCCGGGCTGGTCGCGGCCGTCACCGACACCGCCAAGCCGCTCGGCCGACTGCACGCGCATCAGAGCCGGATCGAGGCGGGCAGCGTCAAGGTCGGCGACACCGTGCATCTCGCCGTCGATGTCGAGCGCCGCGACCGCGTCCGCGCCAATCACAGTGCCACCCATCTTCTCCATGCCGCGCTGCGCAAGCAGCTGGGCGCGCATGTGACGCAGAAGGGCAGCTTGGTCGCGCCCGACCGGTTGCGTTTCGACTTCTCGCATCCCGAAGCGCTCACCCATGCGCAGATCGCCGCCGTCGAAGCGGATGTGAACGCACAAATCCGCCATAATGACGATGTGACCACCCGGCTGATGACGCCGGACGATGCCATCGCCGCCGGCGCCATGGCGCTGTTCGGCGAGAAATATGGCGACGAGGTGCGCGTCCTGTCGATGGGGCGCGGGGACGATCTGAATTATTCGGTCGAACTGTGCGGCGGCACCCATGTGCGCGCGCTGGGCGACATCGCCCTGTTCAAGATCGTGTCGGAAAGTGCGGTTTCCTCGGGCGTTCGCCGCATCGAGGCGCTGACCGGCGAGGCCGCGCGGCTGTGGTTGGTGGATCGGGAGGATCGGCTGCGCCAGTCCGCCGCGACGCTCAAGACCACGGTGGACGACGTGCCCGCGCGCATCGCCGCGCTGGTCGAGCAGAGCCGCAAGCTGGAGCGCGAACTGGCCGAAGCGAAGAAGGCGCTGGCGCTTTCCGGCGCAGGCGCCGGCGGTGGCGCGGCGCAGGCGGCGGGGCCGGAGACGGTCGGCAGCATCG
>DAMDPH010000052.1:0-18353 GCA_032082785.1 Sphingobium sp. | reverse complement strand
ATTTTCGCGGCTGCCGGCTTCGACAGCCTGTCGGCCGATCTGCAATCGGTCGCCGTCGGCGTCGCCAATCTCGCCGCGACACTGGTGGGCATGACGCTGATCGACAAGGTGGGCCGGCGGCCGCTGCTGCTGACGGGCGCGGCCGGCACCGCGCTCGCGCTGGCGGGCGTCGCCACCATCTATATGCTGGGCCGTGGCGAGACGCTGCTGCTGCCCGCGCTCATCGCCTTCATCCTTTTCTTCGGCGCGTCGCAGGGGGCGGTGATCTGGGTCTATCTGTCGGAGATTTTCCCTACCGCCGTGCGGGCACGCGGGCAGGCGCTGGGCAGCGCCACCCATTGGGGCCTCAATGCCCTCATCGCCTTCGGCTTTCCGGTGGTCGCCCAATGGTCGCAGGCGCTGCCCTTCTGGGGCTTTGCCGCCGCGATGCTGGTGCAACTACTGGTAGTCGCACGCTATTTTCCTGAAACTCGCGGCAGCGCCCTGGATGAGGGCATCGCCCCATTGACCGCCGCCGTCCATCATGGGAAGCCGGTGCATGACGATGACGGACAGTGATGCAGAGGGGCGCGCGCCGCGCCGCGCCGGAGGACGGCGATGAGCGAACAGGGCCAGCGATCCCGCCCCCGCCTGTCGGGCACCAATTTGGAGCGCGCCGCCGATCATAATCAGCGGGTGACGCTGCACGCTATCCGGGTGTGCGGCATGCTGACGCGGGTGGAGCTGGCAGGCATCACCGGCCTCACCGCCCCGGCCATCGCCAACATCACCAAGCGGCTGTTGCAGGACGGGCTGATCGAGGAAGCCGGGCAGCGGCGCGGCGGGCGCGGCCAGCCGCCCACCAAGCTCGTGATCCGGCGCGACGCCTGCTATTCGATCGGCATCAATATCGATCGCGACCATATCACGCTGGTGCTGGTCGACTTTGCCGGCCAGACGCTGGCGCGCGTGTCGGAAGATGTCGATTATGCGCTGCCCGCCCATGTTCAGGCGCTATATCGCCGCTCCATCGACGGCATGATCGAACAGGCGGGCATCGAAGCCGCCAAGATCGTCGGCCTCGGCGTCGCCATGCCCGACGATCTGGGTCATGTGGACTTGCCCGGCCGGCCCAGCGCCTATGACCAGTGGGACGAGATCGACATGGCGGACCTGTTCGCCGGCCCGCAGGACTGGCCCGTCTTCCGCGAAAATGACGCCGCCGCCGCCGCCATGGGCGAAATGCAGCTCGGCATGGGGCAGAAGGTCAACAGCTTCTTCTACATCCTCATTTCCTCCGGCCTCGGCGGCGGGCTGGTGGTCGACGGCAATTATGTGCGCGGCGCCACCGGGCGCAGCGGCGAAATCGGCTTCATGCTTGCGCGACGGAGCGACGGCAGCAGCGAGCCGTTGCAGAACAGCGTGTCGCTGTCGGCACTGACGCGCGAACTGGCGGCGCAGCAGCTGACGCTGGGCCAGGCGCTGCGCGTGCCCGACGGCCCGGCCGCCCCCTTCCTCGACCGCTGGATCGAGGAAGCGGCGGAAAATCTTGCGGCGCCGCTGGCGGCGGTCAATTGCCTCGTCAATCCGGCGGCGATCCTGCTGGGCGGCCGCCTGCCCGCGCCGCTGGTCGAACGGCTGGCCGAATTGATGAACGGACGGATGCAGGCGCTCGCGCAGCAGCTCCCCGCCATCGCCCCGGTGTCGCGCGCGGCCCTGTCGGAGGATGCGCCCGCGGTCGGGGCTGCGATCCTGCCCTTCAGCCATTTCCTGCTGCCACGTGCCGGCGCGCTGTGGAAAGCCTCCCACGGCGCCAGCATGCAGGATCTTGCGGCCGAATAAGCCGCTGCGCTGGCCGCCGGTTCAGCCCGGCTCGATGCCAAAGGACGGCGGCCGGCTCGCCTTCGCTGTGCCGAAGCGGGAGGGGCGCGGTCCCATCTCGAAATGCAGCTCGCCGCCCTTCGCCAGCTCCGCATGGGTGATCCACAGCCGGTCATGCGGCTGCCCGTTCCAGCGCACCGACTGCACATAGGGACGGTCGGCACCATTGCCGGTTGCCCGCACCAGCAGCTCCCGCCCGCCGCCCAGCGCCACCCGCGCCTCATCGAACAGCGGCGCGCCCAGCACATAGATGGCGCTCACCGGATCGACTGGATAGAAGCCGAGCGCGCTCAGGATGAACCAGGCGCTCATCTGCCCGCAATCGTCATTGCCGATGATGCCGTCGGGCGCGGCCTTGTACATGTCCGTCAGCAGCCGCCGCACCATCGCCTGCGTCTTCCACGGCGCACCGCAAAAGGCGTAGAGATAGGCGGCATGCTGGTCCGGCTCATTGCCATGGGCATATTGGCCGACCAGCCCCGAAATATCGGGCGGCGCATTGTCTGGCAGGGTCGAGGGCGCGGTGAAGAAGCCGTCCAGCTTCTTCTCGAACGCGGCGTCGCCGCCAAAATGTTCGATCAGGCCGTAAATGTCATGCTGCGTCAGGAAGGTCGCCTGCCAGCCATTGGCCTCAGTATAGTCGCGGTGGCGCTTGGGATCATGGCCGATCTGGATCGGATCATAGGGCGCCCACCAGCTGCCATCGGCGAAGCGCGGCCGGGCGAAGCCGATGCTGGGGTCGATGACGTTGCGATAGTTGCGGCTGCGCGCCCGCAGGGTCCGCGCATCCTCCGTCGCGCCCACCGCCTCGGCCAGCCGCGCCATTGCCCAGTCGTCATAGGCATATTCCTGCGTGCGGCTGACCGATTCCCACACCTTGTCGGCGGGAATATACCCAAGGCGATAATAATGATTGCGGCCCAGCGTGCTGTCGATGTCGGGCATGGCCGGGTCGAAGGCGCGGCGACGGATGGCGGGCCAGGCGGCGGCATAATCCGCCTTGATCCCCTTGGCCTGCGCCTCCGCCAGCACCGACACGGCGTGCCAGCCGATCATGCAGCCGGTCTCCACCCCCTGAAGCGGCCAGACCGGCGGGCCGAAGGGGCTTTGCGCCGTCTGACGGATCAGGTCGCGCACCATCTGCGCCGCGCGATCGGGCTGGATCAGCGTCAGCAGCGGGTGCAGCGCGCGATAGGTATCCCACAGCGAATAGGCGCTGAAGGCCAGCTCCCCCTCGGGCAGCTGATGCACCTTGCGATCCAGTCCGACATAGCGGCCGTCTCGATCGGTGAAGAGCTGCGGCGCGAGCAGGCTGTGATAGAGGGCGCTCGCCATGATGGTGCGCTGTTCGGCCGTGCCGCCCTTCACCGCGATGGCGGACAGCGCCTGTGTCCAGCTGCGTTGCGCGGCCGCGCGCGCGGCGTCGAAGTCCCAGCCGGGCGCTTCGGCCGCCAGCGCCGCGCAGGCGCCCGCCACATCGACGGCCGAAATGCCGGTGCGGATATGAATCGGTTCGCCGCCCGCCTGGTCGAAGAAGAAGGCGACCTTGAGCCGCTGCCCGCGCGCGGCGAGACTGCCGTCCGCCAGTGGCGCATCATCGTCGCCGAAAAACTGCACCCGGTCCGGCTTGCGCGACAATTGCAACGCGAAGTGAATGTGACGGCCCAGCGCCCATCGGAACACCTGCCGGCTGCCGGTCAGCGTGCCGTCCGCGTCCAGTTCGAGCGAGGCATGCTCGATACGGATCGGCTCATCCGGCCGCTCCTGTTTGCAATGGGCGAAGTCGATCAGGATATGCCCCGGCCCCTGCGGGAAATGATAGCGGTGCAGGCCGGTGCGCTCCGTCACCGTCAGCTCGGCCAGCACGCCCGACTCCAGCTTCACCCGATAATAGCCCGGCTCGGCCAGTTCGTCGCTGAAACGCTGGCGATAGCCCTGATCGGGATGGCCGACCGCGCCCGGCTGCAACTGCAACGGGCCGCGTGAAGGCACGACCAGCACGTCGAGCATGTCGCCGATGCCGGTGCCCGACAAATGGGTGTGGGAAAAGCCCATGATCGACCCGTCATCGACATGATAGCCCGAACAGGCGTCCCAGCCGGCATTATTGGTGTCCGGCCCCAGCTGCACCATGCCGAAGGGCATGGAGGGACCGGGGAAGGTATGGCCATGGCCGCCGGTGCCGATGAACAGGTCGGGCCGGGCGGCGGGCGCGGCGGCGGGCTGCGCGCGCGACAGGCCTGGCGCCGTAGCGCCCAGCGCGGCGAGGCCCGTGCCGGCGAGCAGCTGGCGACGGCTGGCGGTCATCATCATGGCGTCTTCCCCTGTTTCTTCAACCGATCGGCCGCGTGAGCAGCGCCGGCTTGCGCCGCTCCAGATCCAGGATCAGGTCGCCGAACAGGCCGTTGGCCCAGGCGAACCAGGATCGGGTGAAGCGCGTCGGATCATCCTTGTGAAAGCTTTCATGCATGAAGCCGGTGCCGCCATGGGTGGCTACCAGCCAGCCGAGGCACTGGCCGATGACGCCATCCTCATCGCTGTTGAGCGCGCGGGTGATGATCGGCCAGATCATGTCCATGCCGATATGCGGGCCGCCAATGCCCTGCGCCGCGCTGCCGGTGAAGAAATAGGGGTTGCGCTCGCTCCAGGCGAGCGCGGCAGTGCGGCGCCACAACGCATCGGTCCGGTCCGCCGCCCCCAGCAGCGGCAGGCCCGACAGGCTCGGCACATTGGCATCGTCCATGAAAATGGCATTGCCATAGCCGTCCACCTCGAACGCCCAGACCCGGCCGCCCTGCCCGTCGTCTATCTGGCCATGCGCGCGCAGCGCCGCCTCCACCTCATCCGCCAGCGCCGCGCAGTCCCGCGCCGCCGCCGCGTCGCCGCGCGCTTCATTCAGCACCTGCGCCAGCATCCGCAGCGCCGACACGGCGAACAGGTTGGACGGGATGAGGAAGGGGAAGACGCAGGCATCGTCGGACGGGCGAAAGCCGGAATGGATCAGCCCGACCTTGCGCGTCGGCGCGCCATGACCGCCGAACATCAAAGTCTCGGTCGGCGACGGATCGATGCGCTGAAAATGATAGGGGCCGGGGCCGTCCTTGCGCTGCTGCTCGCGCAGCGTCGCCACCGCCTGCGCCATCGCCTTTGCCCAGAGCGCATCGAACGGCGTCTTGTCGTGCGTCGCGGTCCAATAGGCGTGGGACAGCCGCATCGGATAGCAAAGCGAGTCGATCTCCCACTTCCGCTCGGCCACGCCCGGGCGCATGTCGGTGCGGTCGTTGATCGCCGGCAGGCTGGATGTCGCGGTCGGATCGGCCATGAAGGCATTGGCATAGGGATCGATGAGGATGCAGCGCGCCTGCCGCTGCAAGGCGCCGATGAACAGCCGGCGCAGATCGGCATCCCTGGGCGTCAGGTGGACATAGGTCTGCAACTGCGCCGAACTGTCGCGCAGCCACATGGCGTCGATGTCGCCGGTGATGATGAAGCTGTCGGGCTTGCCGTCGACGGTGCCGGTCCGCACCGTGGTGTCGAGCGTATTGGGATAGCAATTTTCAAACAGCCAGGCGAGCTGCGGGTCGGCGATCTTCGCCTTCACCCGCGCAATCTCCGCCTCCACCGCCTTGCTGGTGAAGCGGCGCTCATTCCTGGGCGGCCGCCGGCTGGTAAAAGCGCTGGCGCCGGCTGCATCGCGGGGGCGGAAGGTTGCAGCCAGCGCCAGCGCTCCCGCGCCTGCGATCATCTCACGGCGGCGGATCGTCATCTCGTATCTTCCTCTCACTTTTATATCGTTGGCGACCGGCGGCCGGTCAGCGCGCGCCGCCTCCGGCGGGCTTGCTCATCGAGAAAGGCGCATCGGCCTTGGCCGCGCCCCATTGCTTGTTCGGCGTCGGTCCCATGACGAAGCGCAGCGTGCCGCCCTGTTGCAGCGCCTCGCGCGACAGCCATGGCTTGTTCCAGGGCTGACCGTTGAGGGTCGCCGACTGAATATAGACATTGCCGGGGCCATTATTCTCCGCCTCGATGGTCAGCGCCTTGCCGCCGGGCATGGCGAGCCGGACGGTGCGGAACAGCGGGCTGCCAATGGCATATTGGCCCACCGTCGGCGTCACCGGATAGAAGCCGAGCGCCGAGAAGACATACCAGGCGGATGTCTGGCCATTATCCTCGTCACCCGGATAGCCGTCCGGCGTCGCGGCATAGAGTTTGCGCATCACGTCGCGGACATGCGCCTGCGCCTTCCACGGCGCCCCGGCCCAGTCATAAAGATAGATCATATGCTGGATCGGCTGATTGCCATGGGCATATTGGCCCATATTGACGATCTGCATTTCGCGGATCTCGTGGATCACCTGGCCATAATAGCTGTCGTCGAAGATCGGCGGCGTGGTGAAGATGCTGTCGAGCCGCTGCACGAATTTCTCGTCGCCGCCCATCAGGTCGATCAGCCCCTGCACATCCTGCATCACCGACCAGCTATAATGGAGCGAATTGCCCTCGGTGAAGGCATCGCCCCATTTATAGGGGTTGAAGGGGGCGGACCAGCTGCCGTCCTGATTGCGGCCGCGCATCCAGCCGCTCTGCGCGTCGTAGAGCTTGCGATAATTTTGCGCGCGCTTGGCGTAGAGCTTGGCGTCGGCGGTCTTGCCGAGCGCGGCGGCGAGCCGCGACAGGGCGAAGTCGGCGGTCGCATATTCCAGCGTGCGGGCGGCATTTTCGTTGATGCCCACATCATAAGGCACATAGCCGAGCCGATTATAATATTCGACGCCTTCACGGCCGACGGCGGTCAGCGTTTCGCCCTTCGCATTGGTCGGCCGGCCCTTCGACGTGGTCGCATTCTTGACCATCGCCTCATAGAGCGTTTCGACATCGAAGCCGCGCACACCATTGGCATAGGCGTCGGCGATGATGATGCCGGAATTGGAGCCGATCATCACGTCGCGATGGCCGGGGCTGGCCCATTCGGGAAGCCAGCCCGATTCCTTGTAGGTGTTGGCCAGCCCCTGCATGATCTCGCCATCCAGCTCGGGATACATCAGCGCGAAGAAGGGGAAGACCGCGCGCCACGTGTCCCAGAAGCCATTGTCGGTATAAAGCGGGCCGGGATGGACCTTGCCGTCATAGGGGCTGTAATGGACCTGCTTGCCCGCGCCGTCGATCTCGTGGAACATACGGGGGAAGAGCAGCATGCGGTAAAGCGCCGAATAGAAGGTGCGGCGATTATCCTCATTGGGATCGGTGACGACGATCCGCTGAAATTCC
Source organism: Sphingobium sp. (assembly GCA_032082785.1). Classification (GTDB taxonomy): domain Bacteria; phylum Pseudomonadota; class Alphaproteobacteria; order Sphingomonadales; family Sphingomonadaceae; genus Sphingobium. The sequence continues at coordinate 11,225 of DAMDPH010000052.1, read as the reverse complement.
TTTTCCCACGCGGCCTTGGCCTTGGCCATCGTCTGGTCGAACCCGTCGCCGCCAACCTCGCTGTCGAGATTGCGCAGCGCCTGCTCCTCGCTGATGAAGGAGGAGGCGACCTTGACCCCGACCTGCTCGCCCGCCGCCGTGCGGAAGCTGATGACGGCGCCGACATGATCGCCCTCACGCAGCGCGGTGGCGTCTAACGTGCCTTCGTCTCCCCAGGTGCGGCCGACGGTGAAGTCGCGGTCGAACTGGGCGACGAAATAATTGCGGAAATTGCCCGGCACGCCGCCATGATTATTGCGGACATAGCCGATGATCCGACGCTTCTCCGGCTCGATCCGCACCATCGACCCGCCGGCATAGGCGTCGAGCAGGATGTGCGCGGCGTCGCTCTTGGGGAAGGTGAAGCGGAACTGGGCCGCGCGATTGGTCGGCGCCACCTCGGCCGTCACATCATAGTCGGCGAGATAGACCTTATAGCTATAGGGCCGGCTTTCCTCCGCCTTGTGGCTGTACCAGGAAGCGCGCTCCTCCTCCTTGATCTTGACCTCGCCCGTCTCTGCGAACAGCGCGAAGGCGGCATAGTCGTTCATCCACGGGCTGGGCTGATGGGTCTGCTTGATGCCGTTAATCTTGAGCGCGTCATAGCTATAGCCCCAGCCGCTGCCCATCTTGCCCGTCACCGGGGTCCAGAAATTCATGCCCCAGGGCACGGCCACCGCCGGATAGGTGTTGCCATAGGACAGCTCATAGCTGCTGTCGGTGCCCATCAGCGGATTGGCAAGGTCCACCAGAGCGGGCGTCGCCGCCGTCTTGACGGTGGCGGCCGGTTGCCCGCCCTGCCCCATCGCCGCCGGCGCCATCGCCAGCAGCGAGGCTCCCAGGATCAGCCGCATCGCGCCTCGGATCATCGTCTCGCCCCTTTTATTTGCTGTTCGTGCGGGCGCTGACCGGCGGCTTTTGTGCCGCCACGCCCTCTTTGGTCATCACCACCGGGCGGATGCTGCCGTCCGCCTCGAATATCAGCCGGTCGATCGCCACCTGCCGATGCTCGCCCACATCGTCGCTCAGCGGCCGGCGATGATAGGCGATGAACCAGTCGTCGGTGCCCGGAATGTTGAGCACCGAATGATGGCCCGCGCCGCGGGCGAGGTGGAAGTCCTGCGACAGGATCGTGCCCTTGGGCGTGAATGGTCCCACCGGGCTCGGCCCGGTCGCATAGGCCACGCGATAGTCGGGGCCGGTCCAGCCGCCTTCCGACCACATGAGATAATAGACGCCCTTGCGCTTCACCACGTAGCTGCCCTCGACATAGCCGGGCGGCGTGATCTCCTTATAGGTGCTGCCATCCTCGAACGGCACGGTGCTGCGCAGGTCGGCGCTCAGCTTGACGACATTGCAATGGTTCCAGCCGCCATAATAAAGATAGACCTGCCCGTCCTCGTCCTGAAAGGCGAAGGGGTCGATCGGCTGCGCGCCATTGTGGAAGGCGTCGATCAGCGGCTTGCCGATGGCGTCGCGAAACGGCCCTTCCGGCCGGTCGGCCACGGCAAGGCCGATGCCGCCCACTTCGGCGTCGCTTTGAATATCGTTGGCGCTGAAGAACATATAATAGCGCCCGCCCTGCTCGATCACCGACGGCGCCCAGATCGCCTTATAGGCCCAGGGGATGCGGGTCACGTCCAGCACATGCGGATGCTTGGTCCAATGGACCAGATCGGGCGAGGAAAAGGCGTTGAAAAAAGTCTGGTAGAGATAGGATGGCCGCACCGACTTGGCCTTGCGCGCTTTCTCCTGCTCGGGGGTGAAGCGCTTGGTCAGGTCGGGCGTGCCATCATGGTCGGAATAGGTGGGATAGATCCAGTAGCGGCCGGCAAAGGCGCGGATTTCCGGATCGGCATACCAGCCGGGCAGCGCGGGATTGTCCGCCATCGCCGCCGCCGGGACCAGCATCGCCCCCAGCAGGCCGATGCCCATTCCGATCTTCTGCCTCATCCGGCGCGTCACTGGCCTTCTCCCTCTTCCTTCAAATTATGCGGGGCGGGCGCGTGCAGACGCCCGCCCCTTTCGGTGCGACCCGATTAGAAATTATAGGTCACGCCGACATAGGCGCGGCGACCGGCATAGACGTTGGAATAGAAACGGTCCTTGCTGTCATTGCCCAGATGCTGCCGCTGTTCCGACTTGGTGAGGTTGATCACCGACGCCGTGAGCGCCAGCCGTTCGTTGATATTGTAGGAGGCGTTGAGGTCGACCTGCTCATAGGGATCGTCATAGATATTGAGCCCGGATTCAATACCGCGCACCACCTTGCCGCGACGATTATAGGAGGCGCGGAGCAGGAATTTGTCGGTTTCCCAGAAAACCGACGCATTGAGCTGCGTCCGGGCGCTGCCGACCAGCGGCGAGGAGCCGACCTTCTGGCCGCCCAGCGCGATGTCCGCCACCGATGTGTCATTATAGGTGAAGTTGACCTGCGCGCCGAGGCCGAAGGGCAGCGTATGCTGCGCATAGACTTCGATGCCCTGCGACACCGCCGACGAACCGTTGGCCTGCGTCGCATATTGCTGCACCACCACTTCCTCGCCCGCGACGGTCTGGGTCAGGTCCAGCACCAGCGGCACGATGAAGTCGGACACATCCTTGCGGAACAGGGTGGCGCCGACGACCGAGCCGGGCTTGAAATACCATTCGATGCCAAGGTCATATTGCCAGGCGTTAAACGGCTTGAGGTCGAAATTGCCGCCATTGCCGAACCAGCCCGGCCGCGCGCCGAACTGCGCCCGGTCATAGACGAAGGCGTCGGAATTGAAGGTCAGCGATCGTGATCCGGCCAGATCACCATAGCCCGGCCGCGCGATCACCTTTGACACGGCGCCGCGCACCAGCAGGTCGGGCGTCACATTCCAGCTGATGTTGAAGCTCGGCAGGAAGTCGGTGTAGCTCTTGCTCTCATTGACCGGGCTGAACACCCGCTCCTGACGCTGCGCCTCGGGGATGACGAGGCAATTGCCATCCTCGCCCAACGGCGGCGGAACGAACGGATCGCCGCCCGTATTCACGCAATAATCATTCTCGTAATAGAGAACATCGGTCGACGTGCCGGTCTGCTTGGTGTTCACGACCCGCAAGCCGATATTGCCGCGCACATCGTCGGTCTTGAAGTTCATCTGCGCATAGCCGGCCCAGATCTTCTCACCGATGCGGTAGACATTCTGCGGCTCGGGCACCAGAACGGGGCCGTTATAGGTCTTGTTCAGATAATCGATATAGTTGCGGATGTTGATCGCCGGGAAGACGTTCGTCTCGAACCCGCCGGCGATGTTGCCCAGCGACTTGTCGTAGAAGAATTCCGGCAACGCCACCGCGCCGCCCGGCGTATCCTGGAAGCGCAGGCTGTTGACGTCGTCCGAATACCATTCGAACCGGCCGGTCTTGCGCGTCACCCGCCCGTCGCGCCACTTGGCGCCGACCTGGACCGAGTCGATGAAGCTGTCGAAGCTGCGGGTCAGGTCCACCTGCGCATAGCGCTGTTCGATCGAGCTGTTGGTGAAGCCGGATCCGGTCGAGCCAAGGTCGATCTGCGCCGTGCCGTTCAGCATATTCTGCAACACGTCGGGCGAAAATTGCATCGCCAGCGACTGGTCGGTGAAGTTCCACGCGCTCAGGCTGTTGCCGTTGGTCGTCCCGTTGCGCGGCTTGGCCTGCGCATAGAAGTTGAAGGACGGGCCGCCGGTGGCGCGGGTCTTGCCGACGATGAAGCTCAGCTTCAGCCGGTCCCGCTCCCAGTCGCCGCGCAGGTCGAAGGTGTTGGACACCGTCTTGACCCGGGCATAGGTATTTTGCGGCGCCGGCGTTTCCATGGTGCAGGGCTGCGCATTGGCCCGGCATTCGGTGCCTTCGGGCGGCACTTCGAACGACGCGCCGGTGAAGATCGTGCCGCTCGGGTCGAGCGTGGCGCCGGTGAAGAAATTGCCATAGCCCCATTCCGGGATCTTGATCGTGTTCGACACATAATTGCCGTTCAGCTGGAACCGGAAATAATTGGCCGTCAGCGTCAGATCGTCGGTCGGGCGGAACTGCGCCGTCGCCTGGATGCCCAGCCGCTTGCGCTTTTCCTCGCGGATGGTCTGGCTGACCGACTGCGGCGCCCAATAGCCGCTATAATGAGTGCCGTCGCGCGTCGTCGTGCCGGCATCCTCGCCATTGTCCCAATAGGCGATGGCGTCGTCATTGGCGTAGGGATTGCCGTTGATGTCGGTCGCCGGATTGGCGGCCTTGTCATCGGTCCACCAGTGCCAGCTGGAGCTGTTGGCGCTGAGCGAACGGTTGGTCCGCTCCTGATAGGTGGCGCCGACCAGGAAGCCGATCGTCTCCGCGTCATTATGCCAGGACAGCATGCCCGACACAGACGGCTCGACCTTCTTGGTCACGTCGGCATAGCTGCCTTCGGCCTGGATGTTGCCCGACCAGGGCTTGAGGTCGAAGGGCTTGCGCGTGTGGTTGATGATGACACCACCGACGCCGCCTTCGTCCAGCCGCGCCTCGGGCGACTTGAACACTTCGACGCTGCCGATGAAGTTGGACGGCAGCAGCAGATAGTTGAACGACCGCGATGGATCGTCGCCGGTGGCCGAAGCGATGAAATTGCCGTTCAGTTCGGTCAGCGTCAGATCGGAGCTGAGGCCGCGGATGCTGACGCGCGACCCTTCGCCGCCGTCACGCTCGATGATGACGCCGGGCACGCGCTGGAGCGAGTCGGCGACATTCTTGTCGGGGAATTTGCCGACATCCTCGGCGTTGATCACATCGACAAAGGCGTTGGCCTCGCGCTTCTGGCGCAGGCTCGCCTCGATCGATCCGCGGTAGCCGGTGACGACGATCGCCGCCTCTTCCTGCGGGGCGGCCTGCTGCGGCGCGGCGTCGGTCGCCTGCTGCGCATGGGCGGCGGAGATGGCCGCGACGGCGCTGCCCGATACCAGCAGGGCGCGCATCAGCCGCCCGCGAACGGTGGCGCCTGACAATCCCTTATTGTTCCACATCATAATGACACCCTCCCAAGGTTCATGGCGTGATCGCCGGTCCCTGTTTTTGCTCGGCCGTGGCGCCGGCTTCATCGTCCGGCAGTCATCGGTTCGTCAGACCTGTAATTAAAAAAACAATTTGTCAATTATATTGACGGTCGCTGACACAGATCAGCAACCATTTGGCAAACCTCACTTTTCAGCAGGTGCGGACGATGAACCGTGGGGCGTTTGCGGCCGAAAAAGCGGCGCTGCGATCTTCGCCAGCGCCTCGGCCGGCGCCTTTGCCTGTTCGCGGTCATAGGTCAGCAGGCCATTGACCTCATCCTCGACATCGCTGGTCTGGGTATAGACGGCGGCGCTCAGGCCATGGTCGCGCGCCTGGCGGACCACTTCCTCCATCTTGCGGCGATAGCGGGCGAGATAATCGGCTTCGTCGCGGCCAACCTGATAGCTCCAGACATTCTTGCTAGGCTTCCAGACATGGCCCTCGACCGGCAGGCCCACGCCGCCATATTCGCCAAGCACGATCGCACGCCGGCTGTTGCGCGGCGGCAGGCGCGGCTCATCCTCATAGGTGTGGATGTCGAACAGATCCGACATGTCGGGCGCGACATCGGTCCAGCCGCTATTGGCGTCGACCAGCCGGCTCGGGTCCAGCCCCTTGACGTAGCGGGCCAGCGTGGCGCTGTCGAACTGGCCCCAGCCTTCATTGTTGATGACCCACAGCACCACCGAGGGGAAGGCGCGCAGCGTCCCCACCATGCGGGTCAGCTCCTCCACATGATCGGCGATGGTGGCGGAGGGGAAGACCGCCTGCCCCTGGCTGGTGCCGGCGAGAAACTGGTCCTCGCCCCCGCCGGACGGCATGTCCTGCCAGATCATCATACCCAGCCGGTCGGCGTCATAATAATAGCGCGCCGGCTCCACCTTGATATGTTTGCGCACCATGTTGAACCCGGCCTTTTTCAGGAAGACGAGGTCGCTCTTCATCGCCTCCTCCGACGGCGGGGTGAGCAGTCCGTCGGGCCACCAGCCCTGATCCAGCGTGCCATTGTGGAATAGCGGCTGGTTGTTGAGCAGCAGCACCGGCTGCCCCTGCACCGGCCCCTGTCCGACCGAAATCTTGCGCATGGCGAAATAGGCCTGCACCGTGTCGCGCGCGCCGCCCACCGGCTGCGCGGCGGCATAGCGGTCGCTCTCCGCCCGCGTGAAGCGCGCGTCATAGGCCGCGCGGTCGCGCTCCTTCAGGCCCGCATAGGGGTCGCGCACCGTCAGCAGCTCGGCCTTGAGATCATAGAGGAACGGATCGTCGGGCGACCAGAGATGCGCGCCGGGAATGGCCAGCGTCGCATGGCGGTTGCCGCGCAGGATCGTGCTGGCGACGGTCCGCCCGTTGCTGCTGGCGGTCAGCCGCACCGCGTCGGTATCGCTCGCCCAGTTGCTGAGCGCGACATCCACCTCCACCACGCCCCGGTCGATATCCGGGGTCGCGCGAATGTCGGCTATGTGCAGCTTGGGCACCGGCTCGATCCACACGGTCTGCCAGATGCCGCTCGCCGCCGTATACCAGATGCCGCTCGGCTCCAGCGACTGCTTGCCGCGCAGCTGGGTGCCCGCCGAATTGGAGTCGGCGACCTGCACCATCAGCTCATTGGCGCCGGGCTTCAGATAGTCGCTGATGTCGAAGGAGAAGGCGTCGAAGCCGCCGCGATGGCCGCCCACCATGGCGCCATTGACCCAGATCTGCGCGCGTTGATCGACCGCGCCGAAATGCAGCATCACCCGCTGCCCGGCCCAGTCGGCGGGCACCATGAAGCTGCGCCGGTACCAGAGCCGCTGATCGGGCGTCAGCCGCCGGGCGACGCGCGACAATTTCGATTCCACCGGGAAGGGCACCAATATCTGCCCGTCCATCCGGTCCGGCCGGGTGACCGCCGGCGCGGTGATGGCATAGTCCCACAGGCCGTTGAGGTTGCGCCAGGCCTTGCGCTGCATCTGCGGGCGCGGATAGCTTTGCCAGACATTGTCCGGCATCACCGCCTTGCCCCAGCGGGTGATGAGATCGCTCGTATAGACCGCATCGCTCGCCGCGCCTTGCGGGATTGCCGGCGCCTGCGCCTGAAGCGCGCTGCCGCAGGCGAGCAGCAACAGCGCGGCCGCGCGCATCGTCCGTCCGCTCATCGCTTGCCTCCCTTGTCGGAGAGGGAAGGCGGCGCGGCATCGGGCGCGCTGCCCCATTGGCGGTTGGGCTTCGGCCCCATGGTGAAGACGATCCGCGCGCCGTCCTTGATATCGGCATGGGCGAACCAGGGCTTGGTCCAGGGCCGGCCGTTCAGCGACATCGACTGGATATAGACATTGGCGGGGCTGTTGTTGCGCGCGACGATCTCCAGCTGCTTGCCGCCGCCCATGGCGAGCCGCACCTGATCGAAGACCGGGCTGCCGATCATATAGACGTCGCTCGACGGATCGACGGGGTAGAAGCCCATCGCACTCATCACATACCAGGAGGATGTCGCCCCCTGATCGTCCATGCCGGGATAGCCATAGCCGGCGGCATCGCTGCCATAGAGCCGGTCCAATATCTGCCGCACCAGCGCCTGCGTCTTCCAGGGCTGGCCGCTCCAGCCGTAGAGATAGGGCGCATGCTGGTCGGGCTGATTGCCATGGACATATTGGCCGATCATGCCGGTGCAGTCGCGGCAAATCCCCTTGGGCGTGTAAGGCGTGGCGAAAAAGGCGTCGAGCTTGGCGTTGAAGGCGTCGCGTCCGCCGAGCAGGTCGACCAGACCGCGCACATCCTGCGGCACCAGCCACAAGGTCGACCAGCCCGACGCTTCCTTCATCATGAAATTATAATAGGGTTCCTGCGGGTCGAAGGGCGCGATCCACTTCCCGTCCGCCGTCCGCCCGCGCATGAAGCCGGTCGAGCGGTCGAAGACATTGGCATAGTTGCGCGCGCGCGCCTCGAACAGCTTCGCGTCGTCGGTCTTGCCCAGCCGCGCGGCGAACTCCGCCAGCGCATGATCGTCCCATGCATATTCCAGCGTCTTGGCGACGCCCGCCTTGCCGCCGGCATAGGGCGGGCTGGGATTGCCCTCGGGCACGATGTCGGAGACCCAGCCCTGGCGATCATATTCGGCGAGGAAATGGCGCGGCCCCTTGGGGTCGGTCGCATTCTTGCGCAGATAGGGATAGACCGCCGCATAGTCGAAGGGGATGCCCCGCTTCCACGCCCCCAGATAGAGGAACACCGCATTGTCGGCGTGGAAAGAGGTGTTCATAAACCCCTTTTCCTGCGCCATCTCCAGTTCAGACTGCATGATGTCGCGGACGACCTCCGGCTCCATCAGCTCCAGCAGCACGATCTGGTTGCGGCCCGTGTCCCAGAAGGGCACCGGCCCATAGCGGTCATGGTCGACGGTGCGGACCTTGCCCTTGCTGTCGGCGAAAGGCTCGCCCTTTTCCGCGATCAGCCGGGGGCTGGCGAAGGACTGGAACAGGGTGGAATAGAACAGGCTGCGCTGCCGCGCCGTGCCGCCGCTCACCTGCGCCCGGTCGAGCAGCTGCGCCCATTGCGCCTTGCCGGCGCCGCGCACCTTGTCGAAATCCCAGTCGGGCAATTGCTGCCGCAGCCGCGCGGCAGCCTGCTCATAGCTGGTGCCATGGGCCATGCGCAGCAGGATGGTCTCCCCCTCCTGCGTGCGAAAATCGGCATAGGCGCCGGCATAGCTGCCGCGCATGGTGCGGCCGCCGGGCGCCACATCCTTTTCGCCAATGTCCCAGCCCTTGGCGTCGCCCGGCGTCTTGCGGAAGGTGCCGAAGCTGGTGAAGGGGCGGGAAAATTCGGCGACGAAATAGCGGCCGTCGATCGACTCCCGCCCGTCCGACACACCGCGGATCATGCGGTCACCGACAATCTCCACCGTGCCGCCATGGCCCGGCAGGTTCAGCAGCAGGTGCGACCGGTCGCTGCGCGGGAAGGTGAAGCGCATCAGGCTGGCCCAGCGGGTCGCCGTCAGCTCCGCCTTGGCGCGGAAACTGTCGAGAAAGACCGAATAATAGCCGGGCGCGGCGACTTCGCGCGCCTTGTCATAATAGGATTGGCTATAGGCCGGCGGCACCGACCAGTCGCCCACCACCGGCATGATGATCGGTTCGGCATTGCCGCCATAGGTCGCCCCGCCGCCGCCGGTGAAGCCGATCATCGTCGGATTGGTATAATGATAGGGGGTCGGCACGCCATTGGGGTAGCTGAGCGCGATATTGTTATTGACCGGCGCGGCCTCGACCGAGCTGTGCGGCAGGCGGGCGCCCGGCGATGTCTGGCCGGAATAGACCGGCTCGCCCGGCGGCGGCGCATTGCCGATCAGCGCCGGTTGATCGAGCGGCGCGGTGCCGACCAGCGGGTTGGCGAGATCGGCGCCACTGACCGGCGCGACGGCATGCAGCACACCGCCCGCCCCGGCCATCAACAGCAGGGACACGCCCTGCGCCAATAGCCGCTTTTGCGCCCGAAATTTCGACTGACCTGCCATCTAACCTCCTGTCCCTGCTGGCGATCTTCGTCGCCTTGCCACCGGATACCCGGCCGGCGCAGAGTTATTAAATTAAATTGCTTTGTCAATTAAGAAGTTGCCGCGCCCGTGGCGCTCTGGACTTGCGACCAGCGCGACCTATATACCGATCAGTATGGAAATGGTCGCACATAGCGGGAGAGGCCGCCCTCGGGAGTTTGACCCTGAGGAAGCTCTGGGCGCAGCGCTGCAGGTTTTCTGGCGGCGCGGCTATGAAGGCGCGTCACTCGCTGAACTCACCGAGGCGATGGGGATCACCAAGCCCAGCCTCTATGCCTGTTTCGGCAATAAGGAAGCCCTGTTTCGCAAGGCGCTCGACCTCTATGAGCGGGACAAGCTCTGCTATATCCGCTCCGCTCTGGAGGAGCCGACCGCCCGCGCCGTCGCCGAACGGTTGCTGCGCGGATCGCTGGCGATGCAGACCGGCGCCGATCCCAAGGGCTGCCTTGGCGTCATCAGCGCGGTTGCCTGCACCACCCAGGCCGAATCGATCCGCGACGAGGTGCTGGCGCGCCGCGCCTCCTCCGATCGTGCGCTGGTGGACCGGTTCGCCCGCGCCCGCGACGAAGGCGACCTGCCGCCCCATATCGAGCCGGAGGCGCTTGCCTCCTATCTCACCGCCGTCGTGCAGGGCATGGCCGTGCAGGCCGGCGGCGGCGTGCCGATCGACCGGCTGGAAAAGCTGATCGAAACCACCATCGCGATGTGGCCGGGCCGCTAAGGCGAGCGGCTTTGGGCTGGGACGCGCTTGGCGCTCAGCCCCCCGGCTCAAACCCGGCCCCTGTCGCTGAGACGCGCTATCCCATTGCGCCGGCGAAATTATTTTCGCGCCGACGCCCTCCTCCCCCTTGAAATTGTACCGCGGCGAATAAAATACCTGCCGGTACAGAAAAGCCATTGACGCGACAGCAAATGTTAATATATACCGTCTGGTATAGAACGCTGCCGGCCGATGCGCCAGGGAGGTTTTCAATGTCTTGTCAGTCCTACAGGCTTTTGCGCCTGACATCTTGAGCAGCGACGCCTGGATAAGGGGCGCACGCTGACATCCTCATTCTCGCTTGCGTGGCGCGGCCCTTATCGGGGCACGCGGCGTCGGCTCTCATCTTCATCGGAACGCGCCGCGCGTTTGGCCGAACAGGTCCACGCGTGCCCGCCTCCCCGCATCCAGAAAGGGACAGGTCATGGCTTTTCTCGATTTCAATCAGCCGCTTGCCGGACCGAGCAAGACAGTCGGCGCGTCCGCAGCCACCCTCAACGCCAGCGGATTTTCCCCGCAGGAATGGCAGATTGTCGGCCTGGCACGCGGCGACGGACTCCGCTCGCTGCGCGGTCCCGGCCGCTTTGCCCGCCTGCGCCGCTGGATCTTCGGCGAGGAGGTGCAACTCAGCCTCGCCAGCGGCCGACTGGAGGCGCTGCGGCGGCTGGCGGTCCATGCCTGGCACCGGGGCTATGCCGTCCCGCTCTCGGCCCTCGACGAATTTCGCGCGGCGGGCTTCACCGCCACCCAACTCGAAATGCTGCTCGCGACGATCAGCGTGGCCCGCCACGCGACGCGCGGCGGACGGAGATAATATGAACCAGCATAGCAAGATCATGGCCGACACGGCCGAAGGTCACACCC
>DAMDPH010000051.1:0-18806 GCA_032082785.1 Sphingobium sp. | reverse complement strand
AAACCGCTCCGCAAACGTCGCGTCCACCTCATAAGAGCTGCGGCCGATGCACGGAACAATCGCGCAGGCAATCCGATCTGCAGAGGCGCCAAGTGCCTGCTAAGGCTCAGAATAAAGCGGATATTCAAAGCTGTATGCATTCAATCTCCACCACCAAGTCATTGGTGATTGCGATTGCTACCGAAATTGTCTAACAATTCTATCGGACGCTATGGGGGGATAACATGCGACACATGCTTAATCCGAAGGCGCTCTGATGGCGTCAGATCCACTGATCCAGAGTGCATCGACTCCCGAAGCTGCCGCGGCATTGGACGCCCCCATCAGCAACATGGGGATAATGGCTGCCGTCGCGATGGGGGCCATGGCTGGCATCATGCCCTCGCTGCAGCCGCTGCTTCTGGCGGGTTTGGCGGCCGAGGGGCGCCTGGACGTCCAAGCGATCGGCCATGTCGCCACGATCGAAGCCTTGAGCATGGCGTTGGCCGTGGGGCTCGCCGGTGTCTTTCTTCAGCCCAACCGACTAAGGCCGCTGCTGGCCGTAACATTGCTCGCCGGTGCAGCGATGAACCTAGGCACGGGTCAAGCAACCAGCCTGCCATTGATCATGTTATTTCGCGCAGGTGTGGGCCTGTCTTCGGGATTGTTGCTTTGGGTTCTCATCGGCCTGCTCGCGCGGGTGAATTTGCCCGCACGCGTGACGGGCCTCTATGTTGTGACCCAAGGTGTCGCGGCGGTGGTCATTTCGGCACTGCTTTCCGCGATCATCATCCCGCGCTTGGGCGTGGATTATGGCTATGCTGCGCTCGCGCTGCTCGGCGTCGCGCTCATCCCTCTCGGATTGCGCGCACCCGCCCGCCTTGCTGCGCTAGGCGGCGCGCGGTTCGCCCTACCGAACAAAATAGGGTCGGTGGGATTGCTGGCAGCGATGGCGCATCTCGCCGCCATTATGGCGCTCTGGGTTTACATCGTCCCGGTTGCCGTGCTGCACGGCTTTTCTCATGCAACCACGGGAACGGTGATTTCCGTTGCGCTCGCCGCCCAGATCGGCGCCGGTATCGCCGCCATGCGCTTTGCGGCCTTGCCGCCCAAGACGACGGTGCTGTTATGCGCCTTGGGCAGTTTGGGGGCTGTTGCCCTCCTGTCGATTCCCGGCAGCCTCATCATCTTCGCCGCAGGCATGCTCATCTTCTCGATTTGCTGGGTATTTGCTCTGCCCTATTTCGTCCCCTTCCTCATCGATCTGGATCCGAGCAAGCGATCGGTGATGCTACTAACCTGCGTACAGTTGATTGGGGTAGCGGCGGGCCCTTCGCTGTCCGCTTCGGCGATCTGCTTAGAGTCTGCACTGGTGGCGCTGCCGGTTTCAGCCGCACTGTTCGGCATGACAATTTTGCTCATACTCATCTCGACAAAGATGATGCGTTGGTGATCATATCGGACAGATTTTCTGCCGCTACGGTGACGGTGAGATTGTGGGTCAGGCAATCAGCCGTCGTCATTTTTGAGACGCCGGCCGGCAGGGGGGGGGCGGCCGTGCGACTTCGCCTCACTCGGACATAACACGCCCGCCGATTTCGCTTGTTCCCCGGAGGTATGCTACTAAACTGCGGCCGTAACATCGGGGGACGACATGGGCATTTTGGATTTCTTTTCAAAGCAGTTTGTCGATGTCATCGATTGGGTGGAGGAGCCGGGCCAGCTTGGCTGGCGGGTGCCGCTGGCCGATCGGGAAATTCAGAATGGCGCGCAATTGACGGTGCGCGAAGGGCAGGTCGCCGCCTTCTTCAATGAAGGGCGCATCGCCGATATGTTCGGTCCCGGCCTCTATACGCTCGAAACCTCGACGCTGCCGCTGCTGACGGCGATCATGAACTGGGACAAGGCGTTCAAGTCGCCATTCAAGTCGGACGTCTGCTTCTTTTCCGAAAAGGAGCAGGTTGGGCTGAAATGGGGGACGGCGCAGCCGGTGACGCTGCGCGATCCTGAACTAGGGCCGCTGCGGGTGCGCGCCTTTGGCAGCTACAGCTTCCGCATCAAGGAGGTGGCGCCGTTCGCCTCGCGCATCATGGGGACGCTCGCGGAGGTGAAGGTTGCCGACCTGGAGCCGCAGTTGCGCGCCGCTATCCAGACTGCGCTGGCCACCGGCGTGGCCGGCGGCGGCACGGCATTCCTCGATCTCGCGGCCAGCCAGACGGCCTTGTCCGACGCGCTCAAGGCGGCAGTGACGCCAGCCTTTGCGCAATGGGGCCTGTCGGTCGAGAGCTTCTTCGTCGAAAGCCTGTCATTGCCCGAAGAGGTGCAGAAGCATCTCGACAAAGCCAGCTCGATGCGCGTTCTGGGCGACCTCGACCGCTATGCCAAATTCCAGGCGGCGGAGGCGATCGAAACGGCGGCGGCGCAATCCGGTGGCATGGCCGGGGTCGGCGCGGGGGCGGCGGCGGGACTGGCTATCGGCCAGACGATGGCGGGGGCGCTCGGCGGTGCGGCCAGCGCTCCGGCAGTGTCGGCGGCCCCTGCCGAAGATCCGTTTGCCCTGATCGAAAAGCTGCACAAGCTGCTGGAAATGGGCGCGCTCAGTCAGGATGAGTTTGAGGCGAAGAAAGCCGAATTGCTGAACCGCATTCGCTGACATTCGATGCAGTCGGTCGCTTGCCCTAACTGCGGCGCGGAGGTCAGCTTTAGATCGCCGGCCCTGCCCGTCAAAGTGTGCGACTATTGCCGCACGCTTGTCGTTCGGGCGAATGAAAGCGCTGAAGCGATGGGGGAGGCAGCGGTTCTGCCCTTCGATGTCAGCCCGATCCAGATCGGCACCGAAGGCCGCTGTTTCGATCAGCCTTTCCAGATTATGGGGCGGGTCCGCTGGGCTTGGGCGGATGGCGCCTGGAATGAATGGCTGATGCTGCTGGGCGATGGTCGCCATGCCTGGCTGGGCGAAGCCATGGGGCAGTTCATGGCCCTGCGCGAAGTAACGCTTTCCGGCTCGGCGGCGCAGGTGATCCGCAGGCTGGTGAACGGGACGGCCGTGCGGCCGGGGGAGACGGGGAATATCGCCGGCCATAGCTATGAGGTCGCCGACATACGCGACATCGACTGCATCGGCTGCGAAGGCGAACTGCCCTTTACAGCGCCGGCAGGCTGGCAGGCATTGAGCGTCGATTTCCGCAATCGCGATGGGCGATGCGCGTCCTTTCAGAAAGACGGGCATGGCTCGTCCCTCTATGTCGGTCATTATGTGACGCTGGCCACCCTGCAAGCGCGCAATTTGCGGCCGCTCCCCGGCTGGACCCTGCCTGACCATGCCGCCTGAAGCGAACAGCGTCCGCACCCTGACCTGCCCAGCCTGCGGCGGAACCATCGCGCTGCGCGCCGCCGGCTATACGGTGACGCTGGCCTGCGAATATTGCGGTACGCTGATCGACGCGACCCACCCGGATGCGCGGATCATCGCCCGCTATCAGGAAGTGCAGGCTTCGCTTGTCCTGCCGCTGGGAACGCGCGGCGTGCTGCGTGGGGTGGAATGGGAAGTGATCGGCTGGATGCAGCGGTCGGACGATTGGGCAAGCTGGGACGAATATCTGCTGTTCAATCCCTATGCCGGCTATCGCTGGCTGATCGCGCAAAATGGCCATTGGAGCCTTGGCACGATGCTGACCGCAGCACCCCGTCGCGACGGGGGCGATTATCATGTTGGCGATCAGCGTTTCACCCTTTTCTACAACGGCAATATCGCCCGGGTGACGCGCGTCGCTGGCGAATTTTACTGGCGCGTCCGCGTAGGCGAAGCGGTCCGCGCCACCGATTATGTGCGCCCCGGCTTCATGCTGAGTCAGGAGCAGGACGACAGGGAACGCAGCTGGACCATCAGCGAATTATTGTCGGGCCGGGAAATGCGCGCGGCCTTCGACGTGCCGCCGCCGCCGATCTGGCTGCCGGGCGCGACGCCGCTGGCACATCAACCCTCGCCCTTTGGGTTTCGGATGAAGCGCTGGTTGCCGCTCGCGACACTCGCTTTTCTCGCGCTGCTGCTACTGCTGGCTGTGCTGGGCCAGACAGGCAGCCCGCAGCAGTTCGCACTTCAGCTCAGGCCCGACGGACCCGCCGTTTCGCAGACATTCGGACCCATCGACCTGCCCCTCGCGCGGCAGGCGGTGACGATCAGGACGGCAACGCCGGCGATCGATCAGGGCTGGGTCGACATCGACATTTCCCTCGTGAACCGGGAGACACAGGAGAGCCACGACGCCTATGCGCTCAACGAACGCTATTCGGGGCGGGACTCCGACGGTGCGTGGACCGAGGGATCGCGCGCGCAGACCTTGAAGGTCGCCAGATTGCCGGCGGGCAGCTATGATCTGGTGGTGGAGGCGCAGGCGCATCGGTGGAACAGTTCCGCTCCCCAAGCCTGGGACACGGCCAGTCGTACCTATGCAGCGCCAGACGTTCAGGCGCCGGTCGAGGTCAGCCTCAGCGTGGCGAGAGGCGCCCGCTTCGCATCCAATTTCTGGCTGGCGGTGCTGCTGTTGTTGCTGCCGCCCGTGGCGATGCTGATCCTGCACATCCGGTTCGAAAATGCCCGCCTTGCCCAAAAGGATGATGGGCCTGCCGACGCGAATGACTGGCTGCAAGGCATGCAGTCCCCATGAGCCGCGGCAGCTTCCTCTATGGTCTCTGGTGCCTCGGTGTCCTCGCCCTGTATGTCGCGGCAGCGTCGCAAGGCTATTCGCCCTTTGCCGATGGCGCCCGCACCGCCGCTTATATCCGGGCCGCCGGCCCCAATCATAAATAGGAGAAGTCGATGGTCCTCTCGCTCCCCGTGCTGCTGAACACGCTCATCTATGCCGGTGTCGGCATTGCCGTCTTCGTCGTCGGCTTCATCATCCTCGACCTGCTGACCCCCGGCAAGCTGTGGGAGGAGATCGGCGCCAAGCAGAATATCGCGGTTGCGCAATTTGCCGGCGCCATCGCCATTGCTCTGGGGATCATCGTCGCCGCCGCCATTCATGGCTGACAGCGTTTCGGCCCCGTCCGAGCGCAGGCGTACCGCGCTGGTGGGGCTGCTCCTTGCCAGCGTGTTCGCCGTGGCGACCTGCGGCCTGATCTACGAACTGCTCGCCGGAACGATCGCCAGCTATTTGCTGGGCGACAGCGTCACGCAATTTTCGATCGTCATCGGCACCTATTTATTCGCGATGGGCGTCGGCAGCTGGTGCTCGCGCTATGTGAAGCGCGACGAATTGCGGCTGTTCATCCGTGTCGAGATACTGGTGGCCTTGCTCGGCGGCTGGTCGGCGGCGGGCCTGTTTCTGCTTTTCCCGTTGGTCGAGCAATTTCGGCCCATCCTCTACGGCCTCGTCTTCGTCATCGGCTTTCTGGTCGGGCTGGAGATTCCGCTGCTGATGCGCATCCTGCGCGACCGGTTCGATTTCAGCGAGACGGTCTCGAATGTCCTGACCTTCGATTATGTCGGTGCGCTGGCGGCGTCGCTGCTCTTTCCGCTCCTGCTCGTGCCGCATCTGGGGCTGATCCGGACCGGGCTGATGTTCGGCCTGCTCAATGTCGGCGTCGCCCTGCTCCTGCTGCTGCTCCTGCCCGGACGCGCCAATTTGATGCGGGAGCGCATATTGGCGGCACTGGTGACGGCCAGCCTGATCGCGGGCTTCGTCATGGCGGACCGCATCCAGCGCTGGTCGGAGATCGCCGCTTATGACGAGCGCGTCATCTATGCTGAATCCAGTCCCTATCAGCGGCTGGTGCTGACCCGGCATGACGATGATGTGCGGCTCTATCTCAACGGCAATCTGCAATTCTCCTCGCGCGACGAATATCGTTATCATGAGGCGCTGGTGCATCCGGCGATGGGGCGGGTCGAGCGGCCGGCGCATGTCCTCATCCTGGGCGGCGGCGATGGCCTTGCCGCGCGGGAGGTATTTCGCCACCCGGAGGTGCAGAGCGTCACGCTGGTCGACCTCGATCCCGCCATGACGCAGCTGTTCAGCGGCACCGCGATGCTGCGGTCGCTCAACCGCGGCGCGCTGACCGACAGGCGCATGCATGTCGTCAATGCCGATGCTTTCCGCTGGGTGCGGGAGACGAAGGGGCTTTTCGACGTCATCATCGTCGATTTCCCCGATCCGGTCGATTATTCTGTGGGCAAGCTCTACACCGAAAGCTTCTACCGCATGCTGCGGCCGCATCTGTCGCCGGGCGGCATGGCGGTCGTGCAGAGCACCTCGCCGCTGGTCGCGCCCGCCGCTTTCTGGACGGTGGCGCAGACATTGGAGGCGGCCGGTTTCGAGACGCGCCCCTATCATGTCTATGTCCCGAGCTTTGGCGAATGGGGGTTCATCCTGGCGGGGCTTGCCGATCCGGGCGGAGAGACGCGCCTGTTGCCGGATAATCATTTCCTGTCGGACGCAATCGCCAAGGCCGCCCAGATCTTCCCGCCCGACATGGCGCGCCGGCCGGTGCCGGTGAACCGGCTGGACAACCAGGCGCTGGTCCGCAGTTTTGCCGAGGAATGGGCGCGCTATGAAGGCTGAGCCATTCCGCCCGGACCGCCGCACCTTGCTGAAGGGCGGGGTGGCAGCGGCGACGGCGCTGGGCCTGCCCGGTTGTGACACCATGCCGCCGGGCAGCAGCGGGGGCGCGGACATGACGCTTGGCCATCGACTGCGCGACGGCCGCTTTCCCGAACCGGTGCGGGAGGAGAAGGTGCCGGTGCTGATCGCGGGCGGCGGCGTGGCTGGCCTGTCCGCCGGCTGGCGGCTGCGTGAAGCGGGGTTTGACGATTTTCGGCTTGTCGAGATGGAAGACCAGCCCGGCGGCAACGCGCGGAGCGGACGCAACAGCGTGTCCGCCTTTCCCCTGGGCGCCCATTATCTGCCGGTGCCCAATGAAGAGGCACAGGGATTGCGCCACATGCTGCGCCAGCTGGGCATGATCGTCGGCGATCGCGATGGCAAACCCGTCTATGATCCATTGCAACTTTGCGCCGACTTGCAGGAGCGTCTGCTGTGGCAGGGGAAATGGCAGGAGGGGCTGATCCCCACCACGGGGCTGACGGAGAAGGACCGGTCCGATCTCACAGCCTTCGCTCAGGCGTTGGCCGACTTTTCCCGCCGCCGGGATGAAAAGGGACGGCCGGCCTTCGCCATCCCGATCGCCTATAGCGCGCAGGATCGCGACCTGCTTGCGCTCGACCGGATCAGCTTCGCGCAATGGCTCGATGCGCAGGGCTGGACCTCGCCGGTGCTGCGGGCGCATGTCCGCTATGCCTGTCGCGACGACTATGGCACCGAACCGGCCGAGACGTCGGCCTGGGCCGGCATCCATTATTTCGTCAGCCGGCGCGGCTTCGCCGCCGATGGCGCGGGCGATAATGAGCTGACCTGGCCGGAGGGCAATGGGCGGCTGACTGGCCTAATGGCGGAGCGGCTGCGCGGCCAGATCGTCACGCAACAGATGGCGTTTCGCGCCCGGAATGAAGATGGGGCCGCGACCATCGATGTCTATGATGCGGCGCAAGACCAGAGCCTGCGCTACCGCTCCGATGCGGTAATCCTGGCCATGCCGCACTTCATCGCGGGCCGGCTTCTGGGCGAAGCGACCGGCGGCGCGCATAGCTATGCGCCCTGGCTGGTCGCCAACATCACCGTCGATCGCGCGCCGGAGGGGAAGGGCAGCCCGCTGGCTTGGGATAATATTTCGGCGACAAGCGAGTCGCTGGGCTATGTCGTCGCCACGCATCAAAGCGTCTCGCGTCAGGGGCCGACGGTGTTGACCTGGTATATGCCGCTGTCCGACATGCCGCCCGCTTCGGCCCGCCGCCTGCTGCTGGAGCGGTCCGATACGGACTGGCAGCGGATGGTGCGCGACGATATGCTGTTGATGAACCCCGATCTAGATGGCGCTATCCGCAGCATCGACATCTGGAAATGGGGTCACGCCATGATCCGGCCGACGCCCGGTTTTCTCTGGCAGGTCGCGCCGCGACAGCGCGCCGCCGCCTGTTCGCCCTTCTTCCGCGCCCATTCGGACATGAGCGGATTGTCGCTGTTCGAGGAAGCCCATTATCAGGGCATGGCCGCCGCCGAGGCCGTGCTGTCGGCCCTCGGTCACGATTATGAGACGCTGCTATGACGGTGCCGCCGCTGGGCTATGATGGCCGGCATTTGCTGGCGGACCTCTATGGATGTCCGGTGCTGGACGATGCCGGGCTGATCGAGGCAGCCCTGCGCGCCGCCGCTGCCAGTGCCGGCGCGACGGTGCTGGGCGTCCACCTCCATCATTTCGGCGAGGGGCAGGGCGTGACCGGAGTTGCCTTGCTGGCGGAATCCCACATGTCCATCCACAGCTGGCCCGAACATGGCTATGCCGCGATCGACATCTTCCTCTGCGGCGCCCGCCATGACCCTGCCGCGGCGCTGCGCACATTGATCGACCATCTCCACCCCGAGCGTGTCAGCGAGACATTGGTGCGGCGGGGGGCGGGGCTGTAGGCCACTGCTCAGCGGCGGTGCATCTGTCGCCCCGCCGTCAACTCATGCGACGGGTCAGACGGAACTGGCTATAGCGTTTGAGCAGCTCGTTGATCAGCTGGTCGGCGGTATAGCCGGTCACGTCATGGGCCGGATCACCCTCTGACGATTGCGCCATCGCACGATAATGGCGGCCCGACAGCGTTTTGCGGGTTTCGGCCAGCGCGAAGCTGGGTGCCCGATAGCCGCGCACGCGGATGCTGTAGTGGAAGGCACCGCGGTCGCCATGGCCGATGCTGAGGCTCAGATGATCCTCGTCCCGCGCCAGTTCGGGTTCAAGGCCGCTGCTGTGCATCTGCTCTGCGACCGCGGCCAACGCCGGCTCAGCAGTGTCGGAGAGGAAACTCAGCACTTCCTCCCGACGATAATAGCGGATGATGGTGGCGAGCCGTTGCTGCCAGCTCATCTCCACATCATCGCCCCCCAGGTCGACATTGCCGCTCGACAGGTCGAGGGCCGGCCCTTTCCCTTCCATCTGCAAGGCGCGCAGCAGTCCGTAGCAGATGAAGAGCATCACCACGGAAAAGGGCAGGGCGCTCGCAATGGCGGCCGTTTGCAATCCCTGCAACCCGCCGGCGACCAGCAGAACCCCGGCGACAAGGCCCGCCGTCACCGCCCAAAAAACACGCTGCCACACAGGCGAATTTTCCGCCCCGCCCGACGTGATCATGTCGATCACCAGCGCGCCGGAATCCGCGGAGGTTATGAAGAAGGTGATGACCAGCATGGTCGCAAGGCCGGAAGCGATGGCCGACATCGGCAATTGCTCCAGCGTCGCGAACAGCGCCACCGGCAGGTTGCGGGCGGCGGTTTCGGCAATCGGGGCAGTCCCGCTCAGGTCGAGGGCGATGGCGGTATTGCCGAACACCGTCATCCAGAGGAAACTGAACAGCACCGGGACGATCAGCACGCCGCCCACAAATTCCCGGATCGTGCGCCCGCGCGAAATGCGCGCGATGAACATGCCGACGAAGGGCGACCAGGCCATCCACCAGCCCCAGTAGAAGAGCGTCCACTGGCCGAACCAGGGATTGGGCTCATAGGCGTACATGGCAAAGGTGCGCTGCACGAGCGTGCTGAGATAGGCGCCGACATTCTGGATATAGGCCTGAAGCAAGAACACCGTCGATCCGGTGAGCAGCACGAACAGCAGCAGCGATGCCGCGAGGATGATGTTGAGTTCAGACAGCCGCTTGACGCCTTTATCGAGGCCCAGCACCACCGACAGCGTGGCGGCGGCGGTGATGAGGCCGATCAGCATCAGCTGAACCATGGTGTTGGTCGGCAGGCCGAACAGATAGGCAAAGCCGGCATTGACCTGCAGCACCCCGAAGCCGAGCGAAGTGGCGACCCCGAACATCGTTCCAATCACCGCGAATATGTCGATCGCATGGCCGATCGGCCCATAGATGCGGTTGCCGATCAGCGGATAGAGCGCGGAACGGATGGTGAGGGGCAGCCCACGACGAAAGGCGAAATAGGCGAGCGCGAGGCCCACGACGATATAGATGGCCCAGGCGTGCAGGCCCCAGTGCAGGAAGGTCAGCACCATCGCCTGCCGCGCGGACTCGATGGTGCGTCCGGTGCCGACCGGCGGCATCGCATAATGTTGCAGCGGTTCGGCGACGCCGAAGAAGACGAGGCCGATGCCCATGCCGGCGCTGAACAGCATCGCCAGCCAGGACAGATAGCTATAATCCGGTTCGCTGTCGTCCGCGCCCAGTTTGACGTCGCCATAGCGGCTGACCATCAGGAACAGGACGAAGATGAGAAAGCCGGCGACGGCAACGATATAGAACCAGCCGAAATCCTCGATGATGATCGCCTGCACATGGGCGAACAGCCGTTGCGCCTGCTCGGCATAGACGCTGCCCAGAAGCACAAAGGTCAGGATCAGGCCTGCCGACACGAAGAAGACGGGCGGGTTGATGGCAACGCGTGCCGTCCGGCCGGCGTTGGTATCCGCCATGTCGCTGCTGTCGTTCATGCTGTCCATCGAAGAGGAACGAGGAGAGTTCATGATGGTTGCCTTGCCTCCTTCGACATGCTGCCCCCCAGTGGGACGGACCGGCGGCCGACGGGCTTGTCGCTGATCGCCGATGTGACTAGCCTTTCCCCTGTATCAGAGGAGAATAGCCGATGAGACCATTCATTCTGCTCGGGCTGGCGGTTTTGGCCGCCTGCCAGTCGGAAGAAAAGAACGCCGCCGCAGGGACGGACGCCGCCGCCAATGCCATGGCGGGCGACGCGACGCGCGCCGCGTCCAATGCCGCGGCCGAGCGCGAGGCGGTAGACGCCGCGGTCCAGAATGTCCAGATGCCGGCCTTCGCCCCGCAATATCCCGGCTCGACGATAAAGAATGCCACGGCATCCCGCTCGGGCGGGCGGGAGATCCACACGGTGACGTTGGCGACCACCGACAATGCCGCCAAGATCGTCGATTTTTATCGCGAGAGGTTCAACAGCGCCGGCATGAAGAAGGCGGCCGAATTCATCTCGGGCGGCACCGGCATGATGTCGGCAGCCGGCAATGGCAGGAAAGGCTCCATCGCCATCAGCAAGGAGGCCGATCACACGGCGGTGATCGTCACCTATTCGGGTGACGCCTCCTGACGCCGGCCATCAGAAGTTCGCATAATAGTCTTTCGGAAAATCCTGTCCGCCATAGGCCTTGCGCATCGTCCAGGGCAGGGCGGGGCTGGTCCAATAGCTGTCGCTGACGGGCAGGCCGAGCGCCAGCAGGCTTTCCGAGGTGATATACATGCTGCCGGCATTGGAATAGACATCGCCCAGGGACGGCTGATGCCGGGCGAAGCCGATGGTGAGGAAGCCGTCGGCGTTGAAATTGCTGGGATCGGCGAAGATGCGGCGCTGCGCTGCCATGGTCGCGGCGCGAACCTGCCCTTCCGGCAACTTGTCATGCAGCAGCTTGCGCCAGGCGAGATAGGCCAGCGGCTGGTGAGAGGCGGTGCGGTAGGTCAGCGACCGGCCGACCGGCGGGAAGGCGCCATCCGGCCCGATCATACGCTCCAGCTGCTCGCCAAAGCGCTGCATCCGCTTGACCTCCGTCGGGTAAAGTTCGGCGGGCCTGATGTCCCACAAGCGCGCTTCCTTGCGCTGAAGCACGTCCAATATCTGCGTCAGCATCGGGTGGATGACGAAGGCGTTGTACATGTCGAAATGGAAATGCGCGCCATCGGCATACCAGCCGTCGCCGACATACCATTCGACAAATTTGCGGATCGATACCGACACGCGCATCGGATCCCATTGCGCGCCGACCGACAGCAGGAACACCTCGTTCATGGCGGCAAACAGCATCCA
The DNA here is from genome assembly GCA_032082785.1 of Sphingobium sp. Classification (GTDB taxonomy): domain Bacteria; phylum Pseudomonadota; class Alphaproteobacteria; order Sphingomonadales; family Sphingomonadaceae; genus Sphingobium. The sequence continues at coordinate 6,942 of DAMDPH010000051.1, read as the reverse complement.
GTTGCTGTAGACCGGATCGACGCGGCGAAGCCCCTGTATCTCGGCGATAATCCGGTTCTTGGTCGCCCGGTCGAGCGGCTCCCATAAAATGTCCGGCGCGCGCAGCAAGGCGCTGGTAAAATAGGCGGCGTCCACCAGCGGCTGCCCCTCCTGGTTCCAGAGCAGATAGTCGGCGCTTTTCGGGTCAACACTATGGGCATAGCTTTGCAGCGCCTGCGCGCGCAGCCGGCGGCGCAGCCGTCCTTCGGCGCCGCCCTCGTCCGGCAGCGCCAGCCAGGGCGCGATGCCGTCCATCAGCCGGCCGAAGGCTTCGAGATAGGCGACCTTCGGGTTGCGGCCGTCCCAGGTCGGGCTGAGTTCCGGCTTCCATTGCTTCTGCAACTGCCCGCGCGCCATGAGCGAAAGAATGGGAGAGGCCATGCGTTCCAGCAGATCGAGCATATAGGCGCGATCGGCCGAACCAGCCGACGCCGGGGTCGATGCCGCATCGGGCGCGCCTTGCGCCATCGCGGGCAGGGGAAGGGCTGAAAGGGTGGCGGCGCTGGCCAGCATCTGGCGACGGTCTAGCAAAGCGGGCATGATCGATCCTTTGGCAGGGCGCCGGGCGCGTGTCTCTCTCCTAAGCGCTCGACATATATGACAAGCGCACAGATCATCTACATGACCTGCAAGGATGGCGCTCGTCAATGGCGGATGAAAGCTGCGCGTTGGCTCGTTAAACTCGGCGATCCCGATCGGTTGACGCTAAAAGGCTGGACGGCGGCGGGCAGGGTGACTTATCTGACAATTGGCCGGCGCATGCATCTGCACCAGAAGCCGCGTTCAGAGGGGAATATCGCTATGAACCTGCATAATATTGCCCGCGCGGCGCTCGTCGCCAGCGCCATCGTCGCTCCGGCGCAGGCGGCTCAGCCGGCGCGCGGGCCGCTGGAGGTGGCGGTGAAGCTCGCCGACTGGCAGCTCGCGCGGCTCGACGATCTCTCGCACATTCCGGCCGCGACGGAGGAAACCCGCAAGACGCGCGGCTGGGAACAGGCGGCCTTCTGGGTCGGCATGACCGCACTGGCCGATGCCGGCGCGCCGCCCCGCGTCAAGGACGCGCTCCTGGCCATGGGCGAACGCAATGGCTGGCGGCCGGGCGACAAAATCTATTTCGCCGACGATCAGGCCATTTCCCAGGCCTATGTCTGGGCGGCGCGCAACGGTGCGGGCGACAAGGCGGTCGGCCCCACCAAGGCGGCGTTCAACGAGGTGATTCAGAAGCCGGCGGTGACGACGCTCGCCTTCGCGGTGCCGCCCGAAGGCTATGGCGCAACCGAATGTCTCAAGCGCTGGTGCTGGTGCGACGCGCTGTTCATGGCGCCGCCCGCCTTTGCCGATCTGTCGCGCTACACCGGCAACGCCCAATATCGCGACTTCGCCATGAAGGAATTCTGGGCCACCACCGATTTCCTCTACGACCCGGTCGAGCATCTCTATTATCGCGACAGCCGCTTCTTCGATCGCCGCGACGACAAGGGGCGCAAGGTCTTCTGGAGCCGGGGCAATGGCTGGGTATTTGGTGGCATGGCGCGCACCATTTCGATGCTGCCGCCCGGCAGTCCCGATCGGGTGCGGATGGAGGCGCTGTTCAAGGAAATGGCGGCGACGCTCAAGGGATTGCAGAAGGCTGACGGCTATTGGGCGCCATCGCTGCTGGCGCCGGAAAATGCGCCGCCCGAGACCAGCGGCACCGGCTTCTACACCTATGGCCTGGCCTGGGGCATCGATGCGGGGCTGTTGCCGCGCGCGGACTATGAGCCGGCGGTGCGCAAGGGCTGGGCCGCGCTCCAGCGGGCGATCCAGCCCGACGGCCGGCTCGGCTGGGTCCAGCAGGTCAGCGACCGGCCGGATCGGGTGACCGCGTCTGACACCCAATATTTCGGCGTCGGCGCCTTCCTTCTGGCCGCCACGGCGGTCGCGAAGATGGACGCGGCCAAGCGCTGACATCGGCCCGCGCCGCCGGCTTCCTATGGCTGGCGGCGCGGGCTACTGCCCTGCCGCCGATCCCGCATTTGGAACCGCTTGGCTGTGTTGCATTATGGGCACGGCACTGTGTGTAATAGAAATTTCATTAACCTCCGTAATCGCCCGGTCGGTTGTTCCTTCGGGCGCGGCGCGCATGCTTGACCCACCATGCGCGCTGGGAGGGCGCGTCATTTCTTAGAGGGTCAATCGATGAAATATCAGCTTCTTGCATTCACCGCTCTGGCCGGTGGACTGGTCCTGTCGACGGGCGCGTCGGCACAGACCGACGCCGCGCCGCAAGGCAATGCAGCGACGGCCGACCAGGCGAGCGAGGCGGCCGCTCCGGCCTCCATCGTCGTCACCGGGTCGCGCATCCGCCGCCCCAATCTGGAGGCGAATTCGCCGATCTCGACCATTTCGGGCGAGGAATTTTTCGAAACCGGCCAGCTGTCCATCGGCGATACGCTGAACGAGCTGCCGCAGCTGCGCAGCACCTTCAGCCAGCAGAATTCGACCCGCTTCCTCGGCACCCGCGGCCTCAACCTGCTCGACCTTTACGGCCTGGGCACCCAGCGCACGCTGGTGCTGGTCAATGGTCGCCGTCATGTCGGTTCGGACGTGCTGTCCAACGCGGTGTCGCCTGATACCAACACCTTCCCGACCGACCTGATCGAGCGGGTCGATGTCGTGACCGGCGGCGCCTCCTCCGTCTATGGGTCGGACGCGATCGCGGGCGTCGTCAACTTCATCCTCAAGGATAATTATGAAGGGGTGCAGCTGCGCGCGCAGGGTGGCCTCAGCAAATATGGTGATGCGGGTAACCGCTACATCTCCGCATTGGCCGGCAAGAATTTCGCCGATGGCCGGGGCAATGTCGCGCTCAACGTCGAATATGCCCGCTCCGATGCCTTCTTCGGCTCCAACCGTCCGACCATCCGCCAGAATGACGCCTTCGTCGTCGTCGACAGCGATCCGGCCGGTTCGGTCAATGGCTCTGACGGCGTGTTCGACCGGCAGTTCCTGCGCGATATCCGGTCCGCCACCATCTCGCTCGGCGGCCAGACGGCCATTTTCCAGAGCGCGGCCAACCCGGCCTGCGGCGCCGATGTCGCCGGCTCGGCCTTTGCCTGCAACATGCTGTTTCAGCGGGACGGCAGCCTGATCGGGCAGACCGGCGAGCGCGTCGGCCTTGGCCCCAATGGCAGCTATCTGGGCGGCAATGGCAGCAACAGCCGCGAGGGCAAGCTGCTGGCGCTCAGCCCCAATCTTGAGCGTATCTCCGCCAATCTGATCGGTCATTTCGAGGTCAGCCCGGCCTTCGTGCCCTTCTGGGAAGCGAAATATGTGCGGACGACCGCCTTCGGCTCGCAGAGCGGCCCCTTCTTCTCGCAGGGCACCACGCTCGGCGATCCGGGCGGGCGTGAGCGCGTGCGGCTGGACAATCCCTATCTGTCCGATCAGGCGCGCGGGGCACTGACACAGCAGCTGCTGGCCACCACCGTCAACGCCAATACCGGCGGCGCGCTGACCGCCGACCAGCTGGCGACGCAGCAGGCGGCGATCGCGGCCGGCACTTTCCGCTTCAACCTGCGCCGCAACTGGCTCGACCTCGGCATCCGCGATGAAGAGATCAAGCGTGAAACCTATCGCGCCGTGGTCGGCGTGCGTGGCGACTTCAACGATGACTGGAACTATGAAGTCTCGGTCAATTATGGCGAGCATAAAGAACGCAATGTCATCAGCGGCAATGTGAATGTGCAGCGTTACCTGCTGGCGCTGGACAGCACCCGCGATGCCGCGGGCAACATCGTCTGCCGGTCGCAGCTCAACCCGGCCGGCACCGTCGATTATGGCGCCGACGACGCCATTCTGGCGGCGGACATTGCCGGTTGCGTCCCGCTCAACCCCTTTGGCGAAGGCTCGGTCAGCCAGGCGGCGCGCGACTATATCCTGATGAACACGATCGCCACCGGCAAGATCAAGCAGTTCGTGGCGTCGGGCTTCCTGGCGGGCGACACCAGCGCCTTCTTCGAACTGCCCGGCGGCCCAATCGGCTTTTCGGTCGGTGCCGAATATCGACGGGAGAAGGTCTATTATGATCTGGATGAGCTGACGCAGCAGGGCTATGCCTTCTACAACGCCATCCCGACCTTCCGCGCGCCGGCCTTTGAAGTGAAGGAGTTGTTCGGCGAAATCAGCCTGCCGCTGCTCAGCAACCGGCCCTTCTTCGAAGAGCTGACCGCCAATGCGTCGGGCCGTATTTCCGACTATAAGGGCAGCACCGGCACCGTTTACACCTGGGGCACGGAGCTGACCTGGACGCCGGTGCAGGATATCCGCTTCCGCGGCACCTATAATAAGGCGATCCGCGCGCCCAATCTGGTCGATCTCTATTCCGAGCAGAGCCAGAATTTCGCCACGGCCCCCAACGACCCCTGCTCGCTCCGCAATATCGGTGCGGGATCGTCTACCCGTGAAGCCAATTGTCGCGCCGCCGGCATCCCGGCCAATTATGACTTCGTCTACACCTCCTCCATCGAGCTGATCTCGGGCGGCAACCCGGACCTGCGCGAGGAGACATCGACCAGCTGGACCGTGGGCGGCGTGTTGCAGCCGCGCTGGATCCCCGGCCTGTCGCTGTCGGTCGATTATTTCGACATCAAGGTGGACGATGTCATCACCGCCCCATCGGCGCAGCAGATCCTCAACGCCTGCTATGACGCGCCTTCGCTGGACAATCCCTTCTGCGGCCTGTTCACGCGCAATGGCGGAAGCACGGGTCCGCAGGAGGAGCAGCCCTATCAGGTGCTGCAGGGCACGTTGCAGCAGACGACGCTCAACTATGCCAAGCTGACCGCGCGCGGCATCAATGCCGAACTTAATTATCGCCATCAGTTCAGCTGGGGCTCGGCCGGGTTCAAGACGCTCTACACCCGCATATTGGAGCGGAATGAGTATCTGAACCCCGCCGATCCGAATTTCCGTAACCAGATCCTCGAAGAACTGGGGGATCCCAAGAATCAGGTGAATTTCAACGGCGACATCAAGTTCGGCAAGGTGACGCTGGGCTACCAGATGCGCTGGATCGACAAGATGTACCTCAATACCTATGAGGATTATAATTCGGTCAACGGCGATCCGCCGCAGAATGCCGACTATGCGTCGCTCAAGAAATATCCCGATGTCTTCTACCATGACGTGCGGCTGGACCTGGACGTCACGGACAAGTTCAACATCTATGCCGGCGTCGATAATATCGGCAACCGCATGCCGCCCTTCGGCCTGACCGGCGTGGGCGCGGGATCGGGCATGTTCGATGTGCGCGGCCGTTACAGCTATATCGGTGTGGTCGCAAAATTCTGATCACGGGCCGATGTCGGGGAAGGGGGCTGGCCCTTGCCGGTCCCCTTTTCGATTCCGCCTTCATTTCGGCGCCCTTGCCTCCCTCCCGCCGGCCTTGTCGCTCTTGTAGCGGTACTGGCTGGCGGGTGGCGAGGCGTGGGGCGGTCATGGCGGCTTAGCGGCGGGCGAGCTGGGTCGCCGACGACTGGTGCGTGATGGTGAGGCCGGCCTGCGCCCATTCCTGCTTGGAACGGCATTCGGTCACGCGAATGTGCGAGCCGACCAGCTGCTGCTTGAAGCAATATTCGCCGGTCTTTTCCTTGTAGCTTACCTTGGCGCCCTGGAAGCTGCCCTCGACCTGCGACTGGGCGAAGGCGGGGGTGCCGGCGGCCGAAACGGTGACGGTGGCGGCGACGATGGCGGCGGCGAGAGCGATGGTCTTCATGATATGGTCCTTCCCTGATTGATCGTTTCAGACCCCGTTGGGATCATGCCCCCTGCATTGCAGAAGCCGTGCCAATTTGCGGAAAGCCCGAAAAATCAGGGAAAATGAAGAGGATGGCGGCGATGTTGCAGTTGTCGATCGCCATCAATTGGGAATTTGCCCGCACCTTCGGTATTTTGCGCCTTGCTCTCCTGCGTCAACAGCAGCCAAGCCCTTCAAGACTGGTCCGTACCGCCTCGTCGAGCGGGGTATGGGGCTCCTCACCAAGCCGGGCGAGCAGCGCGCCGTTTCGCAGGCGGAGCGGCTGGCGCCAGAGATAGCCGATCTCCAGCAGTTCGCGCGGCATGGCGGCGAAGGGGGCGGCGAGCCGCAATTGCCACCAGGGTAGCGGCCGCACTTCGATCGCCGGGTCGCCCAGCACCCGGACGATGGCCTGGGTCATTTGCCGCCCGTCAGGATCCCAATGGCCATCCATGTGGAAGCGGGCAAAGTCGGGCAGGCTCTCGTCCTCGACAAGGCGGACCATGGTTTCGGCGACATCGGGCAGATAGGCCCACTGATGTCCGATGCCGGGCTTTCCCGGCTGGCGGATGAGGCGGGGGCGTCGTCCGGGTGAGATCATGGCCTGGCTGAACCAGCTATTGGCCGCGCCTGCGCCAAAATAGTCGCCGGCGCGTAGGATCAGGACGCGCGCCTCGCCATTCAGCGCCGCCCGTTGCAGCCGCCGCTCCATCTCGACCCTGATCGCGCCCTTGCGGCTTGTCGGATTTTGCGGTGCGTCTTCATCCAGGCGGGCGAAGGCATCGGGACCATAATTATAGATGGTGCCCGGCAGCAGCAGGCGCGCGCCGCTGGCGCGGGCGGCCGCGAGGCTGTTGTCGAGCATCGGCAGCACCAGCTTCCGCCAGTTGCGATAGCCCGGCGGGTTGACGGCGTGGACGATCAGGTCGACGCCGCGCGCCGCCTGCATTACCGCGCTGCCGTCGAGCGCGTCGCCGATGCGGAGGTCGCAGCCTTGCAGCGCCGTGCCGGCGCTGCCGCTGCGGACCAGTGCCCGCACCGACCAGCCGGCCCGTTGCAGCCGCTCCAACACCGCGCCGCCGATGCCGCCCGTTGCGCCGAGGATCAATGCCTGTCGTTCGCCCATA
>DAMDPH010000050.1:0-18876 GCA_032082785.1 Sphingobium sp. | reverse complement strand
CGCGCCCGAGCCGACCGAGGCCGACATCGCCATGGCGCTGCGGCAGATCCGCCAGTGCCTGCCCGCGCTCGACATCGGCGACGATGCGGTGCGCGGCGTGCAGGCCGGCCTGCTGCCCGATCGCGACGGCAGCGGCGCGCATCTCTGTTCCAGCGATCGCCATTTGCAGCCCGGCCCCGCCGGCTATCATCTGCTGATCGGCGGCAAGCTCACCACCGCGCCGCTGCTGAGCGAGCAGGTGGCGGGGAGGCTCTGGCCCACGCGCCCGGCCGAAAGCCGCAGCAGCCTCATGGTGCGCCATGCATAGGGTCGCGCTCGACGCCCATGTCCATCTTCACGACAAGGCGGACGCCTTCCGCCTGCTCTGCGCCGCTCATGACCGGGTGAAGGCGCTGGCCGGCGCCGATTGCCTGCCGGTCTTCATGCTGGCCGAGCAACAGGGCTGCGACATGTTCGACGCGCTGCGGGCGCGGGGCGAGCCGACGCAGGAGCGGGAAAGCCTGTGGCTGCGCCATGGCAGCGCCGGCATGCTGCTGCTCGCCGGGCGGCAGGTGGTGAGCGCGGAGAAGCTCGAAATCCTCGCGCAGGCGACCGATGCGCGCTTCAGCGACGGGACGCCGGCGGATCGTCTGATCGCCGACATGCTCGATGCCGGAGCGGTCGTGACGCTGCCCTGGGGCGTGGGCAAGTGGATGGGGCGGCGCGGGGAGATCGTCGATGCGCTGCTTGCCGGACCGGAAGGCGCGCGGCTGCATGTCGGCGACAATGGTGGTCGGCCCGGCTTCTGGCGCGTCAGCCAGTTCGGCGCGCGGCTGGTTCTGCGCGGGTCCGATCCGCTGCCGCTGCGCGGCGACGCCACCCGCATCGGCAGTTTCGGCACGCTGCTGGACGGCATGCCGTCCCGTAGCCATCCCGCCCGCGACATTCGCCGGATGATCCAGTCGGCCCGCGCCGATGCCGCCGGGTTCGGCCGGCTCGCCTCGCCGATCCGCTTCGTGAGCAATCAGCTGCGCCTGAGGCTGGCGTCATGAAGATCCTGCTGATGGCCCCTCAGCCCTTCTATGAAGAGCGCGGCACGCCCATCGCCGTCCGTCTGGCGGCGGAAGCACTGGCGGCGCAGGGGCATGAGGTCCATCTGCTGACATTCCATCTTGGCCGCGACATCGCCATGGCCGGCGTCACCCATCATCGCATCGCCGCGCCCCTGGGCGTGCGGCGCGTGGGGATCGGCTTCTCGCCGGCCAAGCTCATCTGCGACCTGTGGATGCTGGCCGCCGCCGCCCGGCTGGTCGCGCGCCACCGCTTCGACGTATTGCATGGCGTGGAGGAGGCGGTGTTCCTCGCCTGGCCGCTCGCGGCACTGGGGCGGGCGCAGCTCGTCTATGACGCGGATTCGATCCTGAGCGAGCAGATAGCCGATAAATGGCCCAAGGCCCGGCTGTGCAGCCGCATCATCGGCTGGTTCGAACGCGCCGCCTTCCGCCGCAGCGACCTGGTCATCGCCGTCTGCCCCTCGATCCGCGATGCTGCCCGCCAGGTTGCGCCGGCCGAACGGGTGCATCTGCTGCCCGATGTGGCGATGACGGGACCAGAGGGGACGGGGAGCGCCGCCCCGGTCGAGGATCTGCGCGCGCTCGCCCCCGGCCGTCAGCTGGCGCTCTATGTCGGCAATCTGGAGGGCTATCAGGGCGTCGACCTGCTGCTGCACGCGCAGGCACTGATCGAACCCGCCGCCCGGCCGATGCTGATCCTGATCGGCGGCAACCCGCCCGCCATCGCCCGGCATCAGGCGCTGGCGGCCGAGCTTGGCGTGGCGGAGGATGTGCGGTTGCTCGGACCCCGGCCGCTCGATGCGCTCAGCGCCTATCTGGCGCAGTCGGACATTCTCTGTTCCCCCCGCCGGCAGGGGCGCAACACGCCGATGAAGATATTTTCCTACATGGCCTCGTCCTGCGCGATCCTGGCGACCCGGATCGAGAGCCATAGTCAGGTGCTGGACGACAGTTGCGCCTGCCTCACCGATGCGACGCCCGAAGCGGTGGCGCGCGGCATGGAGCGGCTGAGCGCCGACCCGGCCCTGCGCGCGAGGCTCGGCGAAGCGGCGGCGGAGCGGGCACGCACCGATTATAGCCACGCCGCCTTCCGGCAGCGCCTCGAACGGGCCTATGCCCAGTTGCAGCGCGGCCCGACCGTCACGCTGCAACCGGACCGGCCCGACCGTCCTTCCGCCCCCCGGCCCCAGGTCGCGAGCCCGATGCTCGACGCGCCGGACCGTTGATCCCGCACGGGGCGTTGCTGCGGCCGGCCCTGCCACTCCTATGTCTCCAGGTGATGAGGTAGCGACGATGCTGATCGAACGCCAATTCGACTCGATAGTGCAGGATCTCGCCCAGGGCGGCAGGATCGATTATCGCCGGACCAGCCGCCTGCTGCGCGACACGCACCGGCATGAGGATGTCCGCGTCGCTCTGATGGGCAATATGACGCTGGACCTGCTCACCCCCTTCCTGATGGTGGAGGCGGCCCGGATCGGCCAGATGAGCGCCTTTCATGTCGCGCCCTTCGGCCAGCATATGCAGCATCTTTTCAGCGAGGAACTGGCCGGCTTCGCCCCCGATGCGATGCTGCTTATCCTCTCGCCATCGGCGCTGCGGCCTGACGCGTTCGAAAATTTCCTCAACCTGTCGGTCAAGGACCGGCAGCATCTGCGCGACGATGTCATCGCCGAAGTCGGCCGCTGGGTGGCGACCGCGCTGGAACGGAGCAAGGCGACGCTGATGGTCGCCAACTTCATCGCCCCGCGTCCCGCGCTCGGCATCGCCGACCTGGCCGAGGATTATGGCGAGGCGGAATTTTATCTCGACCTCAACCTGCATCTGATGCGCGCGATGCGGGCCCATCCGCGCGTTCAGCTGCTCGACGTGGCGAGCGCCGCCGCCCGCATCGGCCTGGATCAGGCCTATGACAGCCGGCTGCATTTCCTCGCCAAGATGGACTGGACCGAAGCGATGATGCGGGAGGTCGCGGCCGGCTTCGCCCGCAACCTTGTCGGCACGCTGGGGCTGGCGCGCAAATGCCTGGTCCTCGATCTCGACAACAGCCTGTGGGGCGGCGTCGTGGGCGAGGACGGGCCGCATGGCGTGCGCGTCGGGCTGGGCGACATGGTGAGCGAGGCGTTCCGCGCCTTTCAGCTGCGGGTGCGCGATCTCAAGCATCGCGGCATCCTGCTGGCGCTGTGCAGCAAGAATAATCCCGAGGATGTCGCCGAACTGTTCCGGCTGCGCACCGACATGCCGCTCAGGCTGGAGGATATCGCCGCGCAGGCGATCAGCTGGGAGCCGAAGCATGAAGGGCTGCGGCGGATTGCCCGCACGCTCAATATCGGGCTGGATGCGCTGGTCTTCATGGACGACAATCCGGCCGAGATCGCGGCGGTGCGCGCCCATTGTCCCGAGGTCGAATGCGTGCTGCTGCCGCGCGATCCGTCCGATTATGTCGCGGCGCTGGATGGCCTCAAAAGCTTCGAAAAGGCGCGGCTTACCGCCGAAGATGCGCAGAAGGGCGCACACTATAGCGCCGCTGCGCAACGGGCGGCGAATGCGGGCGCGATGGACCAGATGGACTATCTGCGCGATCTGGAAATGCGCGCGCGCATCCGCCCGGCGACCAGCGCCGACCTGCTGCGCATCCATCAGCTGTTCGGCAAGACCAACCAGTTCAACCTGATGACCCAGCGCCTCTCCATGGGCGAGGTGGAGGCCGAGCTTGAGGCCGCCGACCGCAGACTGGTGGTGGCCGAATTGTCGGACCGGTTCGGCGATCTCGGGCTGGTCGGCCTCTATGCGTTGCATGACAGTGCCGAGGGGATGGAGATCGCGCATTTCCTGATGAGCTGCCGCGCCATGGGCCGGGGGCTGGAAAGCGCGATCATGAACAATGCCAAGCGCCGCTTTCTGGCCCGGCGCGACTGCCGCACCCTGATCGGCCGCTATCGCGAAACGGCCAAGAATATCCCGGTCCGCACCTTCTACGCGGATCAGGGCTTTACCGCCGAACCCGAAGAGGGCGGCGCCCGCTATACGCTGGATCGGCAGGATGTTCGCCTCGCCGACTGCGGATGGATCAGTCTGGAGGATGCCATATGAGTTTGAACGTCGACGAAGTGCGGGAGGTCGTTGCCGACGTGCTGGACATGGACCCGGCCGCGCTCGACGTCGAGGCGGACCGGGATGCGGTGCCGGGCTGGGACTCGCTGGCCCATCTGCGCGTCGTCACCGCGCTGGAGGATCGCTTCGGCATGCGCCTGACCATGGAGCAGATTTCGCAGATCCGCACCGTCGTCGGACTGGCGCAGGCATCGGGCGCGGCCTAGCATGCGGCTCAGCGTCGCCCTGCGCCGGTTCGCCATTCCGGGCATCGTCCACATGGTCTACCACCTGCTGCACAATCGTGCGGTGGTCAGCCCGCGTGCCGAGGTGGAATGGAGCAAGCTGCTGCGGATCGGGCGTGGGGCGCAGATCAGTTCCTTCGTCAAGATCAAGGCGAGCGAGGGGCCGGTCAGCATCGGCGCGCGCACCGACATTGGCTGCGGCGCCTTCATCGCCGGACACAGCAATGGCGTGGAGATTGGTGAGGATTGCCTCATCAGCCCCAATGTCAGCATCGTCGGCGTCAATTATCGCTACGACCGGGCCGATGTGCCGATCCGCGAACAGGGGCTGCAATCGGGCGGCACCACGCGCATCGGCAATAATGTCTGGATCGGCGCGGGCGCGGTGATCCTGGACAATAGCCAGATCGGCGACGGCGCGATCATCGCGCCCAATGCCGTCGTGTCGGGCCATGTGCCGCCGCTGGCGATCATGTCCGGCAACCCCGCCAAAATCATCTTCACCCGTCGCTGACGATCCGCAGAAAAAGGCTACGACGATGTTCCAGTTCCGCTCTGCCATCGCCCATCTCGACCAGCTTTACGCGCATCTGACGCTCAAGCGGCTGCGGGCCGCCAACGCCAGCGTCGATCCGGCGCTGCGCGTGCGGGGCGGGATCCCGCATATCCACAATGACGGGCAGATGAGCTTTGGCGAAGCGGTACGGCTGCGCAACGAGCCGGCCCGCATCCGCCTGCGCACTGCGCCCGGCGGTCATATCCGGCTGGGCAGCGCGGTGTCGCTCAACAGCGGCGTCAGCATGTTCAGCGCCATCTCCATCGAGATCGGGGAGGGCAGCCGCATCGGCGACAATGTCGCGCTGTTCGACACCAGTTTTCATGCCGTCCATGAAGGCGACACGCCGCGCCCCCGTCCGATCCGGATCGGACGCAATGTCTGGATTGGCCGCAACGCCATCATCATGCCGGGCGTCAGCATCGGTGACCATTCGGTAATTTCCGCCGGGTCGGTGGTTTTTGAAAATATCGGTGAAAAGCAGGTCTGGCGGGGCAATCCGGCGGGGTTCGTCAAGGACGTCCGCGCCAGCGACTGCTTCGAGCGCATTTGAGCAAGGGGAAAAAAGTGGCAACCGCAACGGGACTGGGCCTGCGCGTCCGTTCAGGCATGGCCTGGTCGATTTTCGAAAGCTGGGGCGTGCAGTTGCTCCAGTTTCTCAGCTTCCTCATCGTCGCCCGCTATGTCGACGCGGCGACGCTCGGCATCATCGCCATGGCGCTGCTGGTCGGCCAATGGTTTCAGATGATCGTCCTCTCCGGCATCAGTGCGCCTCTGGTCAGCAAGGGGAAGGCCGATGCGGAGATGGACGATACTGCCTTCTGGATCGCGGGGGGCGCCGGCATGGTGCTGCTGCTCGCGACCTTCTCGCTCGCCGGCTGGGCGGAGACGGAGCTGAAACAGCCCGGCCTTGCCGCCGCGCTGCGCTGGCTGAGCGTCGCCAACCTGCTCGCCGCCCTCAATGTCGTGCCGCAAGCCTGGCTGACACGCACGCTCGACATGCGGCCGCTGGCGCTGCGCTCGACCATTTCGACGCTGGTCGGCGGCGTGGTCGGCGTGGGCCTTGCCATGAACGGCTTTGGCATGAACGCCCTGGTGGCGCAGAATCTGGCGACCGCCGTGTCGGGCGCGCTGATCCTCTGGGCCGCCTATCCCTCCCGCCCGCATTGGCGTTTCTCGCGCGAAAAGGCGCGGGAGATCGTCTTTTACGGCCGCCATGTCGGCCTGTCGGGCGCGGCCAATTTCTTCAACGCCAATTCCGACGTGCTGGTGGTCAGCCTGGCGCTGGGCAGCACCGCGACGGGCATCTACACGGTCGGCAAGCGGGCATTGCTGGCGGCCAACCTGCTGCTCGCCCGCGCCATTTCGCGCGTGTCGCTGCCCGCCTTCGCCCAGTTGAAGGAGGATCCGGCGCATCTGTCCCGCGCCTTCATCCGCCTGCTGTCGGCAACCTCGCTCATCACCACCCCGGCCTTTGTCGGGCTGGCGCTGGTGTCGGACGAGTTTATTTTCTTCTTCTTCGGCGATCGCTGGGCCGGGGCGGCGGATGTGATGCGCTATCTCAGCCTGTTCGGCGCGCTTCAGGCGATCGGCATCTATAATCAGTCGATCATGCTCGCTCTGGGCAAGCCGCAATGGCAGACCTGGCTGGCGACCATCTATGCCGTGGTCAATGTCGCCACCTTCTTCCTGGCGGTGGAACATGGCATCGCCGCGGTCGCCGCCACCTTCACCGCGCGCGCCTATCTCCTCTATCCGCTCTCGATCCTGCCGGTGGTCCTGCTGCTGCCGATCGGCTGGCGCGACTATTGGAAGGCGGTGCAGCCCAGCGTTCTCGCCTCGCTGGCGATGACGGGCTTCGTGCTGCTGGTCCGGCATCAGCTGGTCGGCGCCAGCCATGAACTGATGCTGCTCTGCACCATCGCCGCCGGCGTTGCCTCCTATGCGCTGATGATGACGCTTTTCGGCCGGCATATCGTCATGGACATGATCAGCTTTGCCAAAGGGCGCCAAGTTTAACATAGGTATAGTGGGGCGGCCTGGGTGCCATTTTGGCACCTAAGGTTATGATCTAGCGGAAATTACTTACTATACCCCGAGGGGACTCGATGGTAGGACTGCGGCAGTGCAGCAATTGTCCGTAGGCCTCTTCACCTATGTTGAGAAACGCGGTGCCGGCAGCCTGTCCGGCAGCTTTTGGGGCACGCCACTAAGTCTTGAGGTTGCTGGCGCGTTCTGGGAACGAACGGCCGGGGTTGGAGGTCTCATAGAAGGCCAGGGTCGCAACGATAGAATTGCTTTCGGGCTTCATGCGCGGAGTTGACTATGCTTGCGGCCAGGACCCGGTGGCGATCCGTCTTTCGTCCTATACCGGGGTTTCATCAGTTCATGGTGCGATGCCACCGATTTCAGACATTCAGGCGCACCGTGTCGTGGAGCGGCGCGGGACGCTATCTGATCGGCCTTGCCATCATGGCGCTGACCATCGGCCTGTTCCTGTGGGAAGGCCGCATGCGCGAGGCGCCCGACCATTATGTCGTCCTGACGCTGGTCGCCATCGCCAGCATCGTGCTGTTCGGCGCGGGGCCGGGCGTGCTGACCACGGTCGGCGCGCTGGCGGGCGCTTATCTGCTGGTGACGATGGGGGTGTCGGACGCGCAATGGCGCAGTTCCTCGGCCTTTCTGCTGACCCTGATAGCGGTCAATATCGTCGCGCTGCGCACCACTTTCTGGCGCGCGCGGGCGGAATATCATGCCGCCCATGTCACCCGGCTGGTCGAACAGCTCAAGCTGCTGACCGACGGGGCGGTCCATTATGCGCTTTACATGACCGATGTGTCGGGCCGCGTCGTCCACTGGAACAAGGCCGCGGAACGGTTCACCGGCTGGTCCGCCCGCGCCATCCTCCACCGCCATGTCGCCTTGCTCTATCAGGGCAATACCGACATGCGCAGCAATCTGGAACAGGCCTTCGCGCTGGCGGAGGAGCATGGCAGCTGCGAGTTCGACTATGAATTCGTCCGCGCCGACGGCACCTCCTACCTCCAGAATTGCGTCGTCACCGCCCTGTACGACAATGACGGCAAGCTCCAGGGTTTCGCCTCGCTGATCCGCGACGTGACGCTGGAGCGGGCGCATGAAGTCGCCTTGCAGGAGCGGGAGAATGAGCTGCGCTCGATCCTGGAGACGGCGCCCGACGGCGTGTTCGTCTTCAACGCGACCGGCCATATCGACTATATCAACAAGGCCGCATCCGCGATGTTCGGCTATAATCTGGTGGAGCTGAAGGGGAAGGCCTTCTCCAGCCTTCTCTCCGTCTCCTTTCCCGGCGCGGCGATCGCCAGCGAACAGCTGGTGAATGTCATCGACGTCGCCCAGACGCTTCAGAAAACGCTGGTGGGGCGCCGCCGCAACGGCTCCAACTTCCCGATCGAAATCACCTTCGTGCGGGTCGAGACCAATGGCGAGACGCATTTCACCGCCTTCGTCCGCGACCTGTCGGAGCAGGAAGCGACCAAGGCGCGGCTGGAAACCCTGCAGGCGGAAATGCTGCACGGCACCCGCTACAGCGCCATGGGGGCGATGGCGTCGATGCTGGCGCATGAGCTGAACCAGCCGCTGACCGCGCTCGCCGCCTATATGGAAGGCGGGGCGATCCTGCTCGACCGGGCGCAGACCTCCAACAATGCGCGGCTCGAAAAGACGTTCAAGCTGGCCGCGGCCGAAGCGGTGCGCGCCGGCGCGATCATGCGCCACCTGCGTGATTTCGTCAGCAATGGCGAGGCGCAGCTGGAAATCCACGAAGCGGGCGAAGTCATCCGCAGCAGCATTTCGCTCATCAGCGGCGCGGCGGAAAAGGCACATGTGCAGATCATGCTCGACATCGATCATGAGGCCGGCCCGATCTTCTGCGACGCGGTGCAGGTTCAGCAGGTGATCGGCAATCTGTGCCGCAACGCGATCGACGCCATGCGCGGATCGCCGGAACGACTTCTCACCGTGCGCGCTTTTCCCGTCGACGAACTCATGACCCAGTTCATGATCGTCGATACCGGGTCGGGCATCCCGACGGAAATACGGGAACGCCTGTTTGATGCCTTTGTCAGCAGCAAGGAAGAAGGGACCGGGGTGGGCCTCTCCATCTGCCGCACCATCGTGGAATCCCACGGCGGCAAGATCTGGGTCGAACCCACGCCGACCGGCAGCTGCTTTTGTTTCAGCCTAAAACGAAAAAAGGGAACCCCTGGTGGAACAGTCGAGAACGATTCACATAGTGGACGACGAGGATTCCGTTCGGGCAGCGACGGCCTTCTTACTGGAACTTGAGGGCTATTCGGTCCGCACCTGGCAACGGGGCACGCATTTTCTGGCGGCCGCGCCCAATGAGCCGGTCGGGTGCGTCATCCTCGACCTGCGCATGCCCGAAATGGACGGGCTGGAAGTGCAGCGGCGCCTGCAGGAAGCCGACCTGAACTTTCCCGTCATCATGCTCACCGGCCATGGCGACATCGCCGTGACCGTGGCGGCGATGAAGATGGGGGCGGTCGATTTTCTGGTGAAGCCGTTCGAGCGCGAAAGCCTGTTGCAGGCCGTCGAAAATGCCTGGTCCGTGCTGTACAATAATGGCCTGCGCCGGCAGCGGATGGATCGCGCCCGCTCACTGGTGGAAAAGCTCACCCCGCGCGAGCGGGATGTGCTGGCGGGGCTGACCATGGGCCTGCCCAACAAGCATATCGCGCTGCAACTGGGCATCAGCCCGCGCACGGTGGAAATTCACCGCGCCAACCTCATGTCCAAGCTGGAGACGCGCAGCCTGTCGGATGCGCTGCGGGTGGCGTTTTCGGCCGGCGTGGGCCGGCGGCTGGAATGAAGGAAAGGGCGCGGGGGGGAGGCGGCCGGCGCCGCGCCCCTCACACCCGCGATCGGGACGCGCGCTGCTGCTTGTTGAGGCGCTGATCGCGGCCCGCCAGCATCACCGGCGGCTGGACAGGCCGCCGCCGCCGTCCGCGCCGAAACAGGCTCTGGACCAGCTGCGGCAGCGAAATCATCAGGAAGAACAGCGCCACCGGCAGCCAGAAGAGCGCGAACAGCCGGTCGGTCCAGCGCAACTGGCCGACCGAGCGCGACGCGCTTTGCAGGCGCCAGAGATGAACCGCGCCGATCGACCATATCGTCATAAGGGCGCACAGGCCCAAGCCCAGCATCATCCCGGCCTCCTGTCCTAAAAGCGTTTTCGCCGCAGAGGCCTTGATCGAAGGCCGTCCGCACGCCCGCCGATGATCGCCCATTCCGCCGCCGCCGCCAATACGCGCGACTACGCACGTCGCCCGGCCAGCGCTGGATTAGGAATTTGGCAACATAATCCAGGTTATAGCTGTCCCAAAAGCCTCCTGCCCAAGTAGTATCCCGGATTGATGCCGGCGCGCAGGCTGGGCACTTCATAGGTCCTGGGCATGAGCCATGCGTCCCGCTGGGCGATCGACTTTCGGACGAAAGGGCGACCGCCGCTGCGCATGGCCTGCATGTTGCAATAAGAAAAGGCGGTCATCCATGTCGAAATCCGATCTTGCTTTGCAGGTCCGTTACGCAGGGATGCAGTCATCGCCCGTGTTGTCGCGCAATTTGCGGCTATGGCTCAGCCTGCTGTTGCTGATGGCCGATGGTATGGCGCTGCTGGTGGGGTTCAGCACCGGCATCCGCATCGCGCCCCATGTCTCCTTCTCCCCCGATCTCGGCATTTCCCTGTCCGCCTGCATGCTGGTCTTCGCCATGGTCGCCTTCAACCGGCAGGCCTATGACGCGCCCTGCCTGACCAGCGCGACGATCAGCTGCCGCACCGCGCTGACCGCCTTTGCCGGCACCTTGCTGATCTTTCTGCTGGTGCTGTTCGCGATCAAGGAAATCGGCACATTTTCGCGTCTGGCGGTGATCGTCGGCGCGGCCGGATCGGCGGGGCTGCTGCTGTTTCAGCGCACGCTGATCGCCCATGCCGTGCGCCGCCGCTATGGCGGGCAGCTGATGGCCGAACTGCTGATTGTCGATGGCTGCACGCCGCCGCCGGGACGCGGCAATGTCGCCACTATCGACGCCGGCCATGTCGGTTTCCGCGCCGATGTCGACGATCCCTTCATGCTGCACCGGCTGGGCATGACGCTGCGCAATTATGACCGCGTCGTCGTCGCCTGCCCGCTGGAGCGGCGCAAAAGCTGGGCGCAGATCCTCAAGGGCGCCAATGTTCAGGGTGAGATCATCGTGCCGGAAGTCGGCGTCACCACGCCGCTGACGGTGGCGGACTGGCACGGCACATCGACGCTGGTGGTGGCGCGCGGGCCGCTCAATCTGGCCGACCGGGCGACCAAGCGGTTGCTGGACATCATGCTGACGGTGCCGGTGCTGATCGCGCTGCTGCCGCTGCTGACGCTGGTGGCGCTGGCGATCAAGCTCGACAGCCCCGGCCCGGTCTTCTTCAGCCAGCAGCGTATCGGACGCGGCAACCGCCTGTTCCAGATCCTCAAATTCCGCAGCATGCGCACCGAACAGGCCGACAAGTCCGGCAATGTCTCGGCCAGCCGCGACGATGACCGGGTGACGCGCGTCGGCCGCTTTATCCGCCGCACCAGCATCGATGAACTGCCGCAGCTGATCAACGTCCTGCTGGGTGAGATGAGCCTGGTCGGGCCGCGCCCCCATGCGCTCGGCTCGACGGCGGAGGATGCGCTGTTCTGGCAGGTGGACCGGCAATATTGGCACCGCCATGCCTGCAAGCCCGGCATCACCGGCCTTGCCCAGATACGCGGCCTGCGCGGCGCGACGGAGACGCGCGGCGACATCGTGCGGCGCATCGAGGCGGATCTGGAATATCTCCACCGCTGGAGCCTTGCGGGCGACCTCGCCATTCTGGTGCGGACCGCCAGCGTGCTGGTCCATAAAAAGGCCTTCTGAACACGCCCTCGGCCGACGCCGCAGGCGTGCGCTGAACCGCACGCAGCACTCGCAAAAACGACTCACCCTATCGACTGCAAAAAATGGGTCCGGCGTGGAAAGGGGTTTTCACGCCGGACCCATGATGCACGGAAAGGACTGCTTCGCCTAAAATTGGTCAGGCCAATGTTGGTCGCACGGGACAGAGGTTGTCCAATATGATCAACGGCTTCGCCAAAAGCGATCAGGCAGCCATATGTAGCACCCCTGTTGCTTTTCCTATTTTCGCCGCCGGCATTGGCCAGACCGAAAAGGAGCTGCTGCTCAGGGAACTTCCGTGGTGCCGACCGACCTCGCTTCGCCCGGCAAACCCTTCCTATCCTCTTTGTTGATGTTGATCCATTGCGGGCTTTTACATGGTGCCAAAGGGGGACAGCCCGACCCGGCGGGGGCGCCCCCATGTAGTTTCCCGGAATGGCGTCTGAGACCCTCCCAATGGTAAAGCGGCTGCGCTGCCGACGGGAGACGGCAGGTCGCGCAACAGACCCCCCTCGCGCGACTCTACGGGCCCGACCGCTCCCTTCCCCCCGCTAAACCGGTCGGGTCCAACCCGTCCCATGGAGCGCGCCGCCGGCACGACCGGTCGCCCGTCCGGGAACCCTTTGTCCGATCAGGCTGTTGGCATGACAACTGTCATTACGCTCCCGGCTCTCGACCGGGCAGGGAGCCTCTGTCCAAGGATCGTGCAGCATGGCCACCCGTTTCCGTCCCGATGTCGCGACACCGGTCACAGGGAATGAAACGGCGCTTGGCATATGCTTCCGCGAATTTCTGCGGGCGCCCAATGCGGTCGGCTCGGGCTTTCCCGCCTCGCGCTGGATGATCGACAGGATGCTGGCGCCGATCGACTGGAGCGGCGCGAAGCTGGTGGTGGAATATGGCCCCGGCAGCGGGGTCTTCACCCGCGCGCTGCTGGCGGCGCTCCCCGCCGACGCCCGGCTGCTCACCATCGACACCAGCGCCGGCTTCACCGCCTATCTGCGCGAGTCCATTTCCGACCGCCGCCTCAAGGCGGTGCGCGGATCGGCAGAGGATGTCGCCCAGATATTGGCGCGCCATGGCCTGGGGGAGGCGGATTATATCCTCTCCGGCCTGCCTTTCTCCACCCTGCCGGACGGGGTGGGCGACGCAATCATGGATGCCAGTCATGCGGCGCTTCGGCCCGGTGGGGGCTTTCTCGCCTACCAGATGCGCCGGGCTGTCGGCGCTCTGCTGGAGCAGCGCTTTGCGCGGGTGCGGTCGGATTTCGAATGGCGCAACCTGCCGCCCTGCCACCTTTATTGGGCCGACAAGGCGGGCTGATGCGGCCCGCGCCAGAAGCGCGGACCGGCGGCGCGGAATATTTAGTGGATGCTCCGGTCGAGCGCCGGCAACAGGGCGGACGCCAGCTGATCCTTCGAGATGAACGGCGCCTGCGGGAACTGCCCGCCCAGCGCCCCGGCCGATGGCCGGCCGGAGCAGAAGATGAAGGGTATGTCATATTGGGCCAGATCGTCGGCGATCAGGCCGGCATCCTGTTGACGCAGCTTGATGTCCAATATCGCGCAATCGGGAAACTGCCGCGCCAGCGCCGCCATGGCGTCGGCCAGGCTGGGATGGGGGCCGTCCACCTCATAGTCGGCCTCCTCCAGCAGGTCGGCGATATAGTGGCCGACCCGCAGATCATCCTCCACCAGCAGCACCCGCCGATGCGCCCCGGACATCATCCGCGCTCCACATTGAGATGAGCGCGATAGCGTTCGAAACAGCGCGCGCCGCACCGTAGCCGGATCAGCGCGCCCTCGGCAATGGCGGTCGCCCGATCGGGCTCTTCGCTGACCAGCGGAATGATCGCTTCGTCATTCCAGTCGCGGCTATGCTTGACGTCCAGCACGGCATGAAGGTCGAAATAGCGCCGCTGCGACTGGGTCAGGCCGATCCGGCGCAGCCCCTGCGCGGTGCAGGCCGACCGCCCCGGCGCGGTCAGTTCGATCACGCCCAGGGCACCGACGCTGTGCCAGGCATAGCAACGCTGCGTCGCCATCGCGGTCATGGCGTTGGCGAGCGCCAGGCTCTCCCACAGCGTATGGCTGATCTGCGTGTCCAGCTCCAATATGCCGACCAGCTGGGAGAGCATCGGACCATGCATGCCCTTGGCATTGCCCCGGCCCATCTCGTCCCAATAGTTGCGCGCCAGCTCCAGCTTGGCGCGATCGGGCATCTTCACCTGCGTATAGGCGACCAGATCGTCAAAGCCGGCCTCGCCCGCCGCCTCCTGCCCGAGGAACCAGCGCAGTTCATCGCGGCTCGCCGTTTCAGCAAGCCAGGGGAAGAGCGGATCATTCTGTCCGGGGCCGTGTTCCTTGAGCGCTTCGAACCAGGCAATGAAGCCTTCGGCATCGCGCGGGGCCGCCGCAGCCTCTTCCTTGATCTCGGCGCGCAGCTCCTCAAGGAAGGCATGTTCAAGGCGCAGCATCTTCTGATCTTCTTCAAACTCCGCGCTCCAGCCCTCACCGGGGAAGCCGGGCGAGAGACGTCGTCGGTTCCAGCGGCTCAGCCGTTCCTGAAATGACTGGTTCAGAAACTGCGACGGATAATCTTCCTGTTTCGGGCGCGTGGCCATGCCGTAAGTCCTTTTCTAGCTTGTGCTAAAAATGTTCGGCGCGGGCGGGCGTTCCGGGCAAACAGACTGATCGAAATCAGAAAGGGGTAGGCCGAACTCTTGGGATCGGCCGGGGCAGCCGCTATGTTGCGGCCATGAAAATCTTCACGATCGGATATGAAGGCGCGACCCAGCCTGAGCTGATCGCGGCCCTGCAAGCCGCCGGTGTCGAGCGGCTCGTGGATGTGCGCGCGGTGCCGTTGTCCCGCCGCCCTGGCTTCTCCAAGAATATTCTGGCGGCAGGCCTGCGGGAGGCGGGGATCGACTATGTCGGCTTGAAAGCGCTGGGCACGCCGGCAGCGGGGCGGGAAGCGGCCCGCAAGGGGCAGCATGCCCGGCTCGCCACCATCTACGCCGCCCAGCTCGACATGCCCGAAGCGCTGGTGCAGGCGGCGCAGCTTCAGGAGCTTGCGGCGGAAAAACCGACGGCGCTGCTCTGTTTCGAGCGGGAGCCGGGCGGCTGTCACCGCGCGCTGCTGGTGCGCGCGGTGCTGCCCGATGCGGAACAGGTCGATCTGTTCCCCTGAACGACGTCAGCTGTCCGCCTTGGCCAGCTCCGCCCGTTGCCGCGCGGCGGTGGCGGCGACATCGGTCGGGCTGATCTTGCCATCCTTGTCCACATCCTGCGCGGCGAAGGCGCGCGCGCCCGACGCATCATATTCGGCCTGCGTCATCCGCCCGTCCTTGTCGCTGTCCAGCACCTTGAAGCGGACATGGGTCTGCCGCATCTGACGCTGGCGCATTTCGGTCTTCTTCTCCTCGCTGCGATTTGAGGCGGCGAGCTGCTTTTCCAGACGCGCCTGATATTCGGCGACATATTCGGCTTCGGACACGCTCCCATCCTTGTCGGCGTCGGTCGCGCGATAGCGATTGACGCGGGTAGCGTCGAACTCGGCACGCGTCACGCTGCCGTCGCCATCGACATCATAGTCGCGGACGAAGGCGCTCCCCTCATGTGGTGCGGCATGGGCCGGAGCCAGCGCGGCGAGGGTCAGGATGGGCAGGGCGGCAATTGCGACTTTCATGGCTTTCACTCCGTCAGGCTGCGTCAAAGGTCAGGGTGTAGGTGTAGCTGCGATAAGGGGTCTCGGCTCCGGCCGGGGCGGCGCCGCGATGGCGCACCAGGATCAGATAGGCGCCGGCATCTTCGGGTCGGATGCTGAATTGTCCTTCGGCATCGGAGCGGAGCTGGGCGGCGATCTTCTTCCCGTCATAATAGCCCGCGTTGCGGAACAGGGTGAGCGCGGTATCGGCCAGCGGCTTCCCGTCGAACAACAGGCGAAAGCGCGCCTCGCCGCCCGCGACGATGGCACCGGGATGGGTGAGCGGCTGGATCTCCAGCGCTTCGCCCCGCGGCTTGAGCGCCGCATCGCTTGGGCGGCCGCGCGTCACATAGGCTTCGGCCAGCGTCATGCTCTGCACTTCGACCGCCTGCGCATCGGCGGCAGCGCCTTCGCCGCGCATCACCCATGCGTCGCCCTGCCGCACCATCTTGCCCTTGCGTCCGGCGCGCTGGCCCGAGGTCAGTTTCCAAGTGCCGTCCGCCGGCAGCTCCGCCTCGAAGATGCTGAGCTCGCGCAAATAGGTGATCGGACCGACCGGATGCCGGGCGCCATCGGGGCCGATCACATGAAAGGGCGCGTCGCGCATGGCGACTTCGGGGCGCAGCGCATCCTCACCGAACGAAGCTTGCACGGTCACATGCGTGCCCCGCGCCAGCTCGAACTGGGTGGGGAGCAGATAGGGCATATGCGCGCTCGCCAGTGTCGGCAGCGACAAGAAAAGCGGCAGGATCAGCGCCTTAGGCAGGCGGGTGGTGAGTGGCACGATGATGAGTCCCCCTGATTGGTGGCTCCTACATAACAATAATGAGAATCACTTGCAATATGTAGAAGAGGCTTTTAGAGGGGCGTCCCATCGCCGGGCGGGACCGGCACCAGAATGTCGCGCGCTTCGCCAACCGGCCTCGCCGTATCAGGGCGAAGTCCAGCGCTGGCGGCATGCAAAAGCCTGAAAGGGGGGCTTATCTATGACCAGCACCACCAAGACTCTGCTTCTGATCGGAAGCGCATTATTCTGCCTGCCCGCAATGGCGCAGGAGGATAGCGGCGCGACGCGGCTGTCGCTTGACAAGCTCATCATCTCGGGCGGCGCCGAAAAAGTCGCCATCGACACGCCGCAGGCCGTCACCGCGCTGGATCAGGACGATATCGACCAGAAACAGGCGACCACCATCGGCGACCTGCTGGAGGATATTCCGGGCGTCAATATTCAGGGCGGCGTCGGCCAATTGGGGCAGGGCTTCAATATTCGCGGGCTGGGAACCGCCATTGGCGACTCGGACAATCGCATCCTGCTCAACGTCGATGGCGTGACGAAATTCTACGAACAATATCGCGTCGGCTCCTTCTTCAGCGAGCCGGAACTATATAAGCGGGTGGAGGTGCTGCGCGGGCCAGCCTCTTCGACGCTCTACGGTGCGGGCGCGCTGGCCGGCGTCGTCAACTTCACGACGAAGGATGCGTCGGACTTCCTCCAGCCCGGCGATCCGCTGGCGGTGCGGCTGAAGGCCGCGACCGAAACCAACGCGCAGGCGCATACGCTCTCGGGCATCGTCGCGGTCGAGCCGGTTGAGGGTGTGGAACTGCTCGGCAGCTATAACCGCCGCCGCAGCGACGATTATGAAAGCGGCGATGGCAGCAGGGTTGCCGCATCGGCGACCGAGTCCGACAGCTGGCTGGTCAAGGGCCGGGTCGCGATCGGCGGCAATCGCAACCATGCGATCTGGGCCTCCTATCAGGATTGGATCAGCGATGCGCCGCAGGTCTATGACCAGATTTCGGCTGCGACCGGGACGGACCTGATCCGCCGGCGCGTTCACGACAAGACGGCGGTGCTGGGCTATGTGAACGATTTTAACGGCAGCCGTTTCTTCAATGTCGAGGCGCAGCTCGCCTATTCGCTCTCCCGCGTGCATCAGTCGGAAACCAATTTCCTTGGCCCGCTCGAATATTCGGAATTTTCCTATGAGAGCTGGCAGGCCAAGATCCAGAACCGCAGTGAGTTCGACCTTGGCGGCGACTGGACCAGCTTCCTCATCCTCGGCGGCCAGTGGAGCGATCAGAAACGGCGCAACCCCCGCGCGGCGCTGAGCGGCACGATAACGCCGGGTTCGGGCACCCATCCGGAAGGAGAAATGACCCGCTATGGCCTTTATGGCCAGCTGGAGATCATCTGGTCCGACAAGCTCACCATCATGCCCGGCGTCCGCATCGACTGGAACCGGCTGAAACCCGGCGACACGCTGGTGGGCGGCGTGGCGCTGACCGAGCGGGCGCAGGACAGCGCGGTTTCGCCCAAGCTGGCCGCGCTTTACAATATTACGCCCTGGTTCGGCCTGTTCGGATCGATCGCACGCACGGTGCGGATGCCCAATGTGGACGAGATATTCTCCCGCACCTCGACCCGGCCCAACAATCCCGACCTGCGCCCCGAAAAATCGGACAATGTGGAGGCGGGCTTCACTTTGTCCTTCGACGATCTGCTGGGACGCGGCGACCGGTTCCGGGCCAAGACCACCGTTTTTCGCAACGATGTGAAGGATCTGATCCAGCGTTCCACCGACCTTTATTTCGACAATATCGGCCGCTCCCGCTTCAAGGGCGTGGAGGTCGAGGCGGAATATGGCATCGCCGGCTTCTTCGCGCGCGGCAATATGTCGATCATCGATGGCAAGGATCGCGAGAGTGGCGACTATCTCAACAGCATTCCGGCCAACAGCTATCGGCTGACGCTGGGCTATGCCGATCGCGCCAGCGGCCTGTCGGGCGGGTGGAGCGGCGAGTTCGCCGAACGGCAGGACAAGGTCGCGACAGGCGGCTTCTCCTCAGCCGGGGCGGGCCTGCCGACGCCGGGCTATAGCGTCCATAATCTGTTCCTCGCCTTCAAGCCGCAGCAGGGCACCGCGCGCGGTTTCGAGTTCCGCGTCGCCGTCGACAATCTGTTCGACAAGCAGTTCCGCCGCCATTTGTCGGCTCTGCCGGCGGAGGGGCAGAGCTTCAAATTCACCGTCGCCCGGATGTTCTGACGCCATGGCGAGCGGGGTGAGGGGAGGCTTGGGGCGCGGCGTTCCGGCGGCGCTGTCCTTAGGCGTGAACGGCGCACTGCTCGCCACGCTGCTGGGTCTCGGCCTGTCGCCGGCGCGGCGGCTGGACGAGGTGCCGGCGCTGACTGTGCTGTCGCTTGCCATGACCAAAGGCGCGGCGGACGGTGCGGAGGCGGCGCCGGCAGCGGAGCCAGCGCCACCAG
>DAMDPH010000049.1:12792-19175 GCA_032082785.1 Sphingobium sp. | reverse complement strand
GACCCAGGCGCCGGCGGCATCGCCATAGACGCCGGTGGAGGAGAGATAGCCGGTCCAGCGCGCCGGCGCGGCCCCCAGCGCGGCGCCATAGCGCGCCAGCACCGGATCGCCGCCCTCGCCCGGCGGCACGGAAGAGAGGATATGGCTCGCGCGAAGGATGGCGGCCTTCACCGCCGCCTCATCGTCGAAGGCGAGGCAATCGGCGTCGGCCAGCCGGCGCACCCCGGTCACGGCCCAGCCTTCGGCTCGCAGGCGCCGGGCGAGCCATGTGCCGGTATAGCCCATGCCGATGATCAGCATGTGAGTCATCGGCGCGCGACCGGCGCGATCAGACCGTGAAGCTTTCGCCGCAGCCGCAGCTGCCCTTGGCATTGGGATTGTTGAAGACGAAGCCGGCGGAGAAATCATCCTCCACCCAGTCCATCGTCGATCCCACCAGATAGAGGACCGACGCGCCATCGATGTAGAAAGCGCCGCCGGGGGTTTCGATCTTTTCGTCGAAGCCGGCTTCCTGCGTCACATAATCCACCGAATAGGCAAGGCCCGAACAGCCGCGCCGGGGGGTGGAGAGCTTGACGCCGATCGCGCCTTCGGGCGCCTGCGCCATCAAGTCGGCGATGCGCGCCTCGGCGCTGGGGGTCAGCAGCACGGCGGCGGGGCGGGCACGGCTCTTGGCTTCCACGGTCATCACAGCATCCCCAGTTCGAGCTTGGCTTCGTCCGACATCTTGCCGGGGTCCCATGGCGGATCCCAGACCAGATTGACCTCCACATCGCCCACGCCCGGCACCGCGCCGACGCGCAGCTCGACCTCGCCCGGCATGGATTCGGCGACCGGACAATGGGGGGTGGTGAGCGTCATGGTGACGACGGCATGGCCGTCTGCCGTCACATCGACGCCGTAGATGAGGCCCAGATCATAGATATTGACCGGAATTTCCGGGTCATAGATTTCCTTGAGCGCGTCGATGATCGCTTCATAGAGATCGCCGCCCGGCTCGCCGGCGGGCGTGGCGCTGGGCGCCTGCGCCAGAAAGCCTTCCAGATAGTCGCGCTGGCGCGGGGCCGGATCGGCCTGTTCGACGCGCGCCTTGGGCGGGCTGTCGACCGACTCCACTTCTTCCACCATGATCTTGCGCTGATCGTTGCTGACGTCAGTCATTGCCGAAAATCTTTCTTACCCGTTCGATGCCGCGCACCAGCGCATCCACGTCGCTCTGGTCGCTATAGAGGCCGAAGCTGGCCCGCGCCGTCGCTTCCAC
Organism: Sphingobium sp.; assembly: GCA_032082785.1. GTDB lineage: Bacteria > Pseudomonadota > Alphaproteobacteria > Sphingomonadales > Sphingomonadaceae > Sphingobium. Next base: position 17,914 of record DAMDPH010000049.1, on the reverse strand, counting down.
GCCCAGATGGCGCATCAGCGGCTGGGCGCAATGATGGCCGGCGCGGATGGCGACGCCCGTTTCGTCCAATATGGTGCCGACATCGTGCGGATGCACCCCCTCCACCTCGAAGGAAATGATGCCGGCCGAATCGGCGGGACCGAACAGCCGCACCGAATTCAGCGTCTCCAGCGCCGCGCGCGCCCGCTCCACCAGTGCGCTCTCATGCGCATGGATGCGGTCGAGGCCGATGGCCTGCACATAATCGATGGCGGCGGCGAGGCCGACGACACCGCTGATATGCGGCGTCCCGGCTTCGAAGCGGGTCGGCGCCGGGGCGTAGCTGGTCTTTTCGAACGTCACCTTGTCGATCATCGACCCGCCCCCCTGATAGGGCGGCATGGCGTCGAGCAGCGCCTTGCGCCCCCAGAGCGCACCGATGCCGGTCGGGCCGTACAGCTTGTGCGCGGAAAAGACGTAGAAGTCGCAGTTCAGCGCCTGCACGTCGACCGCCATGCGCGGCACCGCCTGGCATCCGTCGATCAGGATGAGGGCGCCGGCGCGATGGGCGATGTCCGCGGCGCGACGCACGTCGAGCACGCTGCCCAGCACGTTGGAGACATGGGCGAGCGCGACCATCTTGTGCGCGGGGCCGATCATCGCCTCCATCGCCTCCAGGTCGATGCGGCCATCGGCGGTGAGCGGCACCACGTCGATGGCGGCGCCCACCCGCTCGGCCGCCATCTGCCACGGCACGATATTGCTATGATGTTCCAGGCAGGACAGGAGGATACGGTCGCCGGCCCTGAGCTGGTTTCCGGCCCAGCTATGGGCGACGAGGTTGATCCCCTCGGTCGCGCCGCGCACGAACACGATCTCGCTGTCGGAGGCGGCGTTGAGGAAACCGGCCACCTTGCGCCGCGCCGCTTCATAGGCGAGCGTCATGCTGGCCGAGCGTTCATAGACGCCGCGATGCACGGTCGCATAATCGGGGCCATAGACGCGGGCGATGGCGTCGATCACCGCCTGCGGCTTTTGCGCGGTGGCGGCGCTGTCGAGATAATGCCAGTCGCCAACGCCGGGGAAGTCGGCCCGGATGTCCAGCAAGCCATGATCGCGCACCGGCGTTTCGATGGCGCTTGCCCCGAAGGGCGGAGAGGATGCGGCCGTCATACCAGCGCCTCCAGCTTGGCGATCGCGGCGTCCTCAAACTGCGCCTTCACCGCCTCGTCGGCGACATCGTCGAACACGCCGGCGACGAAGGCCTTGAGCAGCAGCGTCTTGGCGGTCGCCGGGTCCATGCCGCGCGAGGCCATGTAGAACAGCGCCTCGCGGTCCAGCTCGCCCACGGTGGCGCCATGGGCGCATTTCACATCGTCGGCGAAAATCTCCAGCTCGGGCTTGGCATTGGCGGTGGCGGTGCGGTCGAGCAGCATCGCCTTCACCGACTGGAAAGCGTCGGTCCGCTGCGCATGGCGCGCGACATTGATGCTGCCCAGATAGCTGCCGACCGCGCGCTGGCCGAGGATCGAGCGGATGGTCTGGCCGCTGGTCGCGTCCGGCTCCGCATGGGTGACGGCGGTGATGATCTCCAGCACCTGATCGCCGCCGCCGATGATTGCGCCATTAAGCTCGAAATGCGCGCCCTTGCCCAGCGTCACGGCAAAGCTCGCCCGGCCGAACTTGCCGCCGATATTGAGCAGGTGAAAGTCGCAGCGGGCGCCGTCGCCGATCGAGATGACATAGTCATGCACCGCCGCCGTGCCATCGGCCGCGTCCTGCAACAGATGATGGCGGGCAGTGTCGCCGGCGGCGACATCGATGCGGGTCGGCGCGGGCGTCGGCCAGATGGCGGCCAGCGCGGTGAGATCGCTGTAGCGCCAGCTCTCGTCACGCCGGGTCGGAAGGGCGAGCGCGCTCGTCACGCTGCCACCACCTCGGCATAGCCTTCGCGTTCGAGCGCATGCGCCAGTTCCGGCCCGCCCGACTTGACGATGCGGCCGCCGGCCAGGACATGGACATGATCCGGCTTCACATAGTCGAGCAGCCGCTGATAATGGGTGATGAGCAGCACCGCCTTATCGGGCCGGCGCATGATGCTGTTGATGCCCGCGCCCACAATCTTGAGCGCGTCGATGTCGAGGCCCGAATCGGTTTCGTCGAGAATGGCGAGCCGGGGATCGAGAATGCCCATCTGCACCATTTCCGCGCGCTTCTTCTCGCCGCCCGAAAAGCCGACATTCACCGGCCGCTTGAGCATGTCCATGTCGAGGCCGAGCAGCGCCGCCTTTTCCTTGGCCAGCTTGATGAAGGCGCCGCCCGACAGCGGCTCCTCGCCGCGCGCCTTGCGCTGGCTGTTCAGGCTTTCGCGCAGAAATTGCAGGTTGGACACGCCCGGTATCTCGACCGGATATTGGAAGCCCAGGAACAGACCGGCGGCGGCGCGCTCATGCGGCTCCATCTCCAGCAGGTCGGCGCCGTCGAACGTCGCGCTGCCGCCCGTCACCTCATAGGCGGGACGGCCGCCCAGCGTATAGGCGAGCGTCGACTTGCCCGCGCCGTTCGGCCCCATGATGGCATGGATCTCGCCGGCGTTGATGGACAGCGACAGACCCTTGAGGATCGCCTTGCCGTCAATTTCATTCGAAAGATTGTCGATAGTCAGCATGTCATTGTCCCGGCAAAGCGGCTTTTCTGAAGGGTCGACTGGATCAGCCCCGATGGTCGCGGATCAGCGTGCGCGCGGTCCAGAAGGCCATGTCGCGCACGTCGCCCGGCGCGGGGAAAAGCGTGTCGATATAGCGCTTGATCGGCATATAGGGCCACCAGTCGGCACCCGGTTCCGGCGCGCCCTTTTCCAGCAGGCCGGTCACGAATTCCGTCACCGGACCCATGCGAGCCAGATTGGGCGCCTTGGCCTTGTGGAACGCCTTGTCGGTGCGCAGCCGCTCGGTAAAGGCGGCGTCGCCCTTGGCCAGCGCTTCGCGACATTGCGCCTGATAGCTGTCGAGATCGCCGAAGTCCTTGGCGGCACGGGGCTGAAGCTCGCCCTCTTCCAGCTCATAATCCTCGGTCAGGATACGGATCGCGGCCGTCCAGGACTGGCCGTTACCGACATCCTCCGCAAAATCGGCGAGGGCATCCTGGATATCGTCTTCGTCGCTCAATGTTCGGTCCTTCAAATTCATCTATTCATTGTCGCCCCGAAACCGGTCCAGGGCTTGTCTCCCCATGATAGCCGTCCCGCCCGGAGGCGGAATGGATGCTGAAACAAGTTCAGCATGACGGGGACGGGATCATCACCCCACGCTGCCCTCTAGGCTGATGCCGAGCAGCTTCTGCGCCTCGACCGCAAATTCCATAGGCAGTTGTTGCAGCACTTCGCGGGCGAAGCCGTTGACGATCAGGCCGACCGCCGTTTCCTGGTCCAGCCCGCGCTGCATGGCGTAGAAGAGCTGATCGTCGCTGATCTTGCTGGTCGTCGCTTCATGTTCGATCTGGGCCGAGGGATTGCGCACCTCGATATAGGGGACGGTGTGCGCGCCGCACTGGTCGCCCAGCAGCAGGCTGTCGCACTGGGTGAAGTTGCGCACGCCCTCCGCGCCGGGCGCGACGCGCACCAGCCCGCGATAGGTGTTGTTCGACCGGCCCGCCGAAATGCCCTTGGACACGATGGTCGAGCGCGAGCCCTTGCCATTGTGGATCATCTTGGTGCCGGTGTCGGCCTGCTGCATATTGTTGGTGAGCGCGACCGAATAGAATTCGCCGACGCTATTCTCCCCGTTCAGCACGCAGCTTGGATATTTCCAGGTGATGGCGGAGCCGGTTTCGACCTGGGTCCAGCTGACCTTGCTGTTGCGCCCCTGACACAGCGCGCGCTTGGTGACGAAATTATAAATGCCGCCCTTCCCCTGCTCGTCGCCGGGATACCAGTTCTGGACGGTGGAATATTTGATCTCGGCATCGTCGAGCGCGACCAGCTCCACCACGGCGGCGTGCAGCTGATTTTCGTCGCGCATCGGCGCGGTGCAGCCTTCCAGATAGGAGACATAGCTGCCGGCGTCGGCGACGATCAGCGTCCGTTCGAACTGGCCGGTATTTTCCGCATTGATGCGGAAATAGGTGCTCAGCTCCATCGGGCAGCGCACGCCCTTGGGCACATAGACGAAGGTGCCGTCGGAAAAGACCGCGCAGTTGAGGGTCGCAAAATAATTGTCGCGCATCGGCACGACCTTGCCCAGCCACTGGCGGATCAGGTCGGGATATTCGCGCACCGCCTCGCTGATCGAGCGGAAGATGACGCCCGCTTCCTCCAGCTCCTTGCGGAAGGTGGTGGCGACGCTGACGCTGTCGAACACGGCGTCGACCGCGACCTTGCGGCTGCCCTTGACCCCGGCCAGCACTTCCTGCTCGGCGATGGGAATGCCGAGCTTTTCATAGGTGGCGCGGATTTCCGGGTCGAGTTCGTCGAGGCTGTTCAGCTCCGCCTTTTTCTTGGGCTCGGCATAATAATAGGCGTCCTGATAATCGATCGGCGGCACGTTGAGCTTGGCCCAGTCGGGCGCCTCCATCGTCTTCCACATGGCGAACGCCTTGAGCCGCCAGTCGAGCAGCCATTGCGGCTCCCCCTTCTTGGCGGAGATGTAGCGGACCGTATCCTCATTCAGCCCCTTGGGCGCGAAATCCTGTTCGATGGCGGAGGACCAGCCATGTTCATAGGTGGAGGCGCGCTGGGCGGCCTCATGCGCTTCCTGGTTGCGGATGGCGAGCGTCTCTTGGGTCATGCGGTTTCTCGTGTCATGCTGGCGATGGTGACCCCGGCAAGGGCCTCGCGGATCGCGATATTCGCCGAATTCATATGCGGCCGGACGCGGCAATCCTGTTCCAGCGTGCAGCTGTGGGCGCCATGGTCGGCGCAGGCGGTCATGGCGATCGGCCCTTCGACCGCCTCCACCACATCGGCGAGCGTGATCGCCGCCGCCGGACGGGCCAGCCGCACGCCGCCGCCGGTGCCCCGGCTCGATTCGAGCAAGCCGGCGGCCGACAGGCGGCTCACCAGCTTCTGCGCAGTGGGCAGCGGGATGCCGGTTTGCGCGCTCAGCGTGGTGGCGCTCATCCGGGCCGGCGGCTCGCCATCGGCGGG
>DAMDPH010000049.1:0-12782 GCA_032082785.1 Sphingobium sp. | reverse complement strand
GACGCGCGGCTGCTGCCATCAGCACGACGGCATAGTCAGCAAAGCTCGACAGTCTCATATCCGCCCGGAGCGCCTCGATAGTTGCGAACAATTCTCAAATCGGATCGATTCCATCCGATTGCGCGCATGTGGTCCCGCCGGGCTGCGGAATCAAGCGGTTTTTATGATTTTCCGCGAGTCAGCTCAGCCGGTTGAGCACCGCCACGTCCGACCCCAGCGACCGCCGCATCAGCGTCAGTTGTGCCACGGCGGTCGGCTCCGTCTGGAGCTGATGCGGGGTGAGGCCGATAAATTGTTTGATCTCGCGGATGAGGTGCGACTGGTCGTAAAAGCCCGCCTCCTCGCACAATTGCTGCCAGCCATGGCCATCGAGCGCGATTCGCGCCGAACAGCGCAATGCCCGGTATTTGCGCGCCAGCAGCTTGGGCGGGGCGCCATAATAGCGGTTGACCAGTCGGGCGAGCTGGCGCGCGGACAGGCCGGTGGTGGCGATCAGCGCCTCGCGGCGGGGGGAGCCTTCATCCATCAGCCAGGCGTCGACCGCCTCCAGCAAGGTGAGGATATGCTCGGGCACCGGCTTGATGCGCGCGGCGAGGAAGGGCCAGCAGGCCGCCGCCATCGCTTCGACATCGTCCATCTCGCGCAGATCCGCCAGCAGCGCGTCATAATCCGGGCCATGCGCCTCCGCCATGTCGGCGCAGCGGTCCGCCAGCAGGCTGGCATCCTGCCCATGCAGCGCCATCCATCCCGCCGGCAGCAGCGACATGCCCAGCACCAGCGCCTTGCCCTCGAGTGTGAAGCGGGTCGCGCCAGAGGTCGGCCCCAACAGGCAGACCTGCGGCGTCGCCTGCGTCACTCCGTCGTGAAACTGATAGCGGCCGCCGCCGCGCAGCATGAAGCGCAGCTGTGGCAGGTCCGCGCGGGTGCAGTCGGCATAATGATCGCTGTCCACGGCGAAGAGATAGGCGGAGGCGAAATAATCCCGCAACGCTGGCGGCGGGGCCAGATAAGCGAGCTGCACGGGGCCGAGCACCGCTTTCACCAACGTCTTGTCCGTCCCCCCATCATGCGACGGCGGGCTGGTGCCCGCGTCATCGACAATGCTGATTCCCTGCCACTGCATAATCCACCCCGCTGTCCCCTCAGACTATGGAGCGGCTTGCGACAAGCGCAAGGAACATGGTTAAGATGCTGTTATATTTCGATACATTCGATTGATTTCGGGCGAAAAAAAGAAACCCGGCGGCTTGGAAGCCGCCGGGTTGAGGAAAAGGTCTCATCGGCACAAGGCCGAGAGCCTTCGGGTCGCGACTCTTTTGTAGCGACAAACAAGCTCGCAAGATTGGACGAAACGGACATCAGGGGGCGAGAATCGCCCGGACACGCGACGGAAACCGGGCGGAAGCGGCAAAGTGAGGCCGCCCCCGCCCCGCGACTCGACGGCACGCGCGGCCGCTGGCATAGCGCGCCCATGTCCTACCGCCTGATCCGCCCGCTGATCTTCACGCTCGACGCCGAGCGCGCGCATAATCTTTCCATCGCGCTGCTGCGGCTGATGCCGACGCCGCCGGTCGCACCGGCCGATCCGGCACTGGAACAGAGGGTGGCGGGCCTCCGCTTTCCCAATCCGGTGGGCTTGGCGGCGGGCTATGATAAGGAAGGGCTGGTCGCGCACAAGATGCATGGGCTGGGCTTCGGCTTCGCCGAGCTGGGTACGCTGACCCCGCTGCCGCAGCCGGGCAATCCGCAGCCCCGCCTGTTCCGGCTGGCGGAGGACCGGGCGGTCATCAACCGCATGGGCTTCAACAATGGCGGCCAGGCCGCCGCGGCGGAGCGGGTGGCGAAGCGCCGCCGGCCCAAGCAGCCGGGCAGCGTCGGGCCGGTGATCGGCATCAATATCGGCGCGAACAAGGATGCGACCGACCGTATCGCCGATTATGTGACCGGCGTGCGGGTGATGGCCCCGCTGGCCGATTATCTGACGGTCAATATCTCCTCGCCCAATACGCCGGGGCTGCGCGCCTTGCAGGATCGCGCCGCGCTCGACCAGCTGCTGGGCGCGGTGATGGCGGCGCGGGGCGCGGATCGCACGCCGCCTTCAACCTGACGCCCGCCGATGTCGAGGATATCGCCGCCGCCTGCCTCGACCATGGCGTCGATGCGCTGATCGTGTCCAACACCACCATCGGCCGCCCGGCGCTGCGATCGGCCCATGCGCAGGAAGCGGGCGGCCTGTCGGGCGCGCCGCTTACCGACCTGTCGCTCGACCGGCTGCGCGATTTCCGCCGGCTGCTGGGCGACCGGCTGCCGCTGATCGGGGTCGGCGGCATCGCCACGGCGGAGCAGGCCTATGCCCGCATCCGCGCCGGCGCTGCGCTGATCCAGCTGTACAGCGCGCTGGTCTTTGAAGGCCCCTATCTGGCGCGGCGGATCAATGACGGGCTGAGGGCGCTGATGGCGCGCGACGGGGTGGCGCGGATCGGCGATCTGGTGGGAATCGACGCCTGACGAACAGGCGGGACCAAGAGGGAGGGGCAGATATGATGATGACGATGCGGCTTGCGAGCCGCGCCGAGGGCGATAGGGTAGGCGCGATGAGCCTTCGCCTGAACCGCCTGCTGGCGCCCCTCGCCCTGATCTCCCTCGCCGCGACCGCGCCGCTGGCCGCGCGGGAGCCGGTATCGACCAACGCCACCGTTTCGGCCGCCGATCCGCGCGCCGCCGAAGCCGGGCAGGAAATATTGCGCAAGGGCGGCAGCGCCACCGACGCGGCCATCGCCATGATGCTGACGCTCAATGTCGTGGAGCCGCATAATAGCGGCATCGGCGGCGGCGGCTTCCTGATGCATCATGATGGCCAGACCGGCGTGCTGGACTCGCTCGACGGGCGGGAGACGGCGCCGGCGGCGGCGCGGCCGGACCGCTTCCTGGGACCGGACGGCAAGCCGATCCCCTTCCGCATGGCCTGGCCGGGCGGCTATTCGGTCGGCGTGCCGGGCAATGTGCGGCTCGCCTGGGACGCGCATCGCAAATGGGGCAAACTGCCCTGGGCCGACCTGTTCCAGCCCGCCATCCGCTATGCCGAGCAGGGCTATGAGGTGCGGGAACGGCTCGACACCGCGATGAAGGCGCTGTCGGAAATCTGGGCCGACTTCCCGGAAATCCAGAAATATTTCTGGATCGACGGCAAGCCCGCGCCCAAGGGCACGATGCTCAAGAACCCGCCGCTCGCCGCCCTGTTCAAACGGATCGCGGCGGAGGGGCCGGACGCCTTCTACACCGGCGAACATGCCCGCATCATGGCGGAGACGGTGACGAACGCCCCCCGCAACCCGGTGCCGATGACGCAAGCGGACATCGCCGCCTATCAGGTCAAGCCGCGCAAGCCGGTCTGCGGCAAATATCGCGTCTATACCGTGTGCGGCATGGGGCCGGTCTCCTCGGGCGGCGTTACCGTGTTGCAGATTTTGGGCATGGTCGAACGCTTCCCGCTCGCGCAATGGGGCAAGGATGATCCCCGCAGCTGGCAGGTGATCGGCGAGGCGATGCGGCTGGCCTATGCCGACCGCGACACCTGGCTCGGCGATCCCGATTTCGTGCAGGTGCCGATCGCCGGGATGATCGATCCCACCTATCTGCGCCAGCGCTCCGCCCTCATCCGCACCGACAGGGCGCTGGGCAGCTACAAGCCCGGCACGCCGCCGGGCGCACAGCCGCGCACCAGCGCCAAGCCGCAGCCGGAGGAAGGCACCAGCCATTTCGTCGCGGTCGACCGGGACGGCGATATCGCCGCCTGGACCTCCACCATCGAAAGCTTTTTCGGCAGCCAGCTGATCGCCAATGGCGTCATCCTCAACAATGAGCTGACCGATTTCAGCATGACGCCCGAACGCGACGGCGCGCCGGTGGCCAACCGGGTGGAGCCGGGCAAGCGGCCGCTGTCCTCCATGTCGCCGACCATCGTCTATGATGAGAAGGGCATGCCGATCTTCACCGTCGGCGCGGCCGGCGGCCGGACCATCATCATGCAGGTGGCCAAGGCGCTGATCGCCCATTTCGACTGGGGCCTGTCGGCGCAGGATTCGATTGCCCATGGACTGATCTATTTCAACGGCGACGGGCTGGTGCTGGAACAGGGAACCAGCCTGGAGGCGATGAAGGCGCCGCTCGAAAAGCGGGGGCAGCGCGTGACGATCAGCCGGCTGGGCCTCAAGGCCAATGCCGCCGAGCGGCTGCCCGATGGCCGCTGGATCGGCGCCGCCGACCCGCGCAGCCCGGGCGTGTCGCTCCAGGAATAAGCGGAAGGGACGCGGGCGGGCGCCCTCAGCTGGCGCTCAGCCCGTGCTTCTTCATACAGTGGCGCAGCTGGTCATAGGTGAGGCCCAGCCCCTTGGCGGTTGCGCGCTGATTATAGCGGAACCGCTCCAGCGCGGCACGCACGATCGAGGCTTCATGCGCGTCGACCGCCGCCTTGAGGTCGCTAATCTCCTCCAGCGCCGCCGCGACTGACCGGGCCGGCGACGCCTCGGCCGGCGCGGCGCCGGCGGACTCCTGGGCGCAGGACAGGGTCGGCATCATCGGCCGCGGCTTCCAGGGCGAGGCGAAGGGGTCGAAGACGATGCTGCTGATCGGCCGCGCCGGCTCATGCCAGCGATAAACGGCCCGCTCGACCACATTGCGCAGTTCGCGCACATTGCCGGGCCAGCCATAGCCCTCCAGCTCGGCCGCGCAGGCGGCGGAAAAACCCGGCCATTGCGGCCAGTTCAGCTCCGCCGCCATACGCCGGCCGAAATGATCGGCCAGCACGCTCACATCGCCCTCGCGCGCGCGCAGCGGCGGCAGGGTGATGACTTCGAAACTCAGCCGGTCGAGCAGGTCGGGGCGGAAGCGCCCCGCCTCCGCCGCGCTCGGCAGATCCTCATTGGTGGCGGCGACGATGCGGACATCGACGCGCACCGGCCGCGACGATCCGATCCGCGTCACCTCGCCATATTCGATGACGCGCAGCAGCCGCTCCTGCGCCGCCATCGACAGCGTGCCCAGTTCGTCGAGAAACAGGGTGCCGCCGTCAGCCTCCTCAAACCGGCCGGGCCGGGCGCGGGTGGCACCGGTGAAGGCGCCCTGTTCATGACCGAACAGCTCCGCCTCGATCAGCGTTTCGGGAAGGGCGGCGCAGTTCATGACGATCAGCGGCTCGCCCCAGCGCGGCGAGAGGTGATGGAGACGTTCGGCGATCAGCTCCTTGCCGGTGCCGCGTTCGCCGATGACCAGCACCGGCCGGTTCAGCTCGGCCGCCCGGCCGGCCTGCTCGACCGCGTCGAGAAAGGCCAGCGACTGGCCGACAAATTGGGTATTTTTCTCCATCCGCCAACTTATGGGGATATTTCCCAACTTTCGGCAAGAGACTTTCTGGTACGGGCCTTCGCAGAGGCCAAGAAAGCGCGCATTTCCGCCATTTCTTCAAATTGGCACGCCCCCTGCAATGTTGGGATCGAAGCCGCCGCACAGACGGACGGCACATGAAGGCCAAGATTCAGGGAGTGTAAGACATGGAAAAGCAGACCAACAAACTCAGCGACTTAGGCCAGCTGATGTCGGCCGCCATCGCCGCCCTCCTGTTCGGATCGACGATGATCCTTTCAGCGGTCGGCCCGGCCCGCGCCAGCGAAGCCGCCGTCCACGCGACCCAGACCAGCCCCGCGCCGCTACGCTATCTGGCGTAGCACGCAGGTCCGGCCGGGGCGGGCTTCCCCCTCTCGCCCGCCCCGGCCCTTTCAAGTTGAACCAGGAGTGACGTTAAAATGGGTATTTTCTCCCGCACCCGAGACATCATCGCCGCCAATGTCACCGACCTTCTCGACAAGGCCGAAGACCCGGCGAAGATGATCCGCATGATCATCCTCGAGATGGAAGAGACGCTGGTCGAGGTCCGCGCTTCGGCGGCCCGCACCATCGCCGACCAGAAGGAAATGCGCCGCCACATCGCCAAGCTGGATGCGTTGCAGACCAGCTGGACCGAAAAGGCGCAGCTGGCGCTGAGCAAGGACCGCGAGGACCTGGCCAAGGCCGCTCTGGTCGAGAAGCAGAAGGCGTCCGACATGGCCGAACAGCTGAGCCATGAGATCGAAACGCTCGACGAGGCGCTGCGCGCTTCGGAAGAGGATATCGCCAAGCTGCAGGCCAAGCTGCGCGAAGCCCGCGCCCGCCAGAACAGCCTGGTCACCCGCATGGAAAGCGCGCAGAACCGCCTGCGGGTGCGCGAAGCCTATGCCGGCGAGAAGGTGAACGACGCCTTTGCCCGCTTCGACATGCTGGAGCGCCGCGTCGACATGGCCGAAGGCCGCGCGGATGCGATGGGCATGGGCGGCGCGCCCAAGACGCTGGAGGAAGAGATTGCCGAGCTGAAGGCGTCCGACAAGGTCGATGCCGAACTCGCCGCGCTCAAGGCCAGCATGAACAGGGGAGAATGACCCCATGGAAGACATTTTGATCCCGATCGTCGCCATCACGTCGATCTTCATCGGGATGCCCTGGCTGATCTTCCACTATGTGACCAAGTGGAAGCAGGCCCCCAAGATCACCGACGAGGATGAGAAGCTGCTGGACGAACTCCACCTTCTCGCCCGTCGGCTGGAAGACAGGCTTCAGACGGTCGAACGGATCGTCGCTGCCGACAATCCCGATTTCCGCCCGCAACGCCCGTCGCCGGATGACGGCTACGACTTTGACCGCCCAAGCCACGACCGGAGGAACTGAGATGACCGCCCGCCGCACCAAATTCTATCTCGACAAGCAAAATGGCAAGTGGATGGGCGTTTGCTCCGGCATCGCCGACTATACCGGGATCGACGTGGTCTGGGTTCGGGTCGGCGCGGTGCTGGTGACGCTGATGGGAGCCTTTCCCTGGACGCTGATCGCCTATTTCGCCGCCGCCTATTTCGCCGACAAGAAGCCGATGGGCCTCTACGCCGACCGGGATGACGAGAAATTCTGGCAGGGGGTGCGCTCCAACCCGGCGCGCTCCACCCGCGATGTCCGCTCCAAATTCCGGGACATCGACCGGCGCCTGGCGGACATCGAACTCTATTATACCAGCCGCAACACGCGCCTGGCGGACGAGATCGACCGGCTGCGCTGACCGGGCGTCAAGGGAGGAGAGAGACGATGGAACCGGCACCCTTTTTCATCCTGGGCCTGATGCTCGGCATCTTCGGCACGCTGCTGATCCAGGCCTATGGCCGGCGCAAGGTCGCCAAGGCCACCGCCCAGCTGATGGCCGCGAACCAGGAACAGGATCTTGTCACCAGCGAATTGCGCAGCCGCGTACAGGTGCTGGAACAGATCATCACCGACCGCCCCGTCCGGCTGGCGGAACGTATCGAAAGCCTGCGCTGAAGCGGCGCGACGCCAAGGAGAGACATCATGCAATGGGCCTGGCTAGTTCCCGTCCTGATCTGCGCATCGATAGCGGCGGGCAGCGCCTTCAACAGCTGGCTCCGCGCCCGGCACGGCTATCCGCTGGAGGATGACAATGGAAACGTCCTTCATCGAACCGATCCCGACGCCGGTCGAAAAATCGACCTGCTGTCGCAGGAAAACGAAAGACTGACGGGCCGCATCAGCCGCCTGGAGGAACGCATCGCCGTGCTGGAGCGGATCGCCACCGATCCTGCCACCCGCACAGCCCGCGAAATCGACGCGCTGCGCTGACGCGCCGCCGCAGGGGAGAGACAAGATGAACGACTATCTCATCGAAACGGTCATTCGGGACCATATGCCCCTGATCGTTGCCGCCGGACTGCTGATCCCGATATTGGCGATCGGCGGCTGGATCTTCACCACCTGGCTGCGCGTGCGCCATGGCTATCCGCTGGACGGCGCCTGGGGTCAGGCGGTCTATCCGCAGAAGAATGAGGAAATGAGCGAGCGCATCAAGCTGCTGAGCCAGGAAAATGCCCAGCTGCGCGCCGAAATCGGGTCGATGAAGGACCGGCTCGCCGTGGTCGAGCGGATCGTCACCGATGGCAGCCACCAGCTGACGCAGGAGATCGACCGGCTGCGCGGCCCCGCCAACTGACTTTCCGCGGCGGCGCCCCTCTGCCGTCATGGAAAACACTGAAAAGACAGAATATTGAAGCCCACCCGCACCAACAGGGAGTGTGAAGAAAATGGGACCTTTTGAAATGGTCGTCGCGATCGTCGCGATCACCGCCATCGCCAGCGTCATCCGGGCCAAATATGGCGTGGTGCGCCACGACAAGGGCGAGCATTTCGTCCAGCGCGGGCCGGACCCGGAAAATGAACGCCTGCGCGCCGAACTGAAGGCGCTCAAGGATCGGGTGGCGGTCCTCGAACGGCTCGCGACCGATAGTTCGACCGCGCTGGAGCGGGAATTCGAGAAACTCAAGGGCCGCGACTGAAGACGGCCGCAACAGGAGTCAGGGAGGACATGATGCAGGACCCCCTTTTCTATCTCACCATGGCGTCGTCGGGCCTTGCCGGCCTCGCCATCGTCGCCATCGCCACCCTGCGGGGCTGGAATGGCTGGCTGGAGCTGAAGCGGGCGGAGCTGAACCGGCTCGCCACCGACAGCGCCCCGCCATCCGCCGCCGCGCGGATCGAAGTCGCCGACCTCAAGGAACGTATCCGCAAGCTGGAAGCCATCGCCGCGGGCGTGGATCTTTAGATCCCGCCCGCCGCAGCCGACATGACGGGTCGGCGCGGCCTCGGCGCGATTGAGGCTTTCGCCCGCAGCGGCTTGGCCTATATGGGCGGCATGACCGACACGCCCGCCCTTTCCGACCTTCAGGACGAATATGAATTTCTCGACGCCGACGATCGCTATCGGCTGTTGATCGATCTTGGTCGGGCGCTGGAGCCGATGCCCGACGCGCTCAAGACCGATGCGACGCTGGTGCGCGGCTGTTCGGCGGCGGTGTGGGTCTATCCGACGCAGCTGGACGATGGCCGGCTCCACTTCCTCGCCGACAGCAATGCGGCGATCACGAAGGGGATCATCGCGCTGGTGCTGCTGACCGTGCAGGACCGCGCGCCGGCCGAAATTGCCGGCACCGACATCGAAGGCGCGCTCGCCCCGTTCGACCTGCGCAATCAATTGAGCTCGAACCGGACCCAGGGCATCCCCAATATGATCGCCCTGATCCGCGAGACCGCCGGCCGCTATAGCGGCTGAGGAAACCCGCACCGGGCCGCAGGCGTTCATCTTCTCCATCAAGGAGGATGCGCATGCGCCATATGATCGCCCTGGCCGCCTTCGGCCTTCTCGCCGCCTGTTCGTCGAACAAGGCGGAGGAGCCGACCCAGCGGGAGCAGATCGGGCAAAGCTGGAAATATGAAGAAGGCGGCGGCGCCCGTGTCGCCTATATCGGCAGCGCCAACAGCGTGCAGACGATGACCGCGCCCGATACATTTTCGGTGCTGCTGGTGCAGCCGCTCGACACCGGCGCGAAGATGGTGCGGGTGAAGCTGGTCGGCGCGCCCTTCCAGTGCGACCTGTCCGACTGCGCCGTCACTGCCCGTGCCGATGGCGGCAAGCCGCTCACCTGGAAGGGCCGGATGACCGACACCAAGGACGGGATCGAAATCGCCCCGTCGCAAAAAGCCTATGAGGCGATCGCCGGCGCCAAGCAGGTGACGGTCGAGCTGGCGGTCGGTCCCAAGGACGAACGCGCGCCCTTCACCTTCAATGTCGCGGGGCTGGACCTCAAGGGTTGAAGACACGGCCGGGGGCGGGTGTGTGCCCGCCCCGGTCCCGGCACCGACGCGGCGTCAGCGGGTCGGCACCGGCTCCGCGCCGGAATAGTCGTAGAAGCCCCGCCCGGTCTTGCGCCCGAGCCAGCCGGCTTCGACATATTTGACCAGCAGCGGCGCAGGCCGATATTTGGGATCGCCGGTCGTCCCTTGCAAAACCTTGCAGATTTCAAGGCAGGTATCGAGGCCGACGAAATCGGCGAGCGTCAGCGGCCCCATCGGATGATTGAGGCCCAGCATCACGCCCTGATCGATGTCGACGACACCGCCCACCCCTTCGCCCAGCGCGAAAATGGCTTCGTTCAGCATCGGCAGCAGGATGCGGTTGACGATGAAGCCCGGCGCGTCGAAGGCATGGACCACCTGCTTGCCGAGCCGTTCGGCGAACTGCTCGACCGCCTCGACCGTCTGCGGACTGGTGGCAAGGCCGCGAATGACTTCGACCAGCCCCATCACCGGCACCGGGTTGAAGAAATGCACGCCCACGAAACGTCCCGCATCCGGCGCCGCCTGCGCCAGGCGGGTGATCGGGATGGAGGAAGTGTTGGTGGCGAGGATCGCCGTCTCCGACAGGAGCGGGCCGACGCGGCCGAAAATCTCGCGCTTGATCTCCTCCCGCTCGGTCGCCGCCTCGATCACCAGCGCCGCCTCGGCGAGCGGGGCGATGTCACCGACGGGGCGGATGCGGGCGATCGCCTGATCGGCATCGGCCTGCGCGACCTTGCCCTTCTCCACCGCGCGCGCCAGCTGGCGCACGATGCCGTCGCGCCCCTTTTGCGCGCGGGCAAGGTCGATGTCGGAGAGGATCACCTCATGCCCCGCCTGCGCCGCCACCTGGGCGATGCCCGCGCCCATCTGCCCGGCGCCGATCACGCCCACCACATCCAGTCCGCTCATCCGCCTTCGTCCTCCTGCTTTTCTGTCGCTGAGCCCCGCTCCTAGCGGCTGGGCCGGGCCGCCGCCAGCCGTTCAGCCGCGCGATGCGACCGGCGGGTCGAGGATCGGCTGTCAATTCCCGCTTTGCGCAGGGACAAGGGCATGGTTAAAAGCCGCCATGCCCTCTCACCCCCCCATGCCAGCGCCCGCCAGCGGACGGTTCATCGCCGCCGTGCATCATTTCCCGCTGCGCATCTATTTCGAGGACACCGATCTGTCGGGGGTGGTCTATCACGCCAATTACCTCCGCTATATGGAGCGCGCCCGGTCGGACATGCTGCGCATCGCCGGCATCGATCAGCGCGGCAATCATGAAGGCGGGGCAGGCGTTTACGCCGTCACCAGCCTCAGCATGCGCTATCGCCGCCCGGCGCGGCTGGACGACGACCTGATCGTGCGCAGCCGCGTCACCGAAGTCGGGGCGGCAACCTGCGCCATTCATCAATCAGTCATGCGCGGCGAGGAACTGTTGTCGGAGGGCGAAGTTCATGTCGCCTATCTGACGCCAGAGGGCCGGCCGCAACGCCAGCCCAAGAGCTGGATCGACATCTTTAGCCGTCTGATGCAAGGGGAAGACACCCACCTATGAGCCTGTCCATGCCCGCCGTCGGCGCCATCGCCGACGCCGCCACCATCTCTCCGCTCGCCCTGTTCCTGCAGGCGGACATCGTCGTCAAGGTGGTGATGCTCGGCCTGCTGCTTGCCAGCATCTGGACCTGGGCGATCATCATCGGCTTCAGCGTCACGCTGCGCAAGGCGAGCCGCGAAAGCAGCCGTTTCGAACAGGATTTCTGGAAGGCCGAGGATATCGACCGCTTCTATGAAGCGCGCGGCAAGGCCGAATTCCCCGCCGCCAAGGTGATGGCGTCCGGCGTCACCGAATGGCGCCGGTCCACCGCGCAGAAGGTGATCGACCGCGACGGCACCCGCGACCGGCTGTCGACCGCCATGTCGAGCAGCATCGCGGCGGAGGTCGACCGGCTGGCCGACCGGCTCAACATCCTGGCGACGGTCGGGTCGGTCGCGCCCTTTGTCGGCCTGTTCGGCACCGTCTGGGGCATCATGCGCGCCTTCACCTCCATCGCCGCGGAACAGAATAGCAGCCTGGCGGTAGTCGCCCCCGGCATTGCCGAGGCGCTGTTCGCGACCGCCATCGGCCTGTTCGCCGCCATCCCTGCGGTGATCGCCTATAATCGCTTCAGCCATGGCATCAACCGGCTGGAATCGCGCCTGTCGCGCTTTGCCGACGGCTTTTACGCGACGCTGAGCCGCGAGCTGGAGGCGCAACGGTGACGGCCGCTTCCACGGGCATGACGGACCGGGCGGAGGCGCTCTAATGGCGATGTCGGGGCCTCCCTCCGGCCGGCGCGGGCGCGGGCGCGCGCCCATGGCCGACATCAATGTGACGCCGCTGGTCGACGTCATGCTGGTGCTGCTCATCATCTTCATGGTGACCGCGCCGCTGCTGGTGACCGGGGTGCCGGTCAACCTGCCGGAAACCCGCGCCAAGGGGCTGGATCAGGACGCCAAGCCCACCATCGTGTCGATCGACCGCGACGGCGGCATCTTCGTCGATGAGGATCAGGTGGGCGACGCCGAACTGGCCGACCGGCTGGCAGAGATCGTCGCCGCCAATGCGGGCAAGGCCGAGCCGCCGCAAATCTTCCTGCGCGCCGACACCGCGCTCGACTATGGCCGGGTGATGCGGGTGATGGGCGAACTCAACCGCGCCGGGCTCAACAAGGTCGCGCTGGTCAGCACCGGAGATGGTGGTGCGGACAGCGGCGGTTCAGAATAGGGATTTTAGGCCAGCCTTATGGATCGCGCGGAAAAGATCGGCCTTGGCGTAGCGACGGCAGGACATGTCCTGCTGTTCGGGCTGCTGTCGGCGGGATTCCTGGCGACCCCCAATCCCCTGAAGCTCAATTCGCCGCCGATGGACGTCAGCCTGGTGGACGAAGTGGCGCTGGAATCGATGGCGCCGCGCATCTCCACCCAGCCGCCCCCGCCCAGCGTCGCGCCGGACCAGGGACCGACCGAGGATGCCGCGCCGGCGCCCGAGCCTGAGCCTGCGC
>DAMDPH010000048.1:0-19396 GCA_032082785.1 Sphingobium sp. | reverse complement strand
GGCAGGGCGGGGCGTTCGCCGGCCGGCATGGCGTCAGCCGGCATAGGCGATGCGGGCGCGCGCGGCTTCGGCCGCCATGCGCAGCGCGGCCATCATCGCGCCCGGATTGGCGCTGTCGGTGCCGGCAATGCCAAAGGCGGTGCCATGGTCGGGCGATGTCCGCACGATCGGCAGGCCCAGCGTGATATTGACGCCTTCGTCGAAGTTCAGCGTCTTGATCGGGATCAGCGCCTGATCATGATACATGCAGATCGCCGCGTCATAGCTTTCGCGGGCGCGGGCGTGGAACATGGCGTCGGCGGCGAGCGGGCCGACGATATCCAGCCCGTCCTCGCGCAGCGACTGGACGGCGGGACGGATCAGTTCGATCTCCTCGCGCCCCAGCGCCCCGCCTTCGCCGGCATGGGGGTTGAGCCCCGCCACCGCCAGGCGCGGCCGGGCGATGCCGAAATTGCGTTGCAGCCCCTTGGCGGCGATCATCGCCCGGGCGCGGATCAGCTCGATGCTGAGCAGCGCCGGCACGTCGGAGAGCGGCACATGCACCGTCACCGGCACGACCTTGAGCGACGGGCCTGCCAGCATCATCACCGCATTATGCGGCGACACGCCGCAGCGTTCGGCGACGAATTCGGTCTGACCGGGATGGGTGAAGCCGACGGCGTAAAGCTGTTCCTTGCCGACCGGCGCAGTGACGATGCCCGCCGCCGATCCGGTGCGGGCCAGCCCGACCGCCACCTCCAGCGCCTGGAATGCCATGCGGGCGCCCTCGATGGCCGGCGTGCCGGGCACGATCTCGCCCGCCTCGGCCACTTGCAGGCAGGGCAGGGCGGTGGGAAAGGCGTCGGCCGCTTCCTCGGGCGACCCGATCATCGCGACCGGGCCGAGCCATACCGAGCGGATCGCCGCCACGTCGCCCACCGCGAAGAAAGGCGGCAGGCTGCGCGCTTCGCGCATGACCCAGCTCTTGGCCACGATCTCCGGGCCTATGCCCGCCGGATCGCCCAGCGAGACGGCAAAGGGCGACAGATCAGTTATATTCGATGACTGCATCGCGGCGAAGATCGCGCAGATAGATGCGAGCGCGGCGGTTGACGCGTTCCTCTTCCAGCTGGGCCATGATCTGGTCGGCATTGGGGGCGCCGGCATCGGTCGGATCGTCGCGGCCGCATACCACCAGCACACGCACGCCATCGGCGATGGAGCCGAAGGGCGGCGTCGCCTCGCCCACCTGCAGGTTGAGCAGGATGTCCTGCAACTGCGGCGGCAGGTCACGCACCTTCACATTGTCATTGTCGACGACATCGGCGCCGATCCGGTTGCCGACCTCATTGGCCTGACCGCAGCCCTTGATCTCCTTGATGGCGGCGGCGAAGGTGGCGGCTTTCTGGCTCGCCTGCGCTTCGGTCGTGCCCTTGGGGAAGACCACGGACAGCTGCTTGAGGCTGAGCAGCGAATCGCGCGGATCGGCGGTCAGCACCTTGCGCTTGTCCATCACGTAGAGCAGCGACATGCCGCCGGCGACCGGGATCGGGCCGGCAATCTGGCCAACCTGCATTTCGGCGGCGGCGCTGGCGAGTTCGTCAGGCAGCTGCGCCGGACGCACCCAGCCAAGGTCGCCACCGACGGCGGCAGTCGATGCTTCGGAATATTGGCGCGCATAGGCGGCAAAGCTGCCGCCCTGTTTGATCTGTTCCAGGATGTTGCGCATGTTGCTGGCGATCTGCGCCTGATTTTCCGGCGAGGCCTGCAGATAGATTTCGCCGATGCGGAACTCGTCGCTGCCCTTGGACGCTTCGAGCCGCTCGATGCGCGACTTCACTTCATCTTCCGACACATTGACGAAGGGCTGGATGTTGCGGCGGAGCAGCCGGCTCCAGGCCAGCTCGCCCTCGATCTGGCGCTTGATGCTGGCGGACGCGCTGCCCTGTTCGCGCAGATATTGGTCGAACTGATCGGGCGACTTGCGGAAATTCGCGGCGACCCGCTCATAGCTCTGGTTGATTTCGGCCGGGTCGATCTTGATGTCGTTGGCGGCGGCTTCCTGGATCTGGAGCGTTTCGTCGATCAGGTTGCGCAGCACCTGCACGCGCAGCCGGTCCTTTTCCTCGTCCGACACCTTGCCGCCATTGGCGGTGATGATGAGGGCGAGCCGCTGGTCGACATCGGTGCCGGTGATGATGCGGCCGTTCACGATCGCCGTCGCCTTGCGCACATTGGGATCGCTCTTGCCAAAGACGGTCACATCCTTGGGCAGGTTCAACTGCTGCGCCGCCACGGCGCCGTCATCGTCGACCGTCTGCGCCATCGCGCCCTGCATCGCCGAAGCGGCAAGAGCGGAAGACAGGAGCAGCGCGCGGGCGGCACGAAGGCCGGGGCCGAAACAGTGGGACAGGGAAACGACAGGCAGCATCGTCGGCAAATATCTCCAATACGGTCCGGCGCAGATGCACCGTTCCGCCTTAACCAGCCCTGAGCGGACGACGGGACGCCGATCCTTATATGCCAATGTTGCGGAAAGCTAGACGTAGCTGGAAACCGTTGCCCTTTCGCGCGTCGCCGGTGGTCTGATAGTCGCGCCGCCAGGTGAAGCCGAGCGTCAGGCAGTCGTCTTCATAGGCGATGCCCAGCCGGTGGCGGACAGGTTCATAGCCATCGGCAAGGCTGGTCTGGTCTTCCTTGGCATCGGTCAGGTCGATGACGGTCGATCCGAACAGCGACCAGAAGCGCGCAAACTGCACGCGCCCGCCCAGCCGCACTTCCTCACGGTCGCGCAGATCTTCCAGATTGGCGTTGGCGTTGCGGTTGAGCCGCAGATAGCCGACCATCGCGTAGGTTTGCTTGCTGCCGATCGTCGCGTCCACCTCGTTCCGGCGCACCGCCAGATCATCCTTGTCCAGCCGGAACCGGTGGGTGAAGGCCAGAAAATCCTTGTAGCGCACGGTCGTGCGACCCACGATGTCGGAGGTGCGATCGGACAGGCCGGTGCCGTCGGGCAGGATGGTTTCACGGCTGACGAGGCGGTAGCTCTGGCCCAGCACGCTGTCGATCGACACGTCGGGCAGCGCCAGATTATATTCCAGGCCATAGGTGACGCGGCTCGAATCCTCGAATCGGTCATAGCCCGAGAATCGGTTGAGCGCGAAAAGATTGCTGTCCTCCAGATCGACGGCGCGCGCGTCTTCATTGGGGAGCGACAGATTGGCGATGCGCGGTGCGGCGACCAGCTGGATGCGCGGCGTGATCCGCTGCACGCCGCCGAACGCCTCGCCCATGAAGGGCCAGCGCACATCCACCGCGCCGGCCGCGATGCCGCGCGCTTTCCAGCCCGGATCGCCGGCATAGCTCGCCACATCGCTCATGCTGTTGTCGCTGCTATGATAGACATCGCCGCGCAGATAGGCGGTGAAGGTCACTTCCTGCCCCATGGCGGTCAGCTGCCGCAAATTCCACTCCGCCGCGCCAAAGGCGCGCTGCGTGTCCTGCCCATGGGTGCGGGTGATGGCGAGCGTGTTCGCCTGTAGCTGCAAGACGCCGCCCAGCAGCGGGTCTTTCACCCGCAGCCGATAGTCCATCACCGGCAGCGCGATCGGCGTCGCCCCCTGCGAATCGCCCTGGCGCAGCGTCTGCACCGCCCAGCCGCGCAGCGAGAAATAGCTGTTATCGCCGATCCGCTGCGCGCCCACCGTCGAGCGCAGCCGGTCGTCCCGGCTGATGTCATAGCGGCGCAGGAAGGTGCGGTCGGTGGTCACGCGGACCGATCCGTCGACGCTCCATTCCGGCGACAGCTGCATCTTGCCGCTGGCGTCGATATAGCCGCGCATATCCTTCGCGCTCGCCGTCGGCGTGGTGCCCACTTCGCTGTCGGCCACCGCGACGCGGCTGCCATGGGTGACGTAGCCGGTCACCTGATAGGCGCCCCGGTCCCACAAATGCCGGTAATTGGCCTCCAGCATCGGTAGCGTGTCGGTATAGACATGCGGGGTGATAGTGGCGTCGCGATTGGGCGCCAGCTTGAAATAATAGGGCAGCGCCACTTCGAAACCGTTGGTGCGGTCGTAGCGCAGATTGGGCATCAGCAGGCCGCTGCCGCCATTTTCGCCCACCGGGTGCGACAGGCCGGGCAGCGGGATCAGCGGCAGGCCGAACAGCTCGATATTGGCCTTGCTATAGGTGACGCGCTCCCGCGTCGGGTCGTAGACGACCTTTACCGCGTTGATCTGCCAGGTGGGTTCCTTGGGGCAGCCCTTGCTATCCTCCACCACGCAGCCGGTATAGGCGGCGCGGTGCAGCGTGTAGACGCCGTTCGCCCGCTCGCCCTTCACCGACGCCAGCCGGCCGCCCGATTGCAGCACCAGCAGCATATTGTCGACCGCGCCGTCGCGCAGCGTGTCGGTGACGTCGAAGCGGTCGCCATAGGCGACATTGCCTTCGGCATCGACGACCGAGACATTGCCCTGCGCCTCCACCCGGCCGCTGGTGCGGTTCCACACCACCTTGTCGGCGCGCAGCCGGTTGCCTTCGCGCAGCAACTGCACATGGCCGCTGGCCGTCACAATCTCGCTATTGCTGTCATATTCCAGCGCGTCGGCGGCAAAGCCGATCTGATCTTCCTGCTGCGGGACCGGCGCGTCGGGCGCGCTGATCGGCGCCTGAGGCTCGTTCAGCTGCTGCGCCAGCGCGGCCGGCGCCAGCGCCAGCCCGGCAAGGGCGACGCTGCCAAGCAACAGGAGACGGAGCGGCAGGGAAGGGGGGGACAGGGTCTGCAAACGTCAGGAGCCTATATGATGGGCATTTTCAGGCCTTCGCCTATCGCACCGCTTCGCGCCCGCCGCAATCGGTCGCGGCGCATCTTCCGCGCGAAATCGGTCGAACGGCTTTGCGCGACGGGAAATCCGCATTATCTGGGCCAAGCATAGCGCGATCAACGCCGCACAAGGAAAAGGTCCATCATGGAAATCGCATTCAGCTCGACCCGCCCCCAAGCCGACACGCTGGCCATCGCCGTACCCAAGGGCGAGATCGGCACGCTGCCCCTGGCCGCGGCGGCGACGCTGACCGCGGGCGCGGCGGCCGCGCGCTTCAAGGGTGAGGCCGGCACCAGCTTCGAGAGCTTCGTCGAAGAAGAGGGCCGCGTCCTGCGTGTCGTCCTGATCGGCACCGGCGGCGGCAGCGAGGCCGATCTGGAGCGTGCCGGCGGCGCGCTGACCGCTCGCCTCTCGACCAGCGGCGCGACCCATGTCGCGGTGGAATTTCTGAACGACGCCAGCGGCGATGACGCCGCGCATCTCGCCTTCGGCGCGCTGCTGCGCGGCTGGCGGATCGACAGCTATCGCACGCGCCAGCCGGAAAAGGCGAAGCCGACCCTGGCGAAGCTGACGCTGGTCGCGACCGGTGCGGAGGACGCCTGGACCCGGCTGTCGGCCGTCGCGGCGGGGGTCGCCTTCACCCGCGAATTGGTGTCGGAGCCGGCGAACATCCTCTATCCCGAAAGCTTCGTGGACCGCTGCCAGCATCTCACCGACCTGGGCGTGAAGATCAAAATCCTCGACAAGGCGGCGATGACGGAGCTGGGCATGGGCGCGCTGCTGGGCGTGGCGCAAGGCTCGGTCCGCGAGCCGCGCCTGCTGGCGATGGAATGGGACGGCACCGACGGCGCGCAGGACAAGCCTCTGGTGCTGGTGGGCAAGGGCGTCACCTTCGACACCGGCGGCATCTCGATCAAGCCGGCTGCCGGCATGGAAGATATGAAGTGGGACATGGGCGGCGCCGGTGCGGTGGCGGGCGCGATGAAGGCGCTGGCCGGGCGCAAGGCCAAGGCCCGCGTCGTCGGCATTTGCGGCCTTGTCGAAAATATGCCCGACGGCAATGCCCAGCGGCCCGGCGACATCGTCACCTCCATGTCCGGCCAGACCATCGAAGTGCTCAACACCGACGCCGAAGGCCGGCTGGTGCTGTGCGATGCCGTCACCTGGGCGCAGAAGGAATATGCGCCCGACTATATTATCGACCTGGCGACGCTGACCGGCGCGATGATCGTGTCGCTCGGCCATGAACATGGCGGCGTCTTCTCGAACGACGATGCGCTGGCCGACGACCTGCTGGCTGCCGGCAAGTCCACGGGTGAGCTGCTGTGGCGCTTTCCCCTGTCGGACGCCTATAACAAGCTGCTCGACAGCCCGATCGCCGACATGAAGAATATCGGCCCGCGCTATGCCGGGTCGATCACCGCGGCGCAGTTCATCAAGCGCTTTGTCGACGATGGCGTCAAATGGGCGCATCTCGACATTGCCGGCATGGTCTGGGCCGACAAGCCGGGCGGCATCTATGACAAGGGCGCGACCGGCTATGGCGTGCGCCTGATCGACCGGCTGGTGGCCGAGAAGTTCGAAGCCTGATCCGGTGCAGGTCGACTTCTACCAGCTGAGCCGCGACCCGGTCGATCAGGTGCTGCCCGCCATCGCGGCGCGCCTGCTCGCCATGGGGGAACGGATGCTGGTGGTCGCGGCCGATGCCGAGCGGCTGGAGCGGATTTCGTCGGGGCTGTGGAACCACAGCCCCGAAAGCTTCCTCGCCAACGGCATGGCGGGGCAGGGGGGCGAAAAGGTGCAGCCGGTGCTGCTCGCCCAGGATTGCACCCCCGCCAATGGCGCCCGCCATGTCGCGCTCGCCGATGGCCGCTGGCGCGAAGAGGCGCTGACGTTCGAGCGCGCTTTCTATTTCTTCGACGCGGAGACGATCGATGGCGCCCGCGCCAGCTGGCGCGACCTGTCCAAACGCGACGGGATCCAGCCCCGCTTCTGGCGGCAGGAGGGGCGTAAATGGGTGCAAGGACCGTAATTTTACGCCTCTTGCAGCGGGCAGCGGCGCAGTCTAAAGGGCGCGCAACATTATTCCAACAAATCGGAGTTTACGAGGGCCATGGCCGTCACGCGCACCTTTTCGATCATCAAGCCCGACGCCACCCGTCGTAACCTGACCGGCGCCGTCACCAAGAAGCTGGAAGAAGCCGGTCTGCGCGTCGTCGCGTCCAAGCGCATCCGCATGAGCCGCGAACAGGCCGAAGGGTTCTACGCCGTGCATAAGGAGCGTCCCTTCTTCGCCGATCTGGTCGCCTTCATGATTTCCGGCCCGGTCGTCGTCCAGGTGCTGGAAGGCGAAGACGCCGTGAAGCGCAACCGCGACATCATGGGCGCCACCAACCCCGCCAATGCCGACGAAGGCACCATCCGCAAGGATTATGCCGAATCAATCGAAGCCAATTCGGTCCATGGTTCGGACAGCGAAGAAAATGCCGCGATCGAAATCGCCTATTTCTTCAAGGCTGACGAAATCGTCGGCTGATCCGACCGTCAGCTTTATCGGAACAGGGCTGCCGAAAGGCGGCCCTTTTTCGTTTTGGAGAGAAGGCGCGCGCTCCTTGCGCTTATTTCTTTTTCGGCATCAGCCGCGCGAACCGCGCATCGACCTTCGCCTGCGGGTCGGCCACCTTGTTCGCCACCAGCGACAGGCCGCGCAGCGTCAGCCGGTGTCCCGACAGCCATTTGCCGGCGATGCCATAGCCGATATCGTACAGCGCCACGGCCTCATGCGTGTCGCCATCGACGACGAAGCGGGTACGGATCGCCACCGGCAGCCGCTCGTCCCCGACGCTGTCGTCCGGCATGCCCGCCCGCTCGCGTGCGCTTTTGAGCGGGCCGGCAAACCAGCCTGCCTCGACCCGGCTGTCGCCGCTGGTTTCGACCGGCCCGATCTTCAGCGCTGTGGGGAAAAGCAGCGTCTGGCTCTGGATCACCTGATCGGCCGCAGCGGGGTTCAGCCGCAACTGCTCGTCGCCATCGGCCACCGCTTCCAGCACCAGCGTCGCCGCACGAGCGGAGGCTTTGCGGCTGTCAGCCGCCTTTTCGGCGCGATCGGCGCTCTTGTCGGACCAGTTGAGATAAAGCGTCGCGCCGGAGATCAGCACTGCCAGCACCGCCAGCAATTCGCCGAGCGTGATCCAGCGGCGCCGGATCGCGGCCGCCTCCTGCGCACGAGCTTCCTGAGCCTCCGGTCCGGGCGCGTCGTTCATCGGCTCAGGCCGGGCGAGGCGGCGATTCGAAACGGTCGATCACCCATTCCTCCGCCTGCGCGCCGCCGATCCATTCCTGCATCCAGGGATGGCTGATGATCGCCTGCATATAGCCGCCGGCAAAGCGCGCGACGGGCAGCTGATAGGTGATGAAGCGGGTGACGACCGGTGCGAACATCAGGTCGACCGCGCCGAACGCCCCGAACAGGAAATCGCCGCCGCCGCCATGACGCGCCCGCGCCTGCGCCCATAATTCCATGATCCGGGCAATATCCTGCGCCACCGGCTCGGACGGGGGCGCCGGCTCGTAAATCTGGCGGATATTCATGCTATGCTCGCGGCGCAGCGCGGAAAAGCTGCTGTGCATTTCCGCCGCCATCGACCGTGCCATCGCCCGCGCCGCAGGATCTTCGGGCCAGAACAGCGTGCCGCCGGTCTTCTCGTTCAGATATTCGATGATGGCTAGGCTGTCCCACACGACGACATCCTCGCCGTCCCACAGGATCGGCACCTTGCCCGACGAGGGCGCGAACTCATCGCCCTCCCGCCGCTGTTCCCATGCCTGGTCATAGAGGGGGACGACCACTTCCTCGAAAGGCAGGCCGGACAGCTTGCACGCAAGCCAGCCGCGCAGCGACCAGCTCGAATAGGCTTTGTTGCCAATGAACAGCTTCATCATGCCAGAGCTTTAGCCGGCATGGCGGGGAGAAGTCGAGAGCGGGAAATCCACCAAACACGCGGCCCGGCCCTGCGGGAGCGGAAAGGCGTCATGCGCATGGATCGGCTGAAAAGTTGGAGGCCCGAGCCGGAATCGAACCGGCGTGCAAGGATTTGCAGTCCTCTGCGTCACCACTCCGCCATCGGGCCATCCGTGCGGTGGACGCCGCAAATGTGCGGGTTCGGCGACAAAGTCAAGCGGCACGAAGGATGCAGGGCGCAAGAATCTCCCTCCGCCGCGCGGAAAGCCGCTTGGCGTGGCGGTCCCGCTGTTTTAGAGGTCCGATGACCTTCTTGCTGTATTGCATTGCCAATACAGTTGTGCCAAGCGAGGAATCGTTGTGACCGAGCAGAATTTTTCTTCGATGCGGACCGCCATGGTCGAGAGCCAGCTTCGCACCAGCGATGTGGACGACCCGCGCGTGATCGCCGTAATGGCCCGGGTGCCGCGCGAGGACTATGTGCCTGCCGAACGCCGGGCCATGACCTATGTCGACCGCCCGATCCCGCTGAGTGGCGGGCGCGCGCTCAATCCGCCGCTCGCGACCGGGCGGCTGCTCAAGGAAGCGCGCGTCGCCGCGGGCGAAAAGGTGCTGCTGATCGGCGCGGCCAGCGGCTATAGCGCCGCGCTGCTGACCGAATTGGGCGCTCTCGTCACCGCCGTCGAGGAAGAGGGGCTGCCCGACTTCACCGTGGCGGGCGCGACGCAGGTGCGCGGGGCGCTCGCCGCCGGCGCGCCGGCCGGTGCCCCCTATGACCTGCTGTTCATCGACGGCGCGGTGGAGGAAGTCCCCGCCGCGCTCGTTCAGCAGCTCGCCGATGGCGCGCGGGTTGTGACCGGCCTGGTCGATCGCGGCGTGACGCGGTTGTGCAGCGGCCGGGTGGTCAATGGTGCGCTGGGGCTTGCAAGCCTCACCGATGTGGAGATGGTCGTGCTCCCCGGTTTCAGCGCGCCGGCTCGATTCGTTTTCTAAAAAGGCACAGGCGGGGGTACATGACGGCAAAGCGCAATCTTCACCGGCACTTGATCGCCACCGCCTTGCTGTTGGGGACGTCCGCCCTTCCGCTCGCCGCGCAGGCGGAGACGCTGCAAGGCGCGCTCGCCAAGGCCTATGCCGCCAACCCGACGCTGACCGGCGCCCGGGCGGGGCAGCGCGCCACCGACGAGAGCGTACCGATCCAGAAAGCTGGCGGTCGCCCTGGCATCGACGTCAGCGGCAGCTATAGCGAGAGCATCCTCAAGCCGACGATCAGCTTCACCTCGCCGCAGCGGACGCTGAACGCGCAGGCGCAGCTGAGCGTGCCCCTTTATGCCGGCGGTGCCGTCCGCAACGGCGTGAAGGCGGCCGAGACGCGGGTGGAGGCCGGCCAGGCCAATCTGCGCGGAACCGAAGCGAGCATTTTCTCGCAGGTGGTCGCCGCCTATATGGACGTGATCCGCGACACCGCCATCGTCGGCCTGAATCGCGCCAATGTGAATGTGCTGGAGGTCAATCTTCAGGCGACGAACGACCGGTTCGAAGTCGGCGACGTCACCCGCACCGATGTGGCCCAGTCCGAATCGCGGCTCGCGCTCGCCCAGTCGGATCTGCAAACGGCCGAAGCCAATCTCATCACCAGCCGCGAAAATTATATCGCGCTGGTGGGGGAAGAGCCGAACGACCTGCAACCGCCGCCCGAACTGCCGGGCCTGCCCGCCAATCCGGAATCGGCGGTGCAAGTCGCGCTGGCCGATAATCCCGACCTGCTCGCAGCCGAAAAGCAGCGTGAGGCGCGGCGTTTCGACGTGAAGGCCGCGCGTGCCGGCGTCTTGCCGACGCTGTCTGCCTTCACCCAGGCCGGCTACACCAATTATCTCGATTCGCTCGACAATGGTCAGCCGGGCGGCGGGTCGCAGGTGAACAAGCAGGCGGCCGCAGGGTTGCAGCTTACCATTCCGCTCTATCAGGGCGGTCGCCCGGCGGCGCAGGTGCGTCAGAGCCAGGCGCTCGAATCGCAGGCGATCGAACAGTCGATCGAGATCGAGCGCGGCGTCATTGCCCAGACCCGCGCCGCCTATGCCAGCTGGCAGGCATCGCTGCGCACGATCCAGTCGAGCCAGAAGGCGGTCGATGCCGCCACCCTGTCGCTGGAAGGCGTGCGGGCGGAAAATTCGGTCGGCAGCCGCACCATCCTCGACATTCTCAATGCCGAGCAGGAATCGCTGATCGCCCGCGTCGAACTGGTGTCGGCGCGCCGCAACGCCTATGTTGCGGGCTTCAGCCTGCTGGCGGCGATGGGCCATGCGGAGGCGGCCGATTTGGGCCTCGACGGCGGCGCGCTCTATGATCCGATGGTCAATTATGAGCGCGTGCGGGGCAAATGGTTCGATTGGGATTTCGACAAGGCGCCGATGCCGGTCGCCACGCGCACCGTTGACACGCCGGCTCAAAAGGCCAATGTGGCCGCTAAATACGAGCCCTAAGCGATTGTTAACCGGACTCGCCAATAGTCGGGGGAATCGTGATGGACTTTGGACGGGGACTATCCATGGGTGACATGACCAAGGAACCCTCGATGGAAGAGATACTCTCGTCCATCAAGCGGATCATCGCCGAAGAGGGCGAGGAAGCTGTGCTGGCGCCGCGCCGCGCGCAAAAGGCGCCGGTCGATCTGGCTGCCGCGCCGCCGGTTGACGCCGCCTTCGAGGAAGTGCTGGAACTGACGGACGAGATCCCGGAGGAAGAGCCCATGCCTGCCGCCAAGCCCGCCGCCGCCGCTTCGGCCGAGTCGTCGGAAGAAGAGACGATCCTGTCGGTCGAAAGCGAAGTCGCCGCCCGCCATTCGCTCTCTGCCCTGTCGTCGATGCTGGTCACGCCCCGCGACGGCGAGGAGAATACGCTGGAGGCTTTGGTTCGCGGGATGCTGCGGCCGATGCTGAAGGAATGGCTCGACGCGCGCCTGCCCGCCCTGGTCGAGGATATGGTGGCCAAGGAAATCGCGCGCATCACCGGCCGCTAAGGCCCCTCTGCCGCTTTCGATCCCGATGACGAACCCGCTGCTGGCCGGCGCATGAAGGATGCGCCGGGCGATTTGCGCCGGATGCTGGAGCCTCTATAGATGGGGTATCCTATCATCGACGGCCCGGTTCCTGCCGCGACGCCGTCCCAGCGATCGAGGGTTCGTTCATGAAATATCTGCTGCGCGCCGGGCTTGCTGCCGTGGCGCTGTCCGGCGCACCGGCCATTGCCCGTCCCTTCACCCCCAGCGACATGGTCGGGCTGAACCGCGTCGGCGCGCCGGCTATTTCTCCGGACGGCAAATGGCTGGCTTATCAGCTGCGCAGCACCGACCTCGCCCATAATCGCGGCCGCACCGATCTCTATCTTCTCCCGCTGGACAAGGCGGGCGCGACGCCGCGCCTCGTCGCGTCCAAGCCGGACCAGAATGAATCCGCGCCCATCTTCTCGCCCGACGGCAGCGCGCTCTATTATCTGTCGGACGCGAGCGGCGACGATCAGCTGTGGCGTGCGCCTGTCGCCGGCGGCGCGCCGGTGCAGATCAACAAGGCGCCGGGCGGCATCGCCGGTTTCAAGCTCAGCCCCGATGCCAGCCGGGTGGCGATCTGGGCCGACCGGCCGGTGGGGGCGAAGACCATCGACGCGGTGAAGGCCGCGCCGCCGCCCGGCGCCGGCTCCGGCCGCGTCTATGATCAGCTGTTCGCGCGCCATTGGGACACATGGTCGGACGGCCAGCGCTCGCAGCTGTTCGTGATGCCGGTCGCGGGCGGCCCGGCGGTGTCGGTGATGGGAAAGCTGATCGGCGACAGCCCCTCCAAGCCGTTCGGCGGCGCCGAGGAAATCGCCTGGAGCCGCGACGGGCAGACGCTCTTCTTCGCGCTGCGCGAGGCCGGCCGCATCGAGCCGCTCTCGACCAATCTCGACATCTTCGCCGTACCCGCCGACGGCAGCGCGGTGCCGGTCAACCTGACCGACGCCAATGACGCGACCGACACGCTGCCCGCTGTCTCGCCCGACGGACGCTGGCTCGCTTATGCCGCGATGAAGCGGCCGGGCTATGAGAGCGACCGGCTGGTCCTGATGCTGCGCAACATCGCCAGTGGCGAAACCCGGGCGCTGACCGAAGGGTGGGACCGATCGGTCGGCTCCATCGCCTGGGCGGCGGACGGCAAATCCATCCTCGTCACCGCCGACGATGTGCTCGATCATCCGGCCTTCCGCGTCGATGTGGGGTCGGGCAAGGTGACGCGGCTGACGCAGGCGGGCCATGTCGGCGATGTGACGCCGCTGCCCGATGGCGGTTTCCTCTATGCGCTCGACAGGATTCAGGCGCCCGCCGACTATTGGCGCATGCCGGCCAAGGGCGGCAAGCCGGTCCGACTCACCAGCGTCAATGCGCAGAAGCTCGCCGGCGTCGATACTGTCTCGGTCGAGCGGTTCAGCTTCAAGGGCGCCGGCGGTGACACAGTCTGGGGCCAGATCATCAAGCCCAGGGGCGCGACGGGCAAGCTGCCGATCGCCTATCTCGTCCATGGCGGGCCGCAGGGCAGTTTCGGCGACTCCTGGTCCTATCGCTGGAATCCCAAGGCGTTCGCGGCGCATGGCTATGCCGCCGTGACCGTCGATTTCCACGGCTCCACCGGCTATGGCCAGGCCTTCACCGACAGCATCACACAGGATTGGGGCGGCAAGCCGCTGGAGGATCTGAAGCTCGGCCTCGCGGCGGCGGGCGCGCGCGATGCGACGCTCGACCTGGGCAATGCCTGCGCGCTGGGCGCCAGCTATGGCGGCTATATGATGAACTGGATCGCCGGTCGCTGGCCGGACGGCTTTAAATGTCTGGTCCAGCATGACGGCGTGTTCGACGCCCGCGCCATGGCTTACGAGACCGAGGAACTCTGGTTCGACGAATGGGAACATGGCGGTCCCTATTATGAACAGGCCGATCAATATGAGAAATGGAACCCGGTCAATCATGTGACCGCCTGGAAGACGCCGATGCTGGTGGTGACGGGCGAAAAGGATTTCCGCATCCCCTATACCCAGGGCCTCGCCGCCTTCACCGCGCTCCAGCGGCGCGGCGTGCCGTCCCGGCTGCTGGTGTTCCCGGACGAAAATCACTGGGTGCTCAAGCCCCGCAACTCGCTGCAATGGTATGACGAGGCGCTGGGCTGGCTGGACCGCTGGACCGCCAAGGGCAAGTGAGGCTTTGAGCGGGGGCGTGCCTTGGCGTGCCCCCGCTGCCCGACGCGATCATGGCCAGCCTCGTCTGACGGCGCCATGCCTTGCGCGGACCGCTGAACCGGCTAAAGCGCGAGCATGACCGAGCTGCCCAAGACATTCGACCCCGCCGCCATCGAAGCCCGCTGGTACGCCCATTGGGAAGAGAAGGGCCTGTTCCGCCCCGAACGGCCGGACGCGGAGCCTTTCACCATCGTCAACCCGCCGCCCAATGTGACGGGCAGCCTGCATATCGGCCATGCGCTCGACAACACGTTGCAGGACATCGTCGTCCGCTATGAGCGGCTGCGCGGGCGCGATGCCTTGTGGGTGGTCGGCACCGACCATGCCGGCATCGCGACGCAGATGGTGGTCGAGCGGCAGCTCAATGCCAAGGGCGAGAAGCGCACCGACTTTAGCCGCGAGGATTTCATCGCCAAGGTGTGGGAGTGGAAGGCCGAGAGTGGCGGCGCCATCACGCGCCAGCTGCGCCGGCTGGGCTGCTCCATGGACTGGGCCAATGAGCGCTTCACCATGGATGAGGGCTTTTCCAGGGCCGTCGTCAAAACCTTCGTGACGCTGCACCAGCGCGGGCTGATCTACCGCGACAAGCGGCTGGTCAACTGGGATCCGCATTTCCGCTCCGCCATTTCCGATCTGGAGGTAGAGACCAAGGAGACGAAGGGCGGTTTCTGGCGCTTCCGCTATCCGCTTGCCGATGGGGTGACGCTGGCGGACGGGGCCGATCATATCGTCGTCGCCACCACGCGCCCGGAAACCATGCTGGCCGACATGGCGGTCGCCGTTCATCCCGATGACGATCGCTACAAGGGGGTCATCGGCAAGGAGATTTTGCAGCCGATCACCGGCCGCCGGTTCCGCATCGTCGCCGACGAACATGCCGATCCGGAACTGGGATCGGGCGCGGTCAAGATCACGCCGGGCCATGACTTCAACGATTTCGAGGTCGGCAAGCGCGCCGGCATGAAGGCGGCGGACATGCTCAACATGTTCGATGCGGACGCCAATGTCGTGCAGACCGCGGACGGCCTGATCCCCGATCGCTTCCTCGGCCTTCACCGCTTCCGTCGCGATGGCGTGGACGGCGCGCGCGAACGGGTGGTGGCGGAGATGAAGGCACTCGGCCAGTTGGTGCCGCACGTCACCAGGGATAAGGAAGGTGAGGCGCAGGAAGCGGATTTCGAGCCGCGCACGATCCAGACCCCCTATGGCGACCGGTCGGGCGTGGTGATCGAACCCTGGTTGACCGATCAATGGTATGTCGACGCCGAAAAGCTCGCCGCAGCGCCAATGCAGGCGGTGCGCGACGGCCGCATCGATATCGTGCCGAAGAGCTGGGAAAAGACCTTCTTTAACTGGATGGAGAATATCCAGCCCTGGTGCGTCTCCCGCCAGCTCTGGTGGGGGCATCGCATCCCCGCCTGGTTCGACGAGGATGGCAAGGCCTATGTCGCCGAGAGCGAGGAGGAGGCGCAGCGCCAGGCCGGCAATCGCACGCTCACCCGCGACGCGGACGTCCTCGACACCTGGTTCTCCTCCGCGCTTTGGCCTTTCGGCACGCTGGGCTGGCCCGAGCAGAGCGAGAAGCTGGATCGTCATTATCCCAATGACCTGCTGATCTCCGGCTTCGACATCCTGTTCTTCTGGGATGCGCGCATGGCGATGATGGGCATGGAGTTCATGGACGCGGCGCCGTGGAAGACGCTCTATCTCCATGGCCTCGTCCGGGCGGCGGACGGGCAGAAAATGTCCAAGTCCAAGGGCAATGTCGTCGATCCGCTCGGCCTGATCGACAGCTATGGCGCCGACGCGCTGCGCTTCTTCATGGCGGCGATGGAGAGCCAGGGCCGCGACGTGAAGATGGATGAGAAGCGGGTCGAGGGCTATCGCAATTTCGCGACCAAGCTGTGGAACGCGGCGCGCTTTCTCCAGGCGAACGGCGTCACCGCCTCGACCAGCCATGAAGCGCCGCACGCGCAGGCGCCGGTCAATCGCTGGATCATCGCGGAGACGGTCGCGACGGTGCAGGCGATCGACAGCGCCATGGCCGACCTGCGCTTCGACGCTGCCGCCAACGCCATCTATCATTTCGTCTGGGACCAGTTTTGCGACTGGTATATTGAGCTGACCAAGCCGATTTCCAGCGGCGCCGAAAAGGGCGTGATGGATGCCGAGACGCAGGCGGTCGCCGGCTGGGCGTTCGACCAGATATTGGTGATGCTCCACCCCTTCATGCCCTTCATCACCGAAGAGCTATGGCATCTGACCGGCACGCGCCCGCAGGAGCTGATCGTGTCCCGCTGGCCGCAGGCGCTCTACGCCGTCGACAGCGAGGCGCAGGCGGAGATTGACTGGCTGATCCGGCTGGTGAGCGCCATCCGCGCCGCGCGGACCGAACTCAATGTGCCGCCTGGCGCGCGCATGAGCATGGTGGTGCGCGATGCGTCGGACGAGACTCGCCGCCGGCTCGACCGGCAGGGCGTGGCGCTCGCGCGGCTGGCGCGCGTGGACAGCCTGACCTTTGGCGATGCGGTCGAAGGCGGCGCGGCGCAGATCGTGCTGGACGAAGCGACCTTCATCCTGCCGCTCGAAGGCGTGATCGACATCGGCGCGGAAAAGGCCCGCCTGACCAAGGCGCTCGCCGCCGCGGAGAAGGAGCGCGACTCGCTCGGCAATCGCCTCAACAATCCGGCCTTCGTCGAAAAGGCGAAGCCGGAGGCGGTGGCCAAGGCGCGCGAGGACCATGCCGAAAAGGCGGCCGAAGCGGACCGGCTGAAGGGCGCGCTCGACCGGCTGGGCTGACCGGCATCGGGGGCGGGAAGGGCGCGCGGCTGGCCCGGCGCCCTCCCGCCCCTGAAGCCGCTTCGCGCGACGGTCGCGATGGTTGCCATGCAGCGCATTGCGCTTGGCGGCGTTATCCTGCATCCAGCCGCAGCAGGGGGAGCCAGCCATGAACGCGCAGCAACAGCCAAAGGATCTGACGCAAGGGCCGATCGGCTCGACCCTGCTGCTGTTCGCCGTGCCGACTCTGGCGTCCAACGTCCTGCAATCGCTGAACGGGTCGATCAACGCCATCTGGGTCGGCCGCTTCCTCGGCCCTCAGGCGCTGGCGGCGACCGCCAATGCCAACATCATCATGTTCCTCATGTTCTCGGTCGTCTTCGGCTTCGGCATGGCCGCGACCGTGGTGATCGCGCAGGCGGTGGGCGCGCGCAACATGGATGCCGCGCGCCGCGCCTTCGGATCGGCGGTGGGGTTCTGTTTCCTGCTGGCGATGATCGTGGCGACCGCCGGCTGGCTGGGCGCGCCCGCGCTGCTGCGGCTGCTGGCGACGCCGCCCGAAGCCTTTGACATGGCGCTTACCTATTTGCGGGTGATCTTCATCGCCATGCCCGCGACGCTGCTGAGCGTCATGATGATGATGGGCCTGCGCGGCGCGGGCGACGCGCGCACGCCGCTCATCTTCATGTTCGTCAGCGTCGCCATCGACCTGGTGCTGAACCCTGTGCTGATCCTGGGCCTCGGCCCGGTGCCCGCGCTCGGCATCGGCGGATCGGCGGCGGCGACGGCGGCGGCCGGTATCGTCAGCCTGATCGGCATCATCGCCTATAGCTATGCCAAGGATCTGCCGCTGCGCCTGCGCGGGGCGGAACTCGCCTATCTGCGCCCGGCCATGGATCAGGTGCGCGTGCTGCTGGGCAAGGGGCTGCCCATGGGCTTGCAGATGATCGTCATGTCGGCTTCCGGGCTGGTAATGATCGGCCTCGTCAACCGCGAAGGCTTCCTCATCACGGCTGCCTATGGCGCCGCGCAGCAGATCTGGACCTATCTTCAGATGCCGGCGATGGCGATGGGCGCGGCGGTCAGCGCGATGGCGGCGCAGAATATGGGCGCAGGTCGCTGGGACCGGATCAGCCGGATCACCGGCTATGGCATATCCTATCTGCTGGGGATCACCGGCGTGATGGTGGTCGTGATCCTGCTGTTCCACGAGCCGCTGCTGTCGCTGTTCCTCGGCCGGAACGAAGCGGCGATCGCCGCCGCCTGGAACATGCAATTGCTGGCGAGCTGGAGCTTCATGCTGTTCGGCTGCACCATGATCCTGTTCGGGGTGATGCGCGCCAATGGCGTGGTGGTGGTGCCGCTTTTGATCCTGGTTTTCACTTTGCTGCCGGTGCGGCTGGGATTCTATGCGCTGGGCTATCCGTCGCTCGGCTCCGACGCGTTGTGGCTGAGCTTCCCTGCGGGCTCGGCGACGGCGCTGCTGCTCGCCTGGATTGCCTATGCCCATGGCGGCTGGCGCAAGGCGCGGCTGATCGTGCCGCTGCATGAGGAGGAATGCCGGGAGCTGGCGAATAGCGACGCCCAGCCCACCGGCCGCATCGCGCCGGCGGGCTGAGCCGCTATATCCGCTAGTTGCCGCTGATCAGGTCGCCCAGGCTGCCCAGCGCCGATCCCTCGCCGCGATTCTGACCGCCCCGGCTGCCGGCGGCGGCCAGCATCCGCCCGGCGAGGCGCGAGAAGGGCAGCGACTGGATCCACACCGTGCCCGGCCCGCGCAGCTGCGCAAAGAACAGCCCTTCGCCGCCGAAGACCGCCGACTTGACGCCGCCCACGGTGATGAGGTCGAAATCGACATCGGGCGTCAGCGCCGCGAGGCAGCCGGTGTCGACATGCAGTTCCTCGCCCGGCTTCAGCTCCCGCTCGACCACCGTGCCGCCCATCTGCACGAAGATCCAGCCGTCGCCGCTCAGCCGCTGCATGATGAAGCCTTCGCCGCCGAACAGGCCGGTCATGATCCGCTTCTGGAAATGGATGCCCATCGACACGCCCTTGGCCGCCGCGAGAAAGGCGTCCTTCTGGCAGATCAGCGTGCCGCCATATTGATCGAGCTTGATCGGCAGGATCGATCCCGGCGTGGGTGAGGCGAAAGCGACGCGCGCCTTGCCCTGACCTTCATGGGTGAAGACGGTGGTGAACAGGCTTTCGCCGGTCACCAGCCGCTTGCCCGCGCCCAGCAGCTTGCCCATGAAGCCGCCATCCGCGCCGCCGCTGCCGTCGCCGAACACGGTCGTCATGCCGATGCTGGCATCTTTCCACACCATCGCGCCGGCTTCGGACACGGCGCTTTCGCCCGGGTCCAGCTCTATCTCGACAAATTGCAGTTCCTGTCCCTTGATCTCGAAATCAATGTCGTCGGACAGGCCGGCGCTGCGATGATGGGTCCAGGGTGACGGCGGCATGATCGATTCTCCTCGGCAAGATGGGCCGCCTGTGTAGCCCGCCGATGCGCCCCCGGCCAAGCGCGCGCAGCGGCGGCGGGCTGGTCATGATTGCGCGCGCGCCTGTGCCATCGCGGGACAGCGGCCGC
>DAMDPH010000047.1:0-19448 GCA_032082785.1 Sphingobium sp. | reverse complement strand
GCCGCTCGCCCGGCCAGCCGAAGGTTGGGGTCAGCTCGACGCCATCCTGCACCGCCACCCGGCCGGACGTGCCCGCGCCCGCATAAATGAGCCGTCCCGTCCCGCCGCCAAGCCGCGCGGCCGCCGCCTCGCTCGCCAGGGCAAGGGCGTCGATCCGCGGTTCGAGCGCGCGCACCGCCGCCAGCTGTCCTTCATACATGGCGCGGACGGCATCGGCGCTGGGCCATTGGGCGATATCGGTATAGCGCGGATCGGCGCTTTCGGTCCCCGGCATCCGCTCTCACTCCCTCCCGTCGCACCGCACCGCCCCCACGCCCCGGCGGGAGGCAGGGCACGGACGCGGCGATCCTATGAGCGGCGACGGGTGCTGTCCAGCGCTGGCGAGGGGGGATGAGAGGCGGTTTGCAACGGGCGTTCGAGCGCAAGAGCCAAGCGGTAGTTGCTGCCTGTCAGGCATGCCGAGGCAGGGTGGTGGATCAATCACCAAGACGCCATTCAGCCGCGCCAGCCATCAGCGTGCGACGATTATGCGCATCATGTTGCCGAACCAAAGCTCGCCGGCATCGGCGAGGCGACGCATTGTCACATTGATACAGAAAGGAAATATGAGGCGGGGCCGTAGCCCCGCCCTTATTTGGTGCAGTCAAACTGCTTGTTAACAGTCATCCCGCGAATTCTGAACGCTGCGATTTTGATCCGGCGCCGATTGAAAGTCAATTGTTTTCCCCAAAACCTCCAGCACAGTTTGACCATAGGGCAGGATCGACATGGATGATGTTGAAAAGATGAGTGTTATCCATTCCCGAGTCGGAGCGAAGATAGAATAGCTGTTTTTCTAGGCGGCTATTGTCCATCCCCGCATCGCCCCATTGAGGAGACGGATCATGGCGATGAGACTCGGACTTGATATCGGCACCGGCAGTATTGGCTGGTGCCTGGTCGAGGATGGAGAAATCCGCGACCTGGGGGTGCGGATTTTCAGCGGGTCGCCGACCGGCGCGGGGCGGGATCCCAAGACGGGGGCGTCGCTGGCGGAGGAGCGGCGCGGTGCGCGGGCCATGCGGCGGCGGCGGGATCGCTATCTGGGGCGGCGATCGGCCTTCCTCGATGCGCTGGTCGCTCATGGCCTGATGCCTGCCGACCCTGAAGCCGCGCGGCAGGTCGCCAGCCTGTGCCCCTACAGGCTGCGCCGGCGCGCGCTGGATGAAAAGCTGGCGCCGGACGAGATTGGCCGCGCCCTCTTCCACCTCAATCAGCGGCGCGGCTTCAAGAGCAACCGCAGGGCCGACCGGACGGCCGAGCCCGGCGAAAAGGGCAAGATCGAGAGCGGGGCCGAAGCGCTCGACGCGGCGATGGAGACGGCCGACGCGCGCACGCTCGGCGAATTTCTGGCGATGCGGCTGGAGGCCGGCGATGCCGCGCGGGTGCGGTTGAACAGCGACAATCAGGGCTATGACTTCTATCCACAACGCCATCATATCCTCAACGAATTCAAGGCGATCTGGGACAGTCAGAAGGCCCATCATCCCGACCTCATGACGGAGGCTGCCCATGAGGCGCTGTGGCGGGTGATCGAGTTTCAGCGACCGCTCAAAGCGCAGGAGGTCGGCTATTGCACCTTTTCCGGCATGAACGGCGTGCCCGCCGACGAACGCCGCCTGTCCAAGGCGCATCCGCTGTTCCAGCAGCGCCGGCTCTATGAAGAGGTCAACCAGTTGCGCGTGACGGCGCCGGGCGTGGCCGACCGACCGCTCAGCATCGACGAGCGCGACGCGCTGATCCTCAAATTGCAGGATAAAAGAAAAGTCCTCTTCTCATCGCTCGCCAAGACCCTCAAATTGCAACCCGGCGAGCGGTTCAACAAGGAGAGCGAGAACCGCAAGGATCTGGCCGGTGACGAAGTGCGCGCCGAACTGGGCGACGCCAAGCGGTTCGGCAGCCGCTGGCTGCACTTCACCCCCGACGAGCAATGGGCGATCATCCAGCGATTGCAGCATGAGGAGGATGCCGACGCGCTGCGCGCCTGGCTGCGGCAGGCGCATGGCCTGGACGAAGCGGCCGCGCAGGCGGTGGCCGCCGCCAATCTGCCGCAGGGCTATGGCCGGTTCGGGCCGACCGCCACCCGCCGGCTGATCGCCGCACTCAAGGCCGATGTCGTCACCTATGACAAGGCGGCGGAGGCGGCCGGCTTTCACCATAGCGACCATCGCAACGACGACGAGATAGACCAGCTGCCTTATTATGGCGAAGTGCTGGCCCGCCACATCGCGCCGGGCAAGGCGGAATATGGCGACCCGCTGGAGCGCCGCTATGGCAAGATCACCAACCCCACCGTGCATATCGGCCTTCGCCAGCTCCAGACGCTGGTCAACGCCATCATCACCCGCCATCGCCGGCCGGACCAGATCGTCGTCGAACTGGCGCGCGAGCTGAAGCTCAACGACAAGCAGAAGGAAGAGCATAAGCGGCGCAACCGGGACAATCTGGCCGCCGCGCAGAAACGCAGCGCCAAATTGCTGGAGCTGGGTCAGGTGGACAGCGGCGCCAACCGCATGCTGCTGCGCCTGTGGGAGGAGCTTGCCCCCGACAATTTCCTCAACCGCTGCTGCCCCTATTGCGGCGAGACGATCGGCCTGGCCATGCTCTTTTCGAGCGAGGTGCAGATCGATCATATCATCCCCTACTCCCGATGCCTGGACGACAGCCCCGGCAACAAGGTCGTGTCGCACCGCCGCTGCAATCAGGCGAAGGGCAACAAGACGCCCTATGAGAAATGGGGGCCGCACAAGAACCCGGAGCGGTGGGAGCGGATCAGCGCGCAGGTGGCGCA
This sequence comes from Sphingobium sp., assembly GCA_032082785.1. Taxonomy (GTDB): domain Bacteria; phylum Pseudomonadota; class Alphaproteobacteria; order Sphingomonadales; family Sphingomonadaceae; genus Sphingobium. The sequence continues at coordinate 16,618 of DAMDPH010000047.1, read as the reverse complement.
GCTGCACCGGTCCAAACAATGGCGCTTTGGTCCCGACGCGATGGAGCGGGTGGAACGGGATGGCGGCTTCATCGCCCGCCAGTTGACCGACACTCAATATCTGTCCCGCATAGCCGGCGAATATCTGCGCCGCCTTTATGCCGAGAAGGGCGGAGGCAGCGCCCGCGTCTATGTCGTGCCCGGCCGCATGACCGCCATGCTGCGCCGGCTCTGGGGTCTCAACGATCTGTTGTGGGACCATAATTTCGTCGAAAATGAACATAGCAACGCGCCCAAGAACCGGCTGGACCATCGCCATCATGTCATCGACGCGGCGATCATGGCGGTGACCGGGCGAGACCTTCTGGGGGAGATTGCGAAGACCGCCGCCCGGTCCGAGGAGGAGAATCTGGACCGGCTGTTCACCGACCTGCCGCAGCCCTGGCCCGGTTTTCGCGAAGAATTGCGCGCCAGGCTGCAAGGCGTCAACGTCAGTCACAAGCCCGATCATGGGCGCCAGGGCCACCCGCCCCGCCACCGCGACACGACGGCCGGGCAGCTGCACAACGACACCGCCTATGGCTTTACCGGCGAGATGATGCCCGATGGCCGGACGCCCATCGTCGTCCATCGCGTGCCGCTGATGAGCCTGAAACCCGGCGACCTCATCAACCCGCTGCGCATCCCCGACGACCGGCTGCGCGATGCGCTCTGGTCCGCGACGCGGGACCGGACCGGCAAGGATTTCGAGCGGGCGCTGGCCCGTTTCGCGGCCAGTGATCCTGTCTTTAAGGGCATTCGCCGCCTGCGCGTGCGCGAGCCGCTCAACATCATTCCCATCAGCGACCGGCAGGGCCGCGTCTATAAAGGCTATAAGGGCAGCGCCAATGCCCGTTACGATATATGGCGACTGCCCGACGGCAAATGGACGGCCGACGTCATCAGCATGTTCGACGCGCACCAGCGAAATCAGGACGACCGCCGCCCCCACCCCGCCGCGCGCAAGATGCTGAGCCTGCGCCAGAATGATCTGATCGCTGTAGAACGGGACGGCGGCGCGCGCGAACTGCTGCGCATCACCGGTTTCAATCAGCAGGGCCGGCTGACCTTGGCGCCCCCCAATGAGGCGGGCGCGCTCCAGGCCAGGGATGCGGCGTCCAATCAGGACGATCCGTTCAAATATATCTATCTGTCAGGCCGGTCGCTGCAAAAATATAAGGCGCGGCAGGTGCGGATCGACGCGTTGGGGCGGGTGTTCGACCCCGGCCCCCGCGAATAGCCGGGCGATGGAACGGATCGTCGACATCGCAGCCGACGGCCAGCATCTTTCCGTCCATCGCGGCTTTCTGATCGTGAAGCGGGACGGCGCGGAGGTCGGCCGGGTCGCGCTCGACGATATCCACGCCGTCATCGTCCATGCCCATGGCAGCAGCTGGACCGCCAATCTGGTCGCCGCGCTGGCCGAACGCGGCGCGCCGATCCTCTTCTGCGGCGCCAATCATATGCCGGTCGCGGTGACGCTGCCGCTGGAAGGGCATCATGCGCAAAATGCGCGCATGCAGGCGCAGATCGGCGCATCCCGGCCGCTCGCCAAGCAGCTGTGGCGCCGCATCGTGTCGGCCAAGATCCTGATGCAGGGATCGCTGCTCGACGCCTGCGGCATATCGGGGGCGGAGGCTTTCCCCTTCATGGCGCGGCGCGTGCGTTCGGGCGACAAGGAGAATCTGGAGGCGCAGGCCGCCCGCCGCTACTGGCCGCTGCTGATGGGTGCCGATTTCCGCCGCGATCGCGATGCCGGCGGCGCCAATGCCCTGCTCAACTATGGCTATGCCATCCTGCGCGCGACCTGCGCCCGCGCCATCGTTGCGGCCGGCCTGCACCCGACGCTGGGCATCCAGCACGCCCATCGCAACAACGCCTGCGCGCTGGCCGACGATCTGGTCGAGCCGTTCCGGCCGTTGGTGGATGCACTGGCCCGCACGATGGCGCACGAGGGTGTCGATCGGCTGGACCCGGCCGCCAAGCGCCGCTTCGCGCGGCTGATCGCCTTTGATTTGATGGTGGGTGAGGAGACATCGCCCGTCTCGGTCGCGGCGGTCCGGCTGGCGCAGTCTCTGGCGCGATCGTTCGAGACCGGCCGTCCGGACCTCAACCTCTTCACCCCGCCGACCGCCGATCAATGGGCCGCGGCCGGGCGGATCGAGGATGGCAGCGCGCTGGGGGGCGGCCAAGTTGGGGGCGATGCCGCATGAGCGCGCGCGATCCCCTTCATTTGAGCGGGTATCGGCTGATGTGGATTTTCGTGATGTTCGACCTGCCGGTGGGCAGCCGCAAACAGGCACGCGATGCCACGCGTTTTCGCCAGTTCCTGCTGGACCAGGGCTTCGAAATGAGCCAGTTTTCGGTCTATGCCCGCTTCTGCAACGGCAAGGATGCCTATCAATCCTATCTGCGGCGGATCGAGTCGAGCCTGCCGGAAAAAGGCGACGTCCATGTCCTCACCTTCACCGACCGCCAATATGAAGGCATCGTCCGATTCGCGAGCCAGCGCCGGCGGCGGCCGAGGAAAAATCCCGATCAGCTGGCGCTGTTCTGATTATGTCCCGCATATCCTACTTCCCGGATACGCCGATATTTCCTGTTATCTCAAGAGGATATCAGCGCATTCGGAATAGCAGTTCAGAATTCGCGAGCCAACCGCAACCCACCCGGCGGCGGCAGCGGCGGCCAGCGCGGAATAGCAGTTCAGAATTCGCGAGCCAACCGCAACCGCGCAGACGATCTGGTCATCGGCCACCGCGGAATAGCAGTTCAGAATTCGCGAGCCAACCGCAACGGTGCAGTCGCCGCTAGGATCGCCGCGCAGGAATAGCAGTCCAGAACCCGCGCGCCAAGCCGCCGCCTCTCGCAGCCTCAAAGGTGCGCACCGCACCTACCCTGCCCCCTCACCGTCGGTCATTTCCCGAAACCCGCTCCCTCCTCACCGCCCGGTAGGACCAGCCGCAATGTCGTCGGTTCGGGGATATCCATGGTCGGCAGGTCGCGGTTGGGCGGGCGGGTTGGCCAGGCGAGTGCGATGCCGGACGCGCCTTCATCTTCGACGAGGTTCAGCTCCATGCCCTGCGGCACCGCGATCGACGATGTCAGCCGATCGGCCAACAGCGTGCCGGGTCGTTCCTCCAGCCGCTTCAGGCTGCGCGCGTCCAGCAGGAAATCGATGGGCTTGCCGTCGCGGATGACCGACACGCGGATGCGGTCCCGGCCGACCGGTTCGGCGCCCTTGACGAACAACCGGCTGTCGAGCGACCCGCCCCCCCGGAAATTCCAGCGAAAGCCGCGCCAGTCGCTGATCTGCACGCTGTGCCAGCCTTTTGCTTCGCGCCGGGCGACGTAAATCTGCGTGTCACCCGCTGCGTCGAACTTGTGATAGGTAATCATTGCCGCACCGGCGGGATCGAAACCCATGACCGTATTATTGTTGATCATGCCGCCTTCGACAGGCACGGGATCGACGATCTCGGCGCTGGAAAGGCGGATCGGCAGGGGGAGCGCGGTGCCGTCCGAGCGCTCCCAATGCACAAGGTCGCGGCTGCGGGCGTAGGACAGGTCATGATTGGTCTCGGCCATGGGCGTGTCGCGCCATACCCATGTAATGTGGAACAGCCCGTCCGGCCCTAAAGTCGGACCGACGAAATAGGCGTTCCGTTGCCCCTCTCCGTCGGCCAGCGGCGATTGCAGCAGATGCGACCAGCGCCCCTCGTTCGCGTCGTAGACATTATAGATTTCATTGCCATTGCCGCTGCCGCCATCGCGATATTTGAAGATCAGCCGGCCGCCGGAATCCTTGAGGAAGATGGGATAGGTGACGCTGCGTTCCAGCTTCGGCGCCACCATCATCCGCTCCCGCACCAGAGTGCGGACGTCGCCCGGCGCGCTGCTGCGATAATAGACCAGAGGATCGCGATGCATATTGGCCGACACATGGATGCGCCCCTGCGCATCAACCGCCATGGCGATATAATTATGGCTGTCCCACCCGACCCAGCTATCCAGTTTCTGATAGACCCAATAGGCCGAGTTGCGCGGCCGGGACGCCACGGTCAGCTGGCGGTTGGCGTCATAATAAGCGACCAGGATCATCCTGTCGGTGACGGTGAGCGCGAAACGCGCGCTATGGCCCGACCAGACGCGGTCGATTGCGGAGATTTCCAGCTTCGGCTGAGGGGCGCCAGCAATCTTTGGCGAGGGCGCTGCCGCCGCTGATCCATGGGGGGCGAGGATGGCGAGGCTTGATATCGCCGCCATGGTGACGATCCGCTTGAACGCCTGTCGATGCATCAACCCTACACTCCCGATCAGAAGGCGAAGCGCCCGCCCCTTGGCGGGGTCGCTGCCCCCGCCGGCTGTCGCCCTTCGCGTGTCGAGGGTGCATAATCAACATGTTGCGCGGCAGTAAGGGCAAATTCGCCTTCAGCACTTCCGGTCTTCACAGGGGCCAGTCCCGCGGCGTTCACGCCTTTGCGGCATTCCGTTCGTGAGCGGAGGCATCCATCGTCGGGACGGACAGAGCGCTCGAAAGCGCCCTGCCCGCTTGCCGACCCGGCCGCCTTACAGCACTTCGAACAGGCCGGCCGCGCCCATGCCGCCGCCCACGCACATGGTGACGACCACATGGCGGGCGCCACGGCGCTTACCCTCCAGCAGCGCATGGCCAACCATGCGCGCACCCGACATGCCATAGGGGTGGCCGATCGCAATCGCTCCGCCATTCACGTTCAGAAGCGCATCGGGAATGCCCAATAGGTCGCGGCAATAAAGTACCTGAACGGCAAATGCCTCGTTCAGCTCCCACAGGCCGATATCGTCCATTTTGAGGCCGAACGTCTTCAGCAGCTTCGGGATCGCGAAGACGGGGCCGATCCCCATTTCGTCGGGCCTCGTCCCGGCAACCGCCATGCCGACATAGCGGCCCAAAGGTTGCAGGCCGCGCTGTTCGGCCAGCCGCGCCTCCATCAGTATGCAGGCGCTGGCGCCGTCGGACAGCTGGCTGGCATTGCCGGCGGTGACGGTGCCGCCCTCGAACACCGGCTTCAGTCCGGCAAGCCCGTCAATATTGGTGTCGGGACGATTGCCCTCATCCCGCGTAACGGTCACGTCGACGAGCGTGGCTTCGCCGCTCGCCTTGTCGACATGACGCATGCGGGTCTGGACGGGGATAAGCTCGGCGTCGAACCGTCCCGCTTCCTGGGCGCGCGCCGTTCGCTGCTGCGACTGGAGCGCATAATGATCGCAGGCTTCGCGCGAAATGCCATAGCGCGTCGCGACCGTCTCCGCCGTCTCCAGCATCGACATATAGATGTCGGGCTGGCTGGCGAGCAGATGCGCGTCCTGATCCACGCGCAGGTCGGGTGTCTGGACGAGGGAGATGGATTCGACACCGCCCGCGACGACCACATCCATGCGATCGACGATGATCTGCTTGGCTGCGGTCGCGATCGTCATCAGGCCGGACGAGCATTGGCGGTCGATGGTCATGCCCGGCACGGTGACAGGCAGGCCGGCGGCCAGGGCAGCGGTCCGCCCGATCGTCTGCTGATAGCCCTGCGGAAGGGAGCAGCCGAGGATCACATCCTCGATCGTCTCCGGCTCCACCCCTGCCCGCTCGACGGCCGCGCGGATCGCGTGCGCCGCCAAGGTCGGCGAGGGTGTGGCGTTGAAGGAACCCCGGTAGGCCCGGCCGATCGGGGTACGGGCCGTCGAGACGATAACCGCGTCGCGCATCATTGGCGCAGCGCCACGATCAGGTCGGTCTGGCCGGCGCTCGCCAGTTCGCACTCCGCCTGAAAGAAACCATAGGCCGGGATCTGTTCTCCCGTGCGGTCCGTGACGTGTGGCCATTGCGCCACCAGCGTCTCGCCAGCGTCGGCATCGGCACCGATATAGTGGCCGCGGGTCAGGGTAATGTTAGACGTGGCGAAATGACCCGCACCCGCGCAGAGAATTGTCCGCGTCGGCGCTTCCTCGCCCGCCAATAAGCGGAGCGCGGGGCTGACGAGCGACGGGTCGAGGAGCGAGAGGCTCTCGTCCGACAGCACGCCATGCGTCATCTGGGTCGCGGCGGTAGGCGCCAGCGCGTTGACGCGGATGCCATATCTCTCCCCCTCGATCGCCAGTGTCTGCATCAGGCCGACCTGCGCCATCTTGGCCGCGCCATAATTGGCCTGCCCGAAATTGCCAAAAAGGCCGGACGAGGATGTCGTCATGACGATCCGGCCATAGCGCTGCGTCCGCATCGGCTCCCACACCGCTTTGGAGCAGATGGCCGCGCCCATCAGGTGGACGTCGACGACGGTGCGGAAATCCTCCATCGTCATCTTCGCAAAGCTTTTGTCGCGCAGGATGCCGGCATTGTTGACGAGGATGTCGACACGGCCCCAGCGGGCGAGCGTCGCATCGACCATCGCCAGAACAGCGGCTTCATCCGTGACCGAGGCGGCGACGGAGAGGGCTTCGCCCCCGGCCGCTTCGATCTCTGCCGCGACCCTGGTGGCGCTGTCCGCCGACATGTCGTTGACGACGACCTTCGCGCCGAGGCTGGCGAGATAGAGCGCATGGGCGCGCCCCAGCCCTCCGCCAGCGCCCGTGACGATTGCAATACGGCCCAAAAGACTCATGCCACTCTCCTTCTTGTGCGGAAGGTTTAGCGGCTCAGATATTCACTAGCAAGTGAGCGAATGAAAAATCAGTCTGTCTTCAGCGGCCTTTGCGGCATAATTCCAGAAAACCGGCCGCCATGAAGGACGCCATGCGATCCTTCACCGCGACGAAATCATCCGATTTGCAAAGCCCGTGCGACAGCTTGTCGATCCTGCCGGTCCGGGCCAGCGTCAGCATGAGCGCGCCGGTGACGAATTGATAGCCCCAGAAGATTTCCTCTTCCCGGCAGTCGGGCAGCGCCTTTTTGAGCAGGTCGATCAGCTTCAGCACCACCGGGTCGAAATGGGTGTCCATCAGCTCTGCGCCCCATTCCGGCGTATTGGCGACCTGAGCGCCCAGTGCGGCATAGTTTTTCCACCCCTCGCCCCCTTCGATATAGAGGTCGAGATCGGTGTCGAGAAATGCCCTGAGCGCCCCTTCCACGCTGGGCCGGTCCTCGCAGGACAGCTCATATTCGTGGAGCGCCTGCATGCGCCGTTCGCTGGTGATCACCGCGCGGCGGGCAAAAACCGCTTGAAAAAGCTTGTTCTTATCCTCGAAATAATAGTTCAGCAGCGTGTGGTGGACGCCAACCATCTTGGCGACGTCCTTGAGCGTCACGCCATACAGACCGTGCTTGGAAAAGAGATATTCGGCAGCATCCAGTATCTGCTCCATCGTCTCTGCACGTTGCTCGGCTTTTTTCGACCGCCGCGGGGCTTTCACATTCTCTTGCATGTGAATTTCTTCGGGGAAGCAGGCTCACCCGTCAAGGTGGCGCCGCGCGGCCGGGGCGATTTCAATGGCCGCCATAATCCTTCTGAAGCCGCAGCTTGTCGATCTTGCCCGTCGCCGCAAGCGGCATGACCGGAATGCGAACGACCGAGTCCGGTATCCACCAGGATGCGACCCGCCCGATGAGGGCGTCGAGCAGCATCTGATCGGGCACCTCTTCATCCTCGCGCATTTCGACCAGCAGGACGGGACGCTCGCCCCATTTGGGATCGGTGCGGCCGATGACGGCGGCCATCGACACCTGCGGCAGGGCGCCGACAACGGCCTCGATTTCCGCCGGATTGATCCACTCGCCGCCTGATTTGATGAGATCCTTCGCCCGACCGGTGATGATGAGATCGCCATCGGCGGTGATCTTCGCCAGGTCGCCGGTGGGGAACCAGCCCTCCGCATCGGTCGCGGCCTGATCATGCGCGAAATAGCGCTCGATCACCGCTGCGCCCCGAATACGCAAATGCCCCTCCGCCTCACGCTGGATCGACAACGGCGCGCCGTCCGCATCGGTCAGGCGGAGATCGACGCCGATGGCTGGCTTCCCTGAAAGATGCGCCCGGCGCTTCGGATCGCCCGGCACGGCTACCGTGCCCGATGGCGACAATTCGGTCATGCCCCAGCTGGTCTGGACTTCCACCCCCAATTGTCCTTCCAGCCGCTCCATCAGCGCCGGCGCCATCGGCGCCCCGCCGACGATGATCCGCTTGAGGCTGGGCAGCGCCCGCCCCTCCGCTTCCAGATGTTCGAGCAGTCCGAGCCAGACGGTCGGCACGCCGACGCCGACCGTCACATCTTCGGCCGCGATCAACCGGGCGAGGCTGGCGCCGTCATTGCGGCGGCCGGGAAGGACGAGCTTGCCGCCGGTTGCCGGCAGGGCAAAAGGCAGACCCCAGGCATTGGCGTGGAACATGGGCACCACGGTCAGCACCGAATCCCGTCCGGAAATCGCCATGACGTCGGCTTGCAGCAGCCGCAGCGTATGGAGAAAGCTGGACCGGTGGGTATAGGTTACGCCCTTGGGCGCGCCCGTCGTCCCGGAGGTGAAGCAAAGCCCCGACGGCGCGGTTTCGGCAAACTGCCCCCAGACGACATCGTCCCCGCGTCCGTCGATCAGCGGATCGAGCATCCTGAGCGTCGCGCTTTCCTCAACCTGCCCGTCAATGACGAGGATCTGCTCCACGACGGCGGCTTGCTCGGCGATGCGCAAGGCCATCGGCACGAGGTCCGCGCTGACGATGAGCAGGCGCGCGCCTGACTGATCCAGCATCGACGCCATTTGCGCGGGCGTCAGGCGCGGGTTGAGCGTGTGGCATATCGCGCCGATGCCCATGATGCCGTACCAGGCCTCGACATGCGCCCGGCTGTTCCAGGCGAGCGTCGCCACCCGGTCCTCCACATCGACGCCGAAGTCGCGCAGGATCGCGGACACGGCCAAGGCCCGGCGCTGGACCTGCGCATAGGTCATACGGTCGATCGTGCCGTCATCGCAGGCGCTGACGATTTCGGCCGTGGGGTGCCATTTGGCCGCATGGTCGAGAAATCGGTTCAGAGTCAGCGGATAGTCCTGCATGCTGCCCAGCATCACTGGCAATCCCCGCTCTTGGCCGGGAGCGTCGGCGAGGCGATGCCGCTATTCCAGTTCCAGGGAAGATTGCCGGCGCGGCGGCGGCAGACCGTCGCTTCATGCAGGGCATACATGTTGGGCAGCAGATAGCTGCCGGGGCGCGGCTTGTCGGCGAAGGCCATATAATGGGCACCCTCGCCATAGGCCTGCCAGGCCGGCATGCCGGACGCCACGGGCTCGCCCGTCTTGGCGAAGGACGACCAATATCCCATCATCGCGTCGGACAGGCGGCGTTCGGACAGGCTGTCGGGGATTTTCGGCCAATAGGCCGATGTCTGACGGATGGTGCCGAAGACATAAGGGATTTCGGCCGCGTGGAAGGCGTGCATCCCATTGTCGTCGGCCGCGGGATAGCCATGATCGAAATAATAGAGATAGGATTTCTGGCCGATCTGCGCCTGCTTGATGGCGAGCCGGGTCGAGGTCCAGCCATAGAGCGCGTCCCGCGTCGTCGCGAGCATGCTTTCCTGCATCGAACCGGCGGGATAGAGCCGCAGGAAAATGTCGGCGAGGTCGCCGTAGCGAGCGCGGATCGCCGCTTCATAGGCGGCGGCGTCTGCGGGCGCCGGCGGCATCAGGAAGCGCAGCGAGCGAATTTCACCCGCGTTGAAGCCGGCAATCATCGGCACAGGCGCCTGTTCGCCCCGGTCGAACGTCTCGACCAGTTGGCGGGGCAGGATTTTGCCGTCGACCACGCCCCAGGGAAAGAAGCCGGCCGAAGCGGCGGACTGGGTGAGCTTGTCCGCGTCCATCGCGCGCATGTCGGCAAGGGTCGACGCGCCGAGCGTTTTCATCACCTGAAGGCCCGTCGCTTCGGCCGAGGGCGTTTCGAACCGAGCCGCCTTCAACTCCGGCGCGGTGATCATATAGGCGCTTTCGGCGATCGCCTTCTGGAACAGGCCGCGCGCCTTGGGGCTGGCCATCAGATACATGACGCTGAGCGCACCGGCGGATTCGCCGGCAATGGTGACATTGGTGCTGTCGCCGCCAAAGGCACCGATATTGCGCTTCACCCAGGCAAGCGCGGCGATCTGGTCGAGCAGGCCGTAATTGCCGGAAATCCCCTCCCCCGACTCCGCGCTCAGATCCGGGTGCGCCAGATAGCCGAGCGGGCCGAGGCGGTAGTTGACCGACACCACGATCATGTCCTTGGCCGCCAGTCGGGCGCCGTCATACATGGATTCGTGGCTATAGCCGGTGGTGAGCGCGCCGCCATGGATCCACACGAAGACCGGCAGATTCTTGGCATCGTTCGGCGCCCAGATGTTAAGCGTGAGGCAATCCTCGCTCATCTGCTCGGGCGGATTGGCGTAGATGCTGAGCGCGCGGGGGCGCGGCTGCATGCAGGCAGGGCCGAAGGCGCGCGCCGGGCGAACATCTTGCCAGGCGGGAAGGTCCACCGGCGGTTTCCAGCGCAAGTCGCCGACGGGCGGCTGGGCGAAAGGCACGCCGCGAAAGACGTAGAGCTTTCCCTGTTCGACACCCTCGACCGCACCGGCGGGCGCCCGCACGACCGGGCCGGCCGTCGCAATGCCGATGGAAGCAAGCGCGCTCAGGACGCAGGCGGCGGTTCGCAAAGCAGTTTGCATCAATTTTCTCCGGTGTCTTGCACGGTGCGACGGATGGCCCGCGCCAGCATCAGGAACAGCAGCACGGATAGGCCGTAAAAAGGGATCAGGGTGAGGAAGGCATATTTGAGGGACTGACCCGGATGGGCATTCTGAAACCAGTCACTCGCAAGGCCCAGATAGGTCGGCCCCAGCCCGAGGCCGATCAGGTTCATGACCAGCAGCAGGAGCGCGCCGGCCATCACCCGTTCGTTGGGCCGCACTTCCTCCTGCACCAGCGCCACCGCCGGCGAGAGGTAGAAATAGTTGAGACCCATGGGAAGGATAGCGAAGATCATCGCCCATTCCCAGCCCGGCGCCAGAACGAAGCCGACGAAGAAAGGCACCGCCACGGTCAGGCCGATCGCGGGAATGAGGGCGTAGGATCGCTTGTCCCGCGGCACCAGCCGATCGACCAGCCGCCCGCTGATGAAGATGCCGCCACCCATCGAGACGAGGATCAGCAGGGCGTACCAGATGCCCACCTGCTCCAGCGTCATCCCCTTCTCCTCCATCAGGAAGAGGGTCGCGAAATTGGCGGTGGCATAGGTGATGAACTGGTTGGCACCCGTGGCTAGGGCGACGAGGCGCAGCACCGGCCGGGCGAAGAACATCCGACAGGTGGCGAGGAAAGGCGCTTTGGCCATCGGGCCGGCGCTGTCCGGCAAGGGCGCGTCCAGCCCCCCTCGCACCGGTTCCCGGACGGTCAGGAAGACGATGAGCGCCGTTCCGATCCCGACCGCGCCCAGCACGATGAAGGCATCGCGCCAGCTATAGGCGGCGGCGATCGACGCCCCGAACGCCACGCCCAGCGCATTGCCCAGCGGCGGCCCCAGATTGAAGAGGCCCAGCGCGGTTCCCCGCATCCCCGGCCCGAAATAATCGGTGATGATCGCATAGGAGGGCGGCACCCCGCCCGCCTCGCCAACGCCGACCGCCATCCGGGCCGTCGCCAGCTGAGGATAATTGGCCGCGAAACCGCAGGCGATGGTCGCCGCGCTCCACAAGGCACAGGCGAAGGACAGCACCCGCACCCGATTGGAGCGATCGGCGAACCAGGCCACGGGGATCGAAATCACGCAATAGAAGAGCGCGAAATACAGCCCGCTGATCAATCCGATCTGGCCATGGCTCAAATTCAGCTCATCCCGGATCGGCTTGGCAAGGATGGACAGAAGTTGCCGGTCCAGAAAGTTCAATATGTAGACGAAACAGAGCGCTCCAAGAACGAACCAGGCGCGCGCATCGGGTTTCGCCGCTGGCGCGCCGGCCGTCGGAGTGAAGATAGCGGACGGTTCCGACGCATAGGCCATCGCTTACAATCCATATCCCAGGCGGATGCCGACGGTGCGCGGCCGAAGCGTACCGGCACGGCTGACGAAGAAGGCTTCGGGATGGATATAGATGACCGAATGATCGTCGAAGATATTTTCGACATAGATCTGGGCCGACAAAGGTCCACGCTTCACGCCGAAGGACGCATTGGTGTTCACATATTCGTCGGTCTCGCCAAAGGTCGCGAGCCGCAGGCTCGGATTGCCCGGCGTGTTGGGGAAGGAGCTGTTATAGCCGCCGACATATTGCGCGTTGACCGCCAGCGTGCCCTTCATGTCCGCGGCAAGATCGAAGCCATAAGCCATGTACATCGCGCCCTGTAAGCGCGGGGCGGAGAGGCGATGGCCCGGCACCGCACCGGAAATGGCCGCTTCCTCCGCGCTCAGCTTGGTGATCTTGGAGTCGTTATAGGCGACGTTGAAGCCGATGAAGACATCCCTGGCGGGGATGATCCCCATTTCGACTTCGAAGCCCTTGCTCCGGGCCGCGCCAATGTTCGTCGCGAACTGGACGGAGTCGGATACGCGATTGGCCTGCGCCTGGATATTGCTCCAGTCGATCAGGTAGGCCGCCGCGTTGATGGTGACGAGCCCGTTCAGGAACCGCCCCTTCGCACCCAGCTCATAGCTTTTCAGGTCGTCCGACGACGCGCCGTTCGGAATGACGATGTCGTTCGGATCGACAAGGCTGGCGCGGCCGGCAAAGGCGTTCACGATCGGCGCGCGGAAGCCGGTGGAGAAAGTGGCGTAGGTCGTCAGCGCATCACTGGGCTTGAACGTGGCGCTCGCTTTCCAGGACGGCTTCGATCCCTTCGCCTTCACCCCTTCGGTCGCCGCATAGGGCGTGAAGGTATTGAAGGTCGTCGGTATGCCGAGCAGGGCATAGGTATAATAGTTGAGGCCGCCCGCCGTCGCGAGATAGCCGCCTTCTTCCGTGAAGGCCTGCGCCGAGATACGCCCGTAGCGCATGCCGCCCGTGACCCAGAATTTGTTCGAGAAGCGATAGGTCAACTCGCCGAACCCGGCCAGTTCCTTGCTGATCGAATGGGTATATTGTTTCTGGAAATATTGGTCAGGAAGGCCGGCCAGGCCGCGTTCCGCCAGAAATTCCGGCGACGAGCGGTAGAAATAGTCCACGTCCCGGCGGCGGTTGAGATAGAAGCCGCCGACGACGAACTCGAACGGCCCGTCAAAGGTCGATGCGAGCCGGGTTTCCTGCACGAACACCTTGTCATAAGCGTTGGCGTCGAGGCCAAAGGCGATCGGCGCGCCGGGATAGATGGGAGACGCCGGGAAGGTTCCGGCCAGATCCGCCCAGAAACGCTGATCGAAATCCGAATAGGTCGACGAGCTGGTCAGCTTGGCGAAATCGAATTCATATTCGAGCGTCGCGTTGAAAATCGTCTGCTTGCCGGTGAAGCGGTCCGGCTGATCGGACACGCGCTTCTCGCGGCCGAGCGAGGGATCGGTGAGCGAGGAGTCCTTCGGATCGCTATCCTCGTAGGACGCCAGCAGGCGGATCGAAAGCCGGTCGGTCGGCCGCCACAGCGTGATGATCCGCCCGCCGAAATCGACCAGCGTGTTGGAATTGTGGACGCCGGTGCCGACATTGTCGAGATACCCCTCCTCATGGCGGTAGAAGCCAACGGCCCTGACCGCGAGCTTGTCATCCACGAGCGGAATATTGACCATGCCATTATAGCGCTGCCGCAGGGAATCCGAGCCGGTCAGGCCCAGATCCACCAGCGCGGAGGCGTCGAGCTTGTTGAGGTCGGGGCTTTTCGTCAGGATGCGCATGGCGCCCGACAGCGATCCCGATCCGAACAAAGTGCCCTGCGGCCCGCGCAGAAACTCGACACGCTCGACGTCGAAAAGATTGGGGTCGACGACCGTGGTGTTGCCGATCGTGGAGACGGGCAGTTCATCGATATAGACCGCAACCGAGCTTTGTAGATTGGCGTTATAGCCGTTGGTGGCGATGCCGCGTGCGGTGAAATTGTTGAAATTCTGGGTCGGTCGGTTGAGAATGACGCCCGGCGTTTCGCGGGCGATGCCTTCAAATCCGACAATGCCTTTTTCCGTCAGCTGTTCTTGCTGAAAGGCGGTGACGCTGATGGGAACATCCTGAATACGTTCTTCGCGGCGCGTGGCGGTCACGACGATGTCGTTGTCGCGCACTGCCGCCCTGCCGTCCTGCGCCGGGGACGCGCCGGTCGCGCCGGCATCATCCTGCGCCTGTGCCGAAGCCGACATGCCCAGCACCAAAGCGATCGCATAAGCGGACGCAAGACCCTTCACGCACATAGTCACTCTCCCATGAACCCATCGCTTCCCGGATGGCTTTCCATGAGGCGCTTATCTGCCGCCGCCGTGGCATTGTCAATATTCACTCTCACGCGTGTGAATAAAAAGATTGGATGGGTGGATTGTCGAACCTGCACTGTCGAACGCGGCCGTCGCGTCAGACAGTAGCGTCATGGATTTACGGAGAAAAACAGCCCTTGAGGCACGGGTTCAGCCAGCGGATGACTTGCCCTCGCGGGCGCATGTCGCGCCTATTCAGGATCAAGCTGAACGGAAATGGTGCGCCCGACGGGATTCGAACCCATGGCCCTCAGATTAGGAATCTGATGCTCTATCCTGCTGAGCTACGGGCGCACGCAGGGATGGGCTCTATTATGCGCGGCGGGGCGGGTCAATTCTTCGCTTCGGGAGGAACGACGGGAAAAAGCAGCGGCGCAACCTCAACCCCCTCGGCGACCAATGCTTTCGCCTCCTCCGGCGCGACTTCGCCGTGGATGGAGTCGCGGCTCTGTTCGCCATAATGCATGGCGCGGGCCTGTTCGGCGAAGGCGCGGCCGACCCAGGTGGAGCTTTCCAGCGCCTTGCTCTGCGCCTTGGCGAGCGATTCCATCAGCGCCCGCATCTTGGCCTCGTCCACGGGCGCGGGCGGCGCATCGGGCGGGGTCAGGGCCTGCGGGCGGCGATTGCCCTTGGCCGCGACGGCAGGCGCCATCACCGCCTTGCCCACATCCGAGTCGCCGCACAGCGGGCAGCTGACCAGACCGCGCCGCTGCTGGTCCTCGAAATCGGCGCTGGAGCCGAACCAGGCCTCGAAAACATGGCCGTGGCTCTGGCATTTAAGGTCGAAAACGATCACCGGACGAGGACTTCCTGGGCTATGACACGACGGTTGGCGAGCGCAGGGACGCGCGCGCGCACCGCCTCTATGCGCCCAAGATCGATTTCGGCAAGGGCAAGCCCCGGCGGCGTTCCCATGTCGAGCAACAGGTCGCCCCACGGGTCCACCACGAGGCTATGGCCATAAGTCTCCCGCCCGTCCGCATGACGGCCGGTCTGCGCGGCGGCGATGACGAAGCAGCCCGCCTCGATCGCGCGCGCACGCAGCAGGACATGCCAATGCGCCTGCCCGGTCGGCACGGTGAAGGCGGCCGGCATCAGCAACAGCGTCGCGCCGGCATTGGTCAGCGCCCGGTACAGGTCGGGAAAGCGCATGTCATAGCAGATGGACAGGCCGATCCGCCCCCAGGGTGTATCCACCGCCACCGGCTGCTCGCCCGGTCCGTAGACGGACGATTCGCGCCAGCTTTCGCCGCTCGCCAGATCGACGTCGAACAGGTGGATCTTGTCATAGCGGGCGCGGATCTCGCCCGATGCGTCGATCATGAAGCTGCGATTGGCCCAGCGGCCATCCTCGCGCGCGTCGCGCAGCGGCAGCGAGCCGATATGGATCCACAGCCCTTCGCGCGCGGCCGCCTCCCGCATGGCGGCAAGCACCGGATCATCCGCTTCGCCGCGCAGCGTGGACGCCGCCCTTTGCCGGTCGCGGTCCAGGTAGCCGGCCATTTCCGGCGTGAAGAGCATGTCGGCGCCCTCGGCCCGCGCCTGCGCCGCCGCCTGCACCATGGCGGCGGCGTTCGCAGCGGGATCGATGCCGCTGGTCATCTGGAACAGGGCGGCGCGCATGGCGCTCAGAGGCCGAGCAGCGGGTCGAGCTTCCCCTGCCGTTCCAGCGCCGCCAGATCGTCGCTGCCGCCGATATGGCTGTCGCCGATGAAGATTTGCGGGACGGTCGTGCGGCCGGGGGCGCGGCTCAGCATCTCGTCCCGCTTGGGGCCACCCATGCTGATGTCATATTCCTCGAAGGCGACGCCCTTGTCCTTCAGCAACGCCTTGGCCCGCGCGCAATAGCCGCACCAGGCCTTGGTATAGATTTCGACTTTAGCCATGTTGTTCGCACTCCTTGGTCCTGGAAATTGGGGCTGGCGGCGGCTTTGTCAATCGATCCCGTCTTCGGCGTGCCCATCCGTCCGGGGCAGCGCGCGCGCCCAGCAGAGCAGATGCACGCGCGCGGCACCGCCGTTTTTCAAGGCTCTGGCGCAGGCCGCGGCGGTGGCGCCGCTGGTATGGACATCGTCGATCAACAGGATCGCGCGACCGGCAAAATCATGGCCCGGCGCCAGTGCGAAGGCATCGCGGACCGAGCGGCGGCGCTCGGCTGGGCTCATGCCGCGCAGCACCCGCGTGCGATGCGGCCGGCGCAGCCCGTGGCGGTCGACCGGCAGGGC
>DAMDPH010000046.1:0-19750 GCA_032082785.1 Sphingobium sp. | reverse complement strand
TCCACGCATTCCATCATCTCGGGATGCGTCGCATGATAGGTCTTCTCGAACATGGATCCTCGCCTGTGTGCAATTGGAATTGCCCTCTGGCCACCATATTTGGAAACCGGTGTCAAGTGTCTCCGGCTTGTGCTCCCGTTTCCATGGGCGGCCGCGCGACCGAGGCACGGCGGATCAGCGTGGAGCTGAACAGCGCGCCGTCATTATCGCCTTCCTCCTCGCCGATGGCCGTGCCGATGAGCTTGAGCGCCGCCGCGCGACCCATCGCCGTGATCGGCCAGCGCACCGTCGTAAGCGGCGGCCAGACCCGCGTCGTTACCGGTGTATCGTCGAAGCCGATGAGCGAGAGCTGCTCGGGTACGTCGACCCCTCGCATCCGCGCGGCATATAGCGCGCCGGCGGCCATTTCGTCATTGCTGCAGAAGATAGCCGTTGGTCGCTGGGCGAGGTCGAACAGGCTTTCGGCGGCGGCAATCCCTGACTCGAACGTATATTGCCCCTGAGCCACCAGCGCGCGGGGTAGTGAGATACCAGCCTCTGCCAGCGCCTGCTCGAAACCGTCCTTACGCTCCTTTGCCGAACGAAAGCCATGGGGTCCGGTGATGAGGCCGATCCGCTTATGCCCCTGCGCAATCAGATGGCGCACTGCGTCGGCGACCGCCTCCCGGTCATTGGAAGCAACCATATGTTCAGGATCGTCAAGCAGTGCCGAGCCCATGCGCACATAGCGGCATCCCGCCTCATCGACGAGCTGCGCCAGCCGGTCATTTTCCGAAATGGGGGGCAGGATGACCAGGCCGAACAGCCGCTGCTTCGTCACGAAGTTGCAGATATCTTCCATCACCGTGCCCGATCCGCGATTGACCGGACGCACGACTAGCTCGAAATCCGTCCCATGCAGTGCTTCCAAAATGCCTGCCTGCATCCGCAACACCATCTGCGCATTGGGATTGTCGTAGACGAGCCCGATCAGAAAGTTGCGGCGTAGCGCCAGAGCGCGCGCCTGCGGATTGGGGACATAGCCGGTTTCCCGAATAATCGCTTCGACCCTGCCGCGGGTCTCCTGATTAAGCAGAGGGGAACGATTGATGACGCGACTGACCGTCTTTTTAGACACGCCGGCAAGACGCGCAATGTCGTTGATGGTGAGTTTTGCGGCAGCGCCGTCTTCCGAATGGGTCTTGGCCATTGGCCTTTATAACGCGACGGCGGCGGCGCGCTACTGGCAACCGCTAAAGGACGCATCTTTCGCGCGCTGGCATATGGGCGTTGACACCGGTTTCTCCTCCGGGCATCTCCTGTTCAAGCAACCGAGAGGATAATTGTGACTCAAGCCGCTCATGCCGCCATCGCGCGGGCATTTGTGACCGCCCGACAGCAGGCCGTCGCCCTCCCCGACTATCCCGGCTCCCTTCCCCAGGATCTAGCCGAAGCCTATGCGATCCAGGATATTGCGCTGGAACTCAGTCCGGCGCCGGTTGGCGGCTGGAAGGTCGGGCGGATCCCCGCGCCGCTCTCCGACCGTTTCGGCATCGACAGGCTTGCCGGGCCGATCTTCGCGCCGACCATTGTCTATGCCGATGATGCGCCGGACGGCCTAATCTTCAGCGAAGGCTTTGGTGCGGCGGAAGCGGAATATCTGCTGCGCGTCGGCACCGCGCCGGATCCTGCCCAGAATCAGTTCACGCTGGAAGAGGCGGCGGCGCATATCGATGCGGTGCATATCGGCTTGGAAATAGCGAGTTCGCCTTTTCCCGGTATCAATGATTTTGGCCCTACGGTGACGATCTCCGATTTTGGCAACAATAACGGCCTCATCATCGGCGACGCCGTTACAGGGTGGGAGACATTGACCTTTGCCGAGGATGAAGTGTCGACGATCATAGACGACGCCGTGATCGGCACCGGCAAGGCGGCCTCCTTCCCCGACGGTCTCCTTGGTTCGGTCCGGTTTCTGCTGGAAAATCTTGCCGCACGCGGCATCCCGCTGCATGTAGGCAGCTGGATTTCGACCGGCGCGGTTACCGGTGTCCACCAGGTAACGCTCGGCCAGAGCGTTCGGGCGGATTTCGGTCGCTTGGGATCGGTCGAATGCCGTATCGCAGCGCAGCCGGGCGACGCCGCCGCGGCAAGGGAAGCCAACACGATCTAGCCGGAGAGGGATTATGAACGAAACCGTGCAACGAGCCGGCGCACAGGTCGGGCGCTATCGCTGGATGGTCGTCGTGCTGCTATTTGCCGCGACCGCCATCAACTATGTCGACCGGCAGATGATCGGCGTTCTCAAGCCGACGCTGTCGGAGGAGTTGAGCTGGTCCGAAACCGACTATGCCAATATCGTCTTCTGGTTCCAGGCGGCCTATGCCATCGGTTATCTGGGCTTTGGTCGGATCGTCGATCTAATCGGCGCCCGGCTGGGCTATGCGGTCGCGGTCACGATCTGGACCATCGCCCACGTCGCGCATGGTGGCGTTCACACGATCACGCAGTTCGCCATGGTCCGGTTCGGCCTTGGCGTCGGCGAGTCGGGTAACTTCCCCGCCGGCATCAAAGCGGTGACCGAGTGGTTCCCGCAAAAGGAACGGGCCTTCGCTATCGGCCTGTTCAACGCCGGCGCGAATGTCGGCGCCATCGTGACACCGCTGCTCATCCCCTTCCTCACGATCAACTATGGCTGGCGGATGGCCTTCATCCTGACCGGCATCTTCGGCGTTCTCTGGCTGATCGCCTGGTTGGCCATCTATCGCCGGCCGCAGGATCACAAGCGCGTCACCCAGGCCGAACTCGACTATATCCAGCAGGATCCCGCCGATCCGGTTGTTCCCATCGGCTGGCGCCGCTTGATCCGTATCCGCGAAACCTGGGCGTTCGCCCTTGGCAAATTCTTCATCGACCCGATCTGGTGGTTCTTTCTGTTCTGGTTGCCCGGCTATCTTGGCGACCGCTACGGGCTGGACCTGCTGAGCTTCGGACCGCCGCTGGTCGCTATTTATCTGCTGTCGGACGTTGGCAGCGTCGCGGGCGGCTGGCTGTCGGGACGGCTCATGAAGGCGGGCTATAGCGTCAATGCGGCGCGCAAGGTCACCATGTTGATCTGCGCGATGGCCGTGCTGCCGGTCTTCTTCGCCCAGTCCATCGACAATCTGTGGGTCGCCGTCCTCATCATCGGTGTCGCCACGGCCGCGCATCAGGCTTTCTCTGCCAATCTCTACACCTTGCCGTCCGATGTTTTTCCGCGCGCTGCGGTCGGATCGGTGGTCGGAATCGGCGGCACGGCCGGCGCCATCGGTGGCATGTTGATGGCGAAATATGCCGGCTTCATTCTCGACGGCATCGGCAGCTATGCGCCGCTGTTCGCGGTCGCCGCCAGCGCCTATTTCATGGCGCTTCTGGCCGTCCATCTGCTCTCGCCCCGGCTTGAGCGGGTCGTCCTTCCGCAGGAGGATTGAGAAGATGACGTTCAACCGTCGCGAGGCTCTTGGCGCCACTTTGATCGGGGGGGCGGGGGCGATGCTGCCCGCCCCCCTGCTCGCCCAATCGGCCCCTGCATCGCCGGATTGGAGACGCGGTTTCGACAACCAGCGGGTTCCGGACCTTGGCGACGGCCGCTTTCTCAACCCGATCGTATCGGGCGACCGAGCCGACCCGGCCATCCTCAAGGATGGCGACGATTATTACATGACCTTCTCCAGCTTCGACGCCTATCCCGGCCTGCTGATCTGGCACAGCCGCGATCTGGTGAACTGGCAACCGCGCACCGCCGCGCTTCGCAAGAATATCGGATCGGTCTGGGCAGTGAGCCTGGAGAAGCATGACGGCCGCTACTTCATCTATATTCCGGTGAAGGCGCAGCAGAACGGCACCTATGTGATCTGGGCCGATCATATCGATGGGCCATGGAGCGAGCCGATCCCGCTCGGCCTGCCCGATCATATCGACCCCTGCCATGTGGTCGGCGAAGATGGTTCGCGCTGGCTGTTCCTGTCCGGTGGCGATCGGATCCGCCTCGCCGATGACGGTCTTTCCACCGTTGGAGAGGTGGAGCATGTCTATGATCCCTGGCATTATCCCGAGGATTGGGATGTAGAAAGCTTCTCGCCCGAAGGGCCTAAAATCCATCGCCATGGCGGCTGGTTCTACATGATCACCGCTGTCGGCGGCACCGCAGGCCCGCCCACCGGTCATATGGTGATCGCCGCCCGGTCCCGTTCCATCCATGGTCCCTGGGAAAATTGCCCCGCCAATCCGCTGGTCCGCACCACGAACGTGGCAGAGCGATGGTGGTCCCGTGGCCATGCTTCATTGGTCGAGGCGCCGGACGGCAGCTGGTGGTCGGTCTATCATGGCTATGAAAATGGCTTCTGGACGCTTGGACGGCAGACACTGCTGGACCCGATCGAATGGACCGCCGATGGCTGGTTCAGGATGACCGGCGGCGATCTGTCACAGCCCATCCGTAAGCCCGGCGGGGGCAAGGCATTGCCGCATGGCGCTCCGCTGTCAGACGATTTCCGGGGACCGCTGGCGCTCGGGCGTAAATGGAATTTCTTCAAGCCGCGTCCGAATGAAAATGATCGCGTCAGCACGCGGGACGGGGCCCTGCTGCTCCGCGCGACGGGCACCGCACCCAGCAGTTCATCGCCGCTCCTGATCATTCCGGGGGATCAGGCTTATCAGTTCGAATGCGATATCGAGATCGAGCCGGGCGGCGTTGCCGGCTTGCTGCTCTTCTATGATGAGAAGCTCTATTGCGGCCTTGGTTTCAATGCGGATCGGTTCGTCACGCATCAATATGGTATTGAGCGTGGCCGTCCCGCAAATCCCTATGGGCGGCGGATGCGGATGCGCGTGACCAACAACCATCATATCATATCCTTCCATCTCTCTGGGGACGGCGGGAAGAGCTGGAAGAGATTTGACCGTGGCATGGAAGTGTCGGGCTATCATCATAATGTGCGCGGCGGCTTTCTGAGCCTGCGGCCGGGCCTTTATTCGGCCGGCCAGGGTACTGCCAAGTTCCGCGACTTCCGGTTCCGGGCTTTGTAGCTATCTCAAACAGTTGCTCCTGCTATTGCGATTGACTCGCGATACGCAGGAGGGTAGCGCAGCGGCATGTTGGAAATTTCCGCCCCAATATGCTGCTGTCCTACCCGCTCGCTGACGGTCTCTGTCGCTGTCGGCTCCGCGCGTCGCGCCCGACCGCGCGGCTGACCGGGCATGGCGGGCAAAGCAGTCCCTCTACGGAAAGGTTGGGCCTATCGGCTCAACATCCTTGTGCGGGCACTCACCGGTAGCATCGGGGCCTATCTGATCGCGGCGCTCACTGCTGCGATGTTGGCGCGTGTGCTGCCTATGCCGCGCCCCGACGCCGTAACGATCGCAACCCTGCTCGCTTATCTCGTCGCACCGGCAGTCACCCTCTGGGCCTTTCTTGCGCGCGGTCCCATGCGGGCACTGGGCCTGTGTAGCGGCCTAGCCCTGGCGCTGTACGCCGCCTATCGCCTGGCTGGTCCGCCGGCATGACGATGGTGCGCGAGGGTGCCCGCCAGACCATGGCCTGGCTGCACGGTTGGACCGGGCTTGTGCTGGGCCATATCCTCTTCATCATGTGCCTCGCCGGCACGCTGAGCGTTCTCAAGCCCGAGATCGGGCGGTGGATGCGGCCTGAAAGCGTCGCCACGGCGGCGCCATCGGACGCAATCGTCGCAGCCACTACCTGGCTGAGCCGTAACAGCAAGGGGTCTGCCGGCTGGTATCTCACCGCTCCCGACGCGCGAAGCCCCGTGGTCGAAGCCAATTACGACAGCGACGGCAGCTATTTGCGTCAGGCACTCGACCCAGTAACCGGCGCGCCAGTCGCCCGCGACACATTGGGCGGCGAATTTTATTACCGGCTCCATTTTGAGCTGGAGATGCCTTATCCTTGGGGCCGGCTGCTCGCGTCGCTGGCCGCCTTCGCCATGTTGGTGGCGCTGGTAACCGGGATCATCGCCCATAAACGTATCTTCAAGGATTTCTTCACCTTCCGCCCGGCCAAGGGCCAGCGGTCCTGGCTCGACGGGCATAATGCGTTGGGCGTCTTGGCCATGCCCTTTCACCTGATGATTTGCTTCACCGGCTTGCTGACGCTTGCGTCGCTCAACATGCCATGGGCGATCCTCGCCGGCTATGGCGATCAGGCCGTCGCTTTCTACGAAGATTTGACGCCGGGCGCCGTCACCCGGCCGGCCAGCGGTATCGAAGCGCCGCTGGCGCCGATCGCTCCCATGCTTGAGCAGGCGCGGCAGCAATTTGGCGGCGCGCCGGTCGGTCGGGTCTATGTCTTCAATCCCGGCGATCAGGCGGCGGTCGTCACCGTCTATGCCTCCGATGCTGGCCAGATCGGCTATATGGCGAGGGAAGCCAGTTTCGATGGCGCCACCGGCAAGCTGATCAAGGTCTGGGCAGAGGATCGACCGGCGATCCGCAGCTATCAGATCATCTATGGCCTCCACATGGCCCGCTTCGCGCCGGAGGTTACGCGCTGGCTCTATGTGCTGGGGGGAGCGATGCTGACGCTTGCCATTGCGACAGGACTGATCCTCTGGGTCGTCAAGCGCCGCGAGCGTGCTCCGTTGGCAATGGGCAACCGGTTGCTGGAGCGCCTCAACAGCGGTGCAATCATGGCTGTTTCCATCGGCTGCGTCGCTTTCCTGCTGGCCAATCGCCTGCTGCCGCTCGACAGCGCGGGCCGCGCGGAGGCGGAGGTGACGGCGGCGCTTTGGACAGCCGGGGCCGTGCTGCTGGCCGGGCTGATCCTTCCGCCCGCGCGAGCATGGCCGCTTTTGCTGGCGCTTCTGGCGCTCAGTTGTGCGGGGGCGGCGCTGATCGGGCCTATGGCGACGACTGACCCGGCCATATTGGGCGGCAATCTGCTGTTGCTCGGTCTGTCGCTCCTCTTCCTGCTGCTGGCGCTGCGCCAGCTAAAACCCCGCGCCGCCCGTGCAGAACGTCGCGCGCCACGTAAGGCGGCAGCTCTATGATCGCGGCGGGTCTGCTCTATCTCGGCTTCTTCGCTCTGGCCGCGAGCATGAGCCGCCACAGGCCGGCCTTGCTCGGCCGGTGGCAGGGCGCGCCATTCGCGCGCCGGCATCTGCCGCTTGCGGGCTGGTCGCTGGTCGCTGCGTCGCTGCTCGCGGTCCTGGCCGATTTCAGCGGCGGTATCGCCTTGGTGACATGGGCCGGACTGCTGCCGATGACGGCCGGCATCATCCTGCTGGGCCTGACTTATGATGTGCGCCTCACCCGTGCGGGGGTCGCAGGCGCCGCCATTCTGATCCTCGGCGGCACAGTGGCGGCTCTCTGATCGCGGATCAGCCGCGCATGTCGATGGTGGCGATCAGGCCGCCGTCCTCCGCATTGCGGAGGCGTACCGATGCCTCGAAACTCAGGGCCAGAGAGCGGGCGATGGTGAGGCCGATGCCTGTGCCCGGCCGTCCGCCGGGCTGACTGCTGCGTCCGCGGGTGAAGGGCTCGAACATCTGGTCGAGTTCTTCGGCCGCCAGTCCCGGACCATGATCGCGCACATGGATGAGGACGCGCCCGCCCTGTCGCGCGCAACTGATGTCGGCGCTGCCGCCATAGCGCACGGCGTTATCGACAAGATTGGTGACGCAGCGGCTGAGCGCATTGGGCTTCACCCGAACGGTGCATCCGCAGCCTGAGCGGAAGGTTACCGGCACGCCCATTTCTTCGGCGTCTTCGGCGATACTGGCGAGCAGCGAATCGATATCGACCGCCGACCACTCCTCACGTATTTCTGTGCTGCTGGCGAGGTCCAGCCCCTCCCGCACCAGGCTTTCCATCGCATAGGCGTCCTGCAACAGCTTCGCCCGCAGCTCTTCATTATCAACCAGTTCCAGCCGCAGCCGCAAACGGGTCAGCGGCGTCTGCAAGTCATGGCTGATGGCTGCCAGCAACTGCGTCCGCTCGGTAAAGCCCGCCCGCACCCGGCGCTGCATCAGGTTGAAGGTGGACAGCGCGGCGCGCACCTCCTCCGGCCCCTGTTCGGGGATCTCTTCGGGGTCGAGAGAGACCGAAAATGCCTCCGCCGCATGTTCGAGCCGGCGCAGCGGCTGGGCGACGAAACGGCCGATCAGGATCGCCAACCCGGCGGAGGAGGCCAGGATCAGGATAAGATAGAGCGGATTGAACAAAGTGCTGGGTGGCTTGGCGATCCGCGGAAAGCTCAGCGCCATGGCGCGACGCACGCCATTCTGATCGGTGAACCGCACGACCCAACAGTCAGGACGCGGCGCGCCGATCAGGCCGGCGGCGAGGTCGCGCCGGCCGTTGTTGCGGGGGAAACATTGCCCCACCGGCACCTGCCCCGCTTCGGGATCGGCGCGCGGCCCGAAGCGCTGGGTCAAAATCGTCTCCAGCTCGGCGTCCGGCGATTTCAGCACGATGCCCGCTGGAGCGGTCGAGGCGCCGACGATGCCATGTGAGGCCAGCATCGCCTCCACCCGGCGCGGGTCGCGGCGGAAGCGTTCCGCGACGTCGACCGCACTCGCCACCACGCGCTGGCGCCGGACCCGCTCAAAATCCCGGCGTCGGGTCTGTTCCGCAACCAGCAGCGCGATGATCGCCGCCACCGACATGCCGACCGTCAGGATCAGCAATATCTGTCCGGCCAACGACCCGAAGAAGACGCGCACCCGCGCGACCGTCGCCCGGATCATGAATAGCTGACGCCGCTGGCAAGGACATAGCCCTCACCCCGCACGGTCAGGATCAGCTCGCCCCCTCCTTCGATAGCCGACAGCTTCTGCCGCAGCCGGCTTACCTGCAAATCGATGGTGCGGTCGAAGGCGGCCGTCGCCTTGCGCTCGGGCAGCAGCGTTTCGCGGTCCAGCACCACATTGGGTTCCTCGATAAACCGGCTGAGCAGGCGGAATTCGGCGGACGAGAGCATGACCAGCCGATCGTCGGGCGCAATCAGCCGCCGCTGTTGCAGGTCGATGCGCCACGGGCCGACATGGGCATAGCGCAAGCTGCTGGTCTTCGCCTGCGGCTCGCCCCGCGCGCGCCGCAACAGATTGCGGATGCGCACCAGCAATTCGCGCGGCTCGAACGGCTTTGTGAGATAATCGTCGGCGCCCAGTTCCAGCCCCAGCACCCGGTCGATCGCGCTTCCCCGCGCGGTCACCATGATGATCTGGACGTCCGATCCCTCCGCCCGCAACTCGCGGCACAGCGCCAGCCCGTCGCCGTCGGGCAGATTGAGGTCGAGAACGATGAGGTCGACGCTTTCCCGATCCAGCGTCTCCTGCAACTCGGCCAGAGTTGCGGCACTCAGCAGCTGATATTTTTCCTGCCGAAGCTGGCCGACGATCAGCTCCCTAATGTCGGCATCATCATCGACAACGAGCACGGTGGCAGGGCGGGAAGCAAGGGTATCCGGCATTTCTCCTGTCTAGCGCGGGGATCAGGCTACGTCTGCCCCGTCAACCCTCTGATACAGAGCGATACATAGCGATACGTCGGCGCAACATGTTGATCGGATTGGACAAGAAATTCTGCTGGCATCTCAACGCTAAAATAGCGATCAACACGTTGCCGGCGCCCCCCGCCGGCACCCAATGGAGTCCTTGCGATGCGTTATCTGCCTTCCAGGCGGAAACGTCTTCGGAAAACAGGAACTTACGCACACCCCCCCTCCCCTCGTGCGTGGGATCCTCCGAAGGTGGCGTCGCAAGGACTTACAGGAGGGTGATTCGCTCCACATCGCCGATTCGTCAGATCGCGCCCGATTCGCTGCTCGGGCGTATTTCGGAAGACGCAGCCCCTCCTTTTATATCGAGCGGCTGCCGGCAAAGCGCTCAGGATATGGTCAGGACACCTTCATAGGAAGGATCTTCCAGTGCCTTGCCCGCGCCCATGGCGACGCAGGTCAGCGGCTCGTCGGCGATCTTGACCGGCAGGCCGGTAGCCTCCGACAATGCCTCGTCCAGCCGCTGTAGCAGGGCACCGCCACCCGTCAGGGTAATGCCCTCGTCGATGATGTCGGACGACAGTTCTGGTGCGGTCTGCTCGAGCGCCGTCATCACCGCCTGCCGGATCTGGCCGACCGGCTCGGTGAGAGCCTCGGCGATCTCCGCCTCGCTGATGGTCATTTCCGAAGGCCGGCCGTTCACCAGGTCGCGCCCCTTGACGATCAGCCGCCGCCCTTCGCCTTCAGGCGGCGTGGCGCCGCCGATGGTGCATTTCACCCGCTCGGCCGTGGCTTCGCCAATCATCAGATTATGAACGCGGCGGATGTGCGAGGCGATGGCGTCGTCCAGCTTGTCGCCGCCAACGCGCGCGGAATTGCTGTAGGCGATGCCGCGTAGCGACAGCACCGCCACCTCGGTCGTGCCGCCGCCGATGTCGACCACCATCGCGCCGCGCGGCTCGGTGACCGGCAGATGAGCGCCGATCGCTGCCGCCATCGGCTCCTCGATCAACTGGACGCGATAGGCGCCGGCATTGGAGGCGGCATCCCGCAATGCCCGCCGCTCTACCATGGTGGAGCCGGACGGTACGCAGATGACCACTTCATGCCGCCGGCCGAAGCGGCTGCGGTCGAGAGCCTTGTCAATGAAATGCTTGATCATCTGTTCGGCGACATCGATGTCGGCGATGACGCCATCGCGCAGCGGGCGGATCGCCTGAATGTTGGCCGGCGTCTTGCCCATCATCAGCTTGGCCTCGTTCCCGACAACCTTGACCCGGCGAATGCCGCGCTGCGTTTCAATGGCGATGACCGATGGCTCGTTCAGGACGATACCCCTGTCCCGTACATAGATGACTGTGTTCACGGTCCCCAGATCGATCGCCATGTCGCAGGCGGAGGAGGAGAAGAATCGGGGCATTTTCATGAAAAAGAAGGCCATTTTCAAACGCGGGAATGAGCGGCCCGCTCTGCATAGTGGCTGCGCCCAACAGAAGAGCGCTGCGCCAGTCCGTCTCTTTCATGGGGCTGGCCGAAGCCGGAGGAGGGATCGGAACGCGCGGCCCGATCCCTCGCACGGAGCTTAGCGCGGCGCCATCCGGATTGCGCCGTCCAGGCGGATCACTTCGCCGTTCAACATGGGATTGGTGACGATGGCCTCGACCAGCTGCGCATATTCGGCCGGGCGGCCAAGGCGACTGGGGTGCGGCACCTGTGCGCCGAGCGCGTCCTGCACATGCTGCGGAAAAGCTTCCAGCATGGGGGTGAGGAAAATGCCCGGCGCGATGGCCATGACGCGGATCTTGTGCTGGGCAAGATCGCGGGCGACGGGCAATGTCATGCCGACCACGCCGCCCTTCGACGCCGAATAGGCCGCCTGACCGATCTGCCCGTCATAGGCGGCGACGGATGCCGTATTGATGATAACGCCCCGTTCGCCGTCCACCTCGTCCAGCGCCGCCAGACGCGCGGCAAAACGACTGAGGACGGTGAAGCTGCCGATCAGATTGACCGATATGGTGCGGGTGAAGACATCCAGCGGATGCGGCACATTCTCCTTACCGACGGTGCGCACCGCCGGGGCGATGCCGGCGCAGTTGACGAGGATGCGGGCCGGGCCATGGGCCGCCGCGGCGGTGTCCAGCCCCTTGTCCACGCTGGCTTCATCCGTGACATTGACCGGGACATAAAGCGCGCGCAGTTCTTCGGCGGCGGCACGGCCGGCCTCTTCATTCAGGTCGAACAGCGCGACCTTGGCGCCGCGCTGCGCCAGCATGGCGGCCGTCGCCTTGCCAAGACCCGATGCGCCGCCCGTGACGATGGCGGAAATGGCTTCAATCTTCATGTTTGCTCCCCTCAGACCAGTTCTACGGCCATGGCGGTCGCTTCGCCGCCACCGATGCACAGGCTCGCAACGCCCCGCTTCAAGCCGCGCCGGTCGAGCGCGGCCAGCAAGGTGGTGAGGATACGCGCACCGCTGGCGCCGATCGGATGGCCAAGCGCCGTCGCGCCGCCATTGACGTTTAGCTTGTCGGCGGGGATGTCGAGATCGCGCGCGGCGATCATAGCAACGACGGCGAAAGCCTCATTCACTTCGAACAGATCGACGTCATTCACGGTCCAGCCCGCTTTTTCCAACAGCTTGCGGATGGCGGGCACGGGCGCGGTGGTGAATTTCGCCGGCTCCTGCGCATGGGCGGCGGTGGCGACGACGCGCGCCACGACCGGCAGGCCTAGCTTCTCCGCCACGCTCCGCCGCGTCATGACCAGTGCCGCCGCACCGTCGGAAATGGAAGAGGCATTGGCGGCCGTGATGGTGCCGTCCTTAACGAAAGCGGGCTTGAGCGACGGGATCTTTTCCGGCTTGGCCTTGCCCGGCTGCTCGTCCGTGTCGACCAGCGTGTCGCCTCCCCGCCCCGGCACGGTCACGGCAGCGATTTCCTGCGCAAAGGCGCCGCTCTCGATCGCAGCGCGGGCGCGTTCGAGCGAGCGGATCGCATAATCATCCTGTTCGCTGCGGCTGAACTGATAATCGCGCACTGCCTCCTCGGCGAAGACGCCCATCGCCTTGCCGGGTTCGTAGGCATCTTCCAGACCGTCCATCATCATCGTATCGACGATGCGGTCATGACCGATGCGCGCGCCGGTGCGATGCTTGGGCAGCGCATAGGGCGCGTTGCTCATGCTTTCCATGCCGCCCGCGACGATCAGGTCGGCGGTGCCGGCCGCCAGCGCCTCATGCGCCATGATGGCCGCCTGCATGCCCGATCCGCACATTTTGTTGACGGTGGTCGCTTCGGTGCCAAGGCCAAGGCCGGCGCCCAAGGCCGCCTGCCGCGCCGGCGCCTGCCCCAGACCCGCGGGCAGCACGCAGCCCATATAGATGCGGTCGACCGCATCGCTGCCGACCCCCGCCCGCTCCAGCGCTGCTTTTACCGCAGCCGCGCCAAGATCGGTTGCCTTGAGGCCCGACAGCGCGCCCTGAAAACCGCCCATCGGCGTGCGCGCATAGCCGGCAATGACTATTGGATCGTCCTGCATCATCCTGTCTCCTTCAAAGTCCGCGTGCGATCACCATCCGCTGAATGTCCGACGTGCCTTCATAGATCTGGCAGACACGGACATCGCGATAGATTTTCGCCACGCCATATTCTTCTAGATAGCCATAGCCGCCCAGCGTCTGCATCGCGCCCGACGCCACCGCCTCGGCCGTTTCGGACGCGAACAGCTTCGCCATCGACGCTTCGGTGAGGCAGGGCAGGCCGGCATCCTTGACGCTGGCGGCATGCAGCACCAGTTGCCGCGCCGCTTCCAGACGGGTGCTGAGATCGGCGAGGCGAAAGCCCACTGCCTGATGCTCGATGATCGGCTTGCCGAAACTGCGGCGTTCCTTGGCATAGGCCACAGCAATCTCCAGCGCCGCCTGCGCCATGCCCACACATTGCGCGGCGATGCCGATCCGCCCGGTTTCCAGGTTGGCGAGCGCGATGCGATAGCCCTGCCCCGGCTGACCGATCAGCAGATCATCCTCGATGAACATATTGTCAAAGCGCAGCGCGCAGGTATCCGACGCGCCCTGCCCCATTTTATGCTCGACCTTGTCGACATGATAGCCTTCCCGGTCGGTCGGGACGATGAAGGCGGACAGCCCCTTCTTGCCCGCGTCGGGATCGGTTGCGGCGATGATCATCACCAGCCCTGCAATCTTGCCGGAGGTGATGAACTGCTTGCTGCCGCTGATCCGCCAGCCGCCTGCGACGCGGACGGCGCGGGTGCGCATCGCCGAAGCGTCCGATCCGGCATCCGGCTCGGTCAGCGCGAACGCGCCGATGGAGCGTCCGCCGATCAGGTCCGGAAGAAAACGCGCCTTCTGTTCGGCGCTGCCGTCTTTGAGCAGGCCGGAGACGAGAATGGAATTTTGGATCGATACGATAGTCGAGAGCGCGCCGTCCGCCGCGGCCAGTTCCATCAGCGCCAGCGCATAGGAAAGCGAATCGGTTTCGGCACCGCCAAACTCCTCCGGCGCGGTCATTCCCCACAGGCCGAGCGCGGCCATATCCTGGAACAGCGACGGCGGATAACCGCCCGCCGCTTCATAGTTCGCGCTGTTCGGACGGATAATGTCCTGCGCAAATTCCCTCACCATGTCGCGTATGGCGCTCTGCGTATCGGTCAGCATAAACCCATCCGTCTTATGTCTACTGATGAGTAGATTGCTTATTTGCCGGTTTCTTGTCAACAGGGAGGCGAAAGGAGTTTGCGCAGCCATGGGGTCGCAACAACCGGCAGCTTCACCCTTCCGCAGCCAGGCGGACCGGATCAGGGATCGTGCGGAAAAGCGCGAAGCGGTGCTGCGCGCGGCCGTGCGGATGTTCAACGCGCGCGGCTATCATGCGACGTCGCTCGACGATGTCGCCGCCTCGCTCGGCATCAGCAAGCCGACCATCTATCATTATCTGGGCAATAAGGAGCAGGTGCTGATCGAATGCGTGACGCGCGGGCTGGAGCCGCTGCGGGTCGCGGCCGAGGCGGCGCGGGAGGAGCCGGGCAGCGGCCTTGATCGTCTGCGGCGCTTCCTGCTGCAATATGCCTGCATCAACATGGATGATTTCGGCCGCTGCGTGGTGCGGACTGGCGATGAATGTCTGTCGCAAGATGGCGCCGCGCTGTTCCGCGCGCGCAAGCGGGACATCGATCATGCCCTGCGAGAGCTGATCGCGGAGGGCGTTGCCGATGGATCGATCGCGCCGGTGGATGTGAAACTGGCTGCCTTCGCGCTTGCAGGCGCGCTCAATTGGCCCGCCCGCTGGCACGATCCCGATGGCGCACTGCCGCCTGAGGAGATTGCGGCAAAGCTGGTCGATGTCGCCATCGGCGGCCTCGCTCCGCGCGGCTGACCGGCGCAACCCGCAGAAAACAGGGAACAAGCGGCAGCGGCGGGCGATTCATCCTTCAACTATGGAGGAACCGCATGAACGATCCGAGCAAGCCACCGACCCGACGTTTCGAGCGCGCCGCCATCATCGTGGTCGGAGTGGTCCTAGCCGTGATGCTATTGGTGTTTGTCGGCCGGAATGTCTGGCATGGTGACGAATTGCAGCAGGATCAGGCGACCGGCGACAATAGATCGGTTCAGCATACCGGCAAAAGCTACGATCAGCAGCCCTGAATCGCAGCTACGCAGCGCCGAACCAGGATCGGCGCTGCATCGAGGATGCTGGTCTTCAGGCCCGGATCAGGCAGCCATCACGGTAGGACGGCCGCGCTCATCCATGGTCGCTTCGCAGGCGGACAGGCAGAGTTGCAGCGACGATCCGACGAAATGGGCAAGATCGCCATCAGGTTTGCGGACCGTCAGTTCCCAAATATCGTCCCCGGCCTCACAGCAGCGGCGACCATCGGGGCCAGCGAAAATCAGCGTGTCGCCAAGTCGTTCGCGATGAAGAAGATGCCGCGCGACGGTCGTGCGGCGTTCGTGATGCGCGTTATGGAGGATCGAGAAGCTCTCGCTCTTCTTGGACAACCAGTCATACCCATTATAGCTGAACATTACGCCCGCGATTCCTTCTCCTGGCGCTTTCGGCTGTGCCGATCAGATCGGAGACTCCTGTTCAGCCTGTTGGTTCCGTCAACTTGCAACTTTTTGAATTTCTACATGAACTGGTGCATCTCGCAGCAGCTGGGCGAGCGGCGGGACGGATGGTAGGACCAGGCGCGTATCGCCCCACCAATCAGCATCGGGCACCGCCACGCCGCGCTCCACCAGATGGGGCGCGGCGTGGAGGAGCAGGACGCACAACAGTCGCTCCCCGTCGCAGCTGCGGGTGAAGGCCAGCACATGGCGGGCGCGTGCCCCTTCGACCTCGACCGGTGCATAGTCGCCCTGGGCAAATAGCTGCGGATGCGCGCGGCGGGTGTCCAGCAGGCGCGCGATCAGCCGCAGCTTGGCCACCTCTCCCTCTGCCTGCGCGCCGGCGAGCAGCATTTGCCGCCGTGCAAAGTCCACCGGCCGGCGATTGTCGGGATCGACCAGGCTGAGATCAGCCAGTTCGGTGCCCTGATAGAGATCGGGTACGCCGGGGATGGTATATTTAAGCGCCGTCTGCACCAGCATATTCGCCTGAAATGCGGGCGTGAGGCGGCCGACCAGTTGGTTCATGTCGGCCTGAAATGCCGGGTCGTGCAGCAGGCTTCGCGCGAAGGCGGTGCAGGCCTGCTCATAGGCTTCGTCCGGCGCCTCCCAGGATGATCGCAGCTTTGCCTCGCGCAGCATCTTGATGATCCACTGTTCGATGCGATCCGGCAGATCGTCGGTAGCCCCGCCCTCCTGCGGCCAGGCGCCGAAAAGCCCCTGCAAAAGCTGGTAGCGATCAGCGGCATGCAGCCTGTCCGCACCCGCCATGACATCCCAGCGGGCATGATGCGCCGCCCACAGGTCGGGCAGTTCGCTGAGCAGCGCCAGCCGGGCGCGGCTGTCCTCGCCGCGCTTATGGTCATGCGTGGCGGTCGCAATCATCGCATGGGGAAAATGCGCCTGCCTCTGCTGCATGCGCCGGTGGAACAGCGCTATGTCGATGGCCGGCTGTTCCGGCGCGAAGCCGACATCATTGGCCGACAGCAGCAGGGCATGGCGGTAAAAGGCGGTGTCCTCCACCGCTTTGGCGGCGATAGGGGCGGAGAGTTGCTGGAAACGGCGCACGACGTCCGCGACCGCGTCCCGCTCGCCCACGCCCGTCCCCGCGAGCCAGTCCAGCACATGACGCGCCACCGCCTCTTCGCCGGGCGGCAGGAAGGGCTGGGCATCGCGCCAGACCCTGTCGCGCACCGCCTCATCCTGCGCAGGCGCATCCGCTCCGCTGCCATATGTGCGATAGACCGGAAAGACCCAGAGCAGCCGCTCCATCGCCCGGCGCATCATCTGGGGCGTAATCGCCTCCAGCGCCGGCTCATCCGCCGACGCCAGCGCCGCCATGCCGGCACTGACGCAGGCGGCTAGCTGTCCCTCGAACTGCCAGGCCAGGATTTGCTGGCGGGCGCGTAGCACCTCCGCTTCAAAGTCCAGCGTCTCGGGCGCGGCGGCGCGCCAGAGCGCCTCCAGCCTCGGCCATCCGGCGGGATCGTGCAGCAGGCCCGTCAGGTCGCGCATCGCGTCATAGCCGCTGGTGCCCTCTACACCCCAGTCGGTTGCCAGAGGTTCGTCGGCCGCCAAAATCTTTTCGACGACGATATAGGCGCGCTCGCCCCCCGACCGGATCGCGTCGAAGGCGGCGCGCAGCGCGCGGCAATAGCCGGCGGGATCGGTCAGCCCATCGACATGATCGACGCGCACGCCGTCGATCAAGCCGTCGCGGAACAGATCGAAATAGAGCCGATGGGTCGCGGCGAACACCACCGGGTCCTCGACCCGCACCGCCGCCAGCTCGTTGATCGCGAAGAAGCGCCGCCAGTTCAGCAGGTCATTGGCGGTGCGCCAGTGGACCAGCCGATACTGCTGCGTCCCGGCAAGCCGCAAAAGGTCCGCCGCCGCGGGATCGGCAGGAAAGTCAGCCGGCTGCCAGCCCATCTCCGCTGCCGAGCCGGGGCGAAGCGGCAGAAACTGGCCTGCATAAAGATCGAAGCAAAGCGCTCCGTCCCGCACCGCCAGCTTGAGGTCGCCGGCCGCAACGACTTCGGGCAGGGTCGCGCCGAGCAGCGGCAGGATGATCGGGCCGTTCCAGTCAATGTCGAAGACGATCGCATGGGGGCTTTGCCGGCCGAGCCGCAGCACATCGTTCCACCAGAGATTTTCGCCTTCCGCCACGCCCATATGATTGGGGACAATGTCGATGATGATCCCCATGCCGCGCGCGCGCAGCGCTTCGACCAGCGCGCGAAAGCCCGCCTCTCCGCCCAGCTCCGGGTTGATGCGGGTAGGGTCGATCACGTCATAGCCATGGGTGGAGCCGCGCCGCGCCATGGTGATCGGGGAGGCATAGACATGGCTGATGCCCAGCGCATCCAGATAGGGCAGGATCGCCTGCGCATCGGCGAAGGTGAAACCGGCATGGAATTGCAGCCTGTAGGTGGCGCGCGGGATCATGCGCGGCGCGCTCCATCCAGCGCGGCCGCGCGTCGAGCGGTGGCCGGATCGGTCAGCATGGCGTCGAGCGGCGCGGGCATGCGGCGGCGCCAGTTGGGATGTTCGTCGATAGTGCCGGGCAAATTGGGTTGCTCCTCCAGAGCGGCGAGATCTTCGAGCGGCACGATGGCGAGCGCTGCGGGCGTTGATCCGACATAAGCGAGCGCCGCGTCCACCACGGGGGCGGGCTCGTCGACAGGCGGCTGCGGCCCGGTGCCGATCGCGGACCAGAGCGCCGCCCGGTCGTCCGCCCGCGCCCCCTCATCCGCTGCGCCACGACCCAGTGCGCGGTTCCAGGCGAGATCGCGGCCGCGCCACCAGCCGGCCACGGTGGCGGTGTCATGGGTGCCGGTCATGGCGACGCTGCCTCGCGCATAATCGGCGGCGGCGCGGAAGGCAGCGCCCTCATCCCGTTCGAACCAAAGCACCCGCATGCCATACATGCCGCGCGCCTCTATGGCGTCGCGGAAGCCGTCGGGCACGGTGCCCAGATCCTCGACGATGATCGCGGCCCCGGCGTGGTGCGATTCCAGCGTGACGAGGCGGAGCAGGTCGGCGAAGGGGAAGGTCAGGTAAGCGCCCTCGGCCGCGCTTGCGCCGTCCGGCACGACCCAGAGCCGCTGAAGCCCGAAGCCATGATCGATGCGCAGCGCGCCAGCATGGCGCAGATTGGCGCGCAGCATCGCGATGAACGGCGCGAAGCCGGTGCGGCGCAGCCCCTCGGGTGAAAAACCGGTCAGCCCCCAATTCTGCCCGTCCGGGCCAAGCGGATCGGGCGGCGCGCCGATGGACAGGCCGCGCAGCAGCGCGTCAGGCGTGGACCAGGCATCGGCGCCGCCGGCGTCGATGCCGACCGCCAGATCGGCCACCAGCCCGACCGCCATGCCGGCCTGTCTCGCACGTGCCTGCGCCGCCGCCAGACTGCCATCGGCCAGCCATTGCAGGAAGAGGTAGAAGCCGACCTCCTCCGCATGGGCGGCGGCAAAGGCCTGCGCCGCCGCGCCATCCGGCGCGTGATAGGGGGCGGGCCAAGCCTGCCAGCCATGCCGGCCGTCCTTGCGGAAATGGACGTGCAGCGCATCGAACAGCGCCTGCCGGACGAGCGCCGGCCCCTGCTCGGCCGACCAGCGTTCCATTGCGGCACGCTTTGCATCGGAAAGGCGGTCATAGAGCGTCCGCAGCGCTGCGAACCGCTCCGGCACGGCAGCCGCCCAGTCGATCAGTGCGGGCGCCGGAGCGGGGCCAAGCGGCGGCAGGTCCAGCAGCGTGGGGTCGGCAAAGACAGGGTTGAGGAAGCGGCGGCTCGACGGCGCATAGGGGCTGAACCGCGCGCCGTCGCCGGGGTACAGCGCATGGACGGGACTGATGGCAAGCGCGTCGGCGCCTGCCTCTGCGAGCGTCTCGGCCGCGCGCGCCACATCGTCGAAATCGCCGAACGCGCTGGGCTGCGCGTGCCGCAGCGCCGGGATCTGGATCGACACGCCCCAGCCGCGCCGCGCGGGTAGCGGTACGCAGGTTGCCGGTGCGACGGCAAGGCTGATGTCGGCATCGCCGATGCGCAGGCGGTGATAGCCGACAATGTCGATCGCGGGCAGCCGGCCGCCGGTCAGCGACAGCGGCAGGATGCGGCCATCCTCCAGCACCAGCTCCGCCCATTGCTG
>DAMDPH010000045.1:888-20175 GCA_032082785.1 Sphingobium sp. | reverse complement strand
GGTCGCGATCCCCTTCACCCCGCCGCGCCCTTCGCTGGCCGCGCCAGCGGTGATACCCGCGCCGGCTCCGACCCCAGCATCGCAGCCTGCGCCGCAGCCGGTCAGGCGCGGGGCGGCGGACGGGCTGGACATCAGCACGCCCAGCGGCACCAGCCGCAGCTATGCCGCCAAGATCCGCTCCTGGCTCTACGCGCATAAAATTTATCCGCGCCGCTCCCGCATGCGGCGGGAGGAGGGGGTGGTGACGGTGCGCTTCATCCTCGACCGGCATGGCGCGTTGCTGGAAGGCGCCATCGTCAGGGGATCGGGCAAGGCGGCGCTGGATGCGGAGGCGGTGGCGATGATGCACCGCGCATCGCCTTTCCCCCGTGCGCCCGAAGCGATTCGGGGCGAGCGGATCGAATTTACAGCGCCGATAGAATTTGCGTTGGCTGGCTGAGGATCAGCTGTTTGTAACGGGCGCAACATCCGCCAGCAACAGCTGGTCGAGCGTCCAGCGCGCCAGCCACTGGCCCGCCTGTCCGATCCCCGTTACCTCGCCCCGCTGCGCGACGAGTCGCGCGCAAAGTTCGGCAAAGGGCAGGCCGAGCGCCAGCAGCGGAAGCCAGTCGGCCTCCTCCGCCTCGAGTCGCCGATAGTGAACGGCATAGCCCTTGCGCCAGACGATCAGGCGAACGGGTTGCGGGCTGGCGGTGATCTCCGGCGCGTCGGTGCGCGGGCCGTCTTCCTCGAACAGGCGATCGACTTCGCTGTCGAGGCCCAGCAACATGGCTGACGGCACCAGCCGCAACACCGCCTGATCCCAATCGACGGCGGCGATGGCGGCCGTTTCGAGGGCGTTGATGTCGGCGGCGATGAAAATCTGGCCGAGCGCCCAGTCCAGCCGCGCCATGTCGGCAATGTCCGGCGCATCGGGATGCAGTTCCGACAGCAGACGCGGAAAATGCGCGCCATAGGCGTCCAGCGTCCAGTGATGCGGCGCATGGGCGTCGACATAATAGGCCGCCGCCGCGTCGAAAGCGGCCTCGCCCATCCAAC
Source organism: Sphingobium sp. (assembly GCA_032082785.1). GTDB lineage: Bacteria > Pseudomonadota > Alphaproteobacteria > Sphingomonadales > Sphingomonadaceae > Sphingobium. The sequence goes on along the minus strand of DAMDPH010000045.1, from coordinate 19,137 downwards.
TGGCGACGCGGCCATAGCTGGCCTTGAGCGACGCCATCAGCGAGGCGCGATGATTGTTGAGATAAATGCCGGGCCCGGGACCACCACCCAGCCGCTTGGCCGCGTCGGCATTTTCCTCACGCAGCCATTTCTTGAAGTTACGCTGAAGTGTTATCAGGCACATAGCCGGTCCTGCCGATCCTGAGCCGCGGCGGCGATGGCGCGTGCCTGTTCCAATTCTGCCAGCAATTCCTCCAGCGGGGGAATGGCGTCGTCCCGCTCGATCATGGCGGGCACCGGGCCGCACAGCGCGACCGCCTGCTTATAGAGCGCCCAGACCCCATCGGGCACGGGGCTGTCATGCGTGTCGATCAGCAGCTCCTGCCCCTGGCTATGGCCCGCCAAATGGATCTGGCCCACGGCTTCGGCCGGAATGCCGGCAAGATAAGCCTGCGCATCGAAACCATGATTGGCGGCGCTGACGAAGATGTTGTTCACATCCAGCAACAGCCCGCATCCGCTGCGGCGGCTGAGTTCGGCGAGAAATTCCCACTCGGTCATGCTGCCGGGAAAGGCGATGTAGCTTGACGGGTTCTCGATCAGCATCTGCCGGCCGATCATGTCCTGCGCGCGAGACAGATTATCGCACACCACGTCCAGCGCTTCCTCCGTATAGGGGAGGGGGAGCAGGTCGTGGCTGTTGAAGCCGTCTATCCGGGTCCAGCAGAGATGATCGGACACGATGGTCGGTTCCAGCTCATCTACCAGGGCACGAAGCCGCCGGAGGTAGCTGCGATCCACGCCGTCGGCCGATCCGACCGACAGCGATACGCCATGCAGCGCCAGAGGATAATGTTCGCGCACCCGCCGCGCGATGTCACGGGGCCGGCCGCCGTCCACCATCAGATTTTCGGAGATCATCTCGACGAAATCGACCGGGGCGCTGCCGTCGAGAAAAGCAGCATAATGCGGTTTGCGCAGGCCCAGCCCATGACAGGCGGTAAGATCATTCAACGTGAAGGCTCCGTCGCTGGGCGGCTCCGGGAAAAGGGTCGCCTCCGCCGGCAGGGACATGCGCGGCGGAGGCGGCCAAGCTTATTGGGCTTTGGCCTCGGTGAGGCTGCCGCCATCGGCCTTACACTGGGCAACCGTGAGGGTCTTGAAACCCTGGCCCTTGCAGGCGTTCATGCCCTTGCACTCATTTTTCGCGGTCTTGCAGTCGGACGTGCCCTTGCAGCTGTTGATGCCGTAGCAATGCACGCGCTTGGCGTCGGTCTTGTCTCCGCCGGTCTCGGCTGCACTGGCGGGGGCCGCAGCGATAGCCGCGACGGCGACCATGGCCGCGCTGGCTGCAATACCGGTTCCTGTGGTGAGGCTGTTCATATGTCTCTCCTTAAGTATCGACTAACAGGCCATTACTCATTCGTAACGAGCCGGTCGAAAGTTACAGGGAGGAGCAGGAAAAACTCACCAGCGCAGCAGACGCGGTCCCATCAGCGCCCCCACGGCGGTCGCCAGAACGATGCCGAGCGTGTACCAGGTCAGCACGAAAATGGCTGAAGCCTCGGGGCAGTGAAGGCAGTATAGCGTCGCGCTGAACGCGCCCGCGGCCAGACCCGCCGCCGCGCCCGCTTCCCGCAGCCGGGTGGGCGCGAACCGGCGGAAGGACCAGAGCAGCCCCGCCAGAATCGGCATGGCGGCGGCCAGCACCGTCCAGGGACATTCGCGCCAGCTCTGGCCCAGCCACATGGCCAGCCATTCGCGCGACGGGGTGTGGACCATCTCCACGACGCCGATCACCAGCAACAAGATCACCGGCACCGCCAGCCAGCGAGCCACGTCCGAAGCCTTGCCGTCGGGGCGGGCGAGCCGGCGGATGGCGACGATCGCCAGCACGCCGAGCGACAGGCAGTAAATCCACTTCACCCAGAAATGATAGCGCAGCATCGTTTCGGCGAGATCGGGATTGATGCCGAGCGTCAGCGCGATGAGGATCAGGGTTACGACGCCCCCGGCCACCATGCCGAGCGCGATGCGCCGGCCGACCGAGCCGGGGCGTACCGGCTTCACGTCGCTGGCCAGCATGTCGATCAACGCGTCACGATGCATCAGGTCGTCCCTTGAAACGTGCGGTGAGGGCCTTGAGCCCCCGATGCACCGACACTTTTACGTCCGATTCGCCGATGCCCGCCGCGGCGGCATGTTCGGCGACGCTCGCCCCTTCGATACGGGTGCCGCGTATGGCTTCCGCCTGTTTCTTGGGCAGGCTGTTGAGCAGCGTATCCACATCCATCCGCGCTGAAACGGCATCCTCGAAGCCTTCGGCGTGCAGGATCGAGTCGAGATCGTCGACATCGCAGGTGCTGCGGCGGCGGCGGAAATGGTCGATCATCTTGTAACGGGCAATGGCGAACAGCCATGCGGTGAAGGGGCGCTCGACATCATAGGTGCCGCGGCGGCTGTGGACCGCGATCAGCGTCTCCTGCACCAGATCCTCCACCTCCGCGTCGCCCGCCGGGCAACGGCGCCGGTAGAAGCGCTCCAGCATAGGACCGAGCGCGCGGAGAAGGCCCGCATGGGCGCGCGCGTCACCCGCCAGTCCATTGATCATCATCGCGCGCAACTCGTCCTCGCTTAAGGCCACGCCAACATCCTGCCTGTTAGTTCGTCCATGCGCAGGATGCGGTTACATCCTGACAGGGGCAGAGCGTATTAAAGCTCATGGGAATTAGGCAGTTCTATAAGGATATAAACGGTTAAGTTAGATCGTTACTCACGATTAACCACGTTGGGAAACGGGCTATCCTGCCATCCCGTCCTTTAGAGACGCCCTTAATTCGGAGCAGCGGCCGACGCAAGGCCGCGCCACTGGTCGCACATGTCCCAGCATCGGCCCCTGTGCCGTGCGCTCCCCCAGCGGCGCGCAAGGGTCGGCTTGGCATGTGCGGCCAGCTGAGCCGCTCATGGCGGCGCTTCCGCGCGGCGGCAATGACCGCTTTCCAGTGCGGGCGCCCTAGGAGAGTTGAGAAGGACGATATGACCCAGAGCTATTATTTCGGCCATGCCTTCCGTCGCGTACGGCGCGACAGACGGATCAAATTGCCATCCTGCTTCATCAAGGCGCTGCACGCCCGGGGCAGCGGTTTATGCCTGGTCCTGCGACCCGACATTCGCCGCCGCTGCATCCTGGCGCATGAGCCGGCGTTGCAGGATCTGGCAACCGCCTCCTGCGCGGAAGACGGGACCGGGCGACGACAGTTCGGCCTGTCGACGGTGCTGGAGGTCGGCATGGACGATTGCATCCTGCTGCCGCAGACGCTCGCGGAATTCTGCGCGATCAGCGACGGGGCGATCCTCTTCGGCGCGGGCGGCCTGTTCGAGATTTGGGATCCGATGCAGTTCGTGCAGCAACCTGGCCTTTGCCAATATGAGCTGGACCTGGCGCTGAGCCTGAGCGGCGTGCTGCCGGCTCTGCCCGAAGAGGCGCAGGCCAGTGACGATGACGATCAGCGCCGCGTGCTGAGCGACGGCAGCGAGGATGGGCCGGGCCGCACCACCGTCCGCACCGCGCCAGGCGCCTTCCGCCAGCCTGTCAAGTGAGGAGCGATGCCATGTTATATCAACTAGTCTATCGTCGCCTCTGGCTTTCGCCGATGCGCAAGCGGATGGTCCGCTACATCAGCCCGATCATGAGCAGCGGCGGCTATCAGTGGATCATCGTCGTTCATGCCGGCATGCAATATCGGTTGGAGCGGCCGCGGGTAGAGCCGATGTGGCGCAAGGCGGCGCCGCAGGATGTGGTCGGCCTGGGCAGCTTTCCCGACCAGTGGCACGACATGCGCAGCTGGCCCAATTATGAACCGGATGCACCGGAAACGCTGGGCCTGCCCAATGCGCTGCGCAAACATTATCAGCGGCATCGTGTCCAGATCGAGGCGTTCTGCCGCCCCCGCACCTATGAGCGGCTGATGATCCGCGCGCTGCGCGCGGTGCGTGCCTGCGCCGCCGAGGCGAAGGCTTTGCGCGACATCGCGCTGTGTGCCGTGCAACTGCTGCGCGCGCGGGAGGCGCGGGTTCAGCGGCCGCTGGTGGGCGCCGTCATCATCGGGTGAGACGGCACCGGGTCGCACCGCGCGTTCAGGCGGGCATGGCGCCCTCCATCGCGCCGAGCAGCGCCGTCACGATGCTCCTGTGAAACTGGCGTTCTTCCAAATAGCGAGCGGCGTCGGACAGGGTCAGGATGGATTTCTCCGCAAGATAGGAGCGTCCCCGCTGGATCATCGCTTCATCGGATGCCTGCGCGCCGGCGGCAACCAGCATGATGCCGCCCACCGGAATGACCACCGTATGGCGAATGCGCAGACGGTCATAGGCCTCCTGCCATTTGTCTCGGATCATCAGATTGCTGATCTCGGCATATTGAAAGCGGGGTAGCGGCCCGGATATGGCGATGGCCCGGTTGATATGATTTTGCGACTTCTCCCAATTGCCGAAGTAAAAGCCTTCAACAACCGCCGTCTGATTCAGCAAGAGCGGATCATACTCATAATATTGTTCGATACGCCGGATGGTGGCGGAGAGCCGGTCATAGTCGATCGGGCGTGTCCGCCGATATTCGCGCAGCCGGGCGATCAGCCGGCCCGGATCGAGCGGATCGATGTCGCCTGATCGCACCATCGCCCGGACATAGGCGGTCTTCGGGTCGTCGGGACCGTAATCGCCGAACTCATCGTCATTTACCAGCTTCCGCTGAACGAGCAGCGCATAATTGCTGTAGGTGTCCGCATAGGGGGAGCCGGCCATCATGCTCCGCTCCAGGCAGTTCAGCTCATCCGCCGGATCGTCGGTCGCGCGGTTGATGAAATAGCTGTCGACGGACAGGTGGCAGGCAAAATCTTCCTTCAGCCGCGCTTCCGGCCAGGACTGGCTCATCACATGCTGAACCAGCATGCCTTCGGGCGAGGCGAGGTCGTACATCAGTTCGGCCATCGCCTGTTCCAGCGCCTGATCGGCCCCGGCCACCGCCAGCGGGACCAGATCGGTCCAGTGCGGCGCTTCACTTTCCGTCCCATAGAGCGTGGCGCGCAGGGCGGTGCGGCCATCGTCGGCGGCGGCCGGCTCGATCGCCAGCACATGGTGGAGGGCATCGCACCCCTTATATTCGCTTGCCGGCCGGATGAGGGGATAGCCCCGCAACAGGCTGTTGAACGCGCTGCGCAGCATGATCGATTTATTGGCATAGCCATCGGCTATCCGCAGTTCCAGCGTCGGCCGGCTGCACCCGTCGCCGGCGCGCAGCCCTATGAACGAGACGACGCCGACGATCAGCAGCAGGCAGGCCGTGGCGGCAAGCGCGATCCAGCGCGGCTCCAGCAATCCGCGCAAGCCGGTCCAGCGCACGGAACGGCCCCCAGACCCCCATCGCGGCGAGGACTTGTCCCCTGACGACGCGCCATCTTCCTCTTCGTCCTCCGTCGATCCCTCCTCCTTCGCCTCATGCGTGACGAAGGCGGGGCGGTAGGAGCGTTTGGGAAAGCATATTTCCAGCTTCGGATTGGGTTCCTGCGTCGCATAATAGAGGGCGAGCGCCTTGCGCAGCCGTAACATTTCGACGCGAACAAGGCTGTCGATGGACGGGTCGAAATCATCGCCGCGGTTGAAAACGTCAAAGGCGATCGCATAAGCGTTGAGACGGTCGCCGCGTCCTGCCAGCTCTTCGTCCACCAAATAATCGAGCAGAGCTTCCAGTCGTCCGCCGCTGCCCAAGAGGTTGGATTTGCGAATGCGAGCGACGGCCTCGCTAATCTCGCGCATGTCCTGTTCACTTAAGGGATAGGACGCAACCAAGGCTCTCCCCCGTACCGTTACTAACGCCGCGTCCCCATGGCGCGGCATCTTTCGGCCGATGTAGTTAACATGCCTTTAAACGGGCGCTGGTGCAAGCAGCGGGCTAGGGCGCCGGGCTACAAAGCCGCCCGCGACCTTTGCAGGCGGTCCGCGTCCCATTTGCGCGGAGGTCTGGAACGGGAGAGTGCGATGAGTGGCGACATAAGCGTTGAGGGGGAGGGGCCACCAGGCCGCCGACCCATTGGCGGCGCCGCACGCCTTGCCGAACATGTCGACTGGGCTTTGCGGACGCAGGCGTTCGAGCTGCACTATCAGGATATTCGATCGCTCTCCACCGGCCGCACCAGTTCGCGCGAGGCGTTGCTGCGCTGGCGCGATCCCGATCATGGCGTCACCTGCAATATCCAGACCCTGATCGAGGTGGCGGAGGCGAGCGGCCAGATCGCCGAACTGGGCGCCTGGGTGCTGGAAACCGCCTGTCGGGAGGCGGCGGCCTGGCCCGATCGCTGCTGCGTCACCGTCAATGTCTCGCCGCGCCAGCTTCTGGCCGGGGATTTCGCCGTCACCACCTTGGATATCCTCGCCGCGACCGGGCTGCCGCCCGAGCAACTGGGCATCGAAATTACCGAAACGGCGGCGCTGTCCGCCACGCCGGACGTCGTCAGCCAGCTCACCATCCTCACCAAGCTGGGCATCACGCTGGCGCTGGACGATTTTGGCGTCGGCTATTCCTCGCTCAAAAATCTCCAGCTTCTGCCCTTCAACAAGATCAAGATCGATCGCTGCTTCCTGTGGGATGCGCTGCATAATGATCGCAGCCGGGAAATCATCTCGGCCGTCGTCGCGCTCGGCCGCAAGCTCAAGATGACGGTCGCGGTGGAAGGGGTGGAGACGCATGATCAGCTGGAGCTGCTGCGCGCGGCCGATTGCGATCTGGTGCAGGGCTATCTCTTCTCCCGCCCCCGGTCGCAGGCGGAGGTGCTGCGCGACTGTGCGGCTGGCCCCAGCCCGGCGAGGACGCGGCCCAGGCGGCGCAGCGATGCAGCGGTCGAGCCTCATGCCGTCGAAACCAGCATGATCGTGCTGCCGGTCCAGTTCGTCGCCGACCTGTCCGACGCGCTCAATCTGGAGCATTGGGCGGAGGCGGTGATGCGCTGGTGCCGCACCATGTTGCGCAGCGACCGCGCCTCCATCGCCCTCGCCATCGACGAGGCGCATCTTCAGATTGTCGGCATGCAGGGCAATGCGGCGCTGCCGGTACAGCACAGGATTTCCATCGACGGCAGCATGGTCGGGCGCGTCTTTCGCACCGAGAAAGCGGAAATCTGCAACGGGTTGGCGGAGTCGCCGGATCTGGACTGCCGCGCGCTGAGCCAGACGGGGCTGACATCCTGCATGGACGTACCGCTTCGCTCGGGCGGGCGCTGTTATGGGACGCTCAATGTGGCGCGCTATTCCGCGCCTTATGAGCTGCATGAAATGGCGCAGTTGCAGGCGCTTGGCCGCTGGCTGGCGACGCAGGTGCAGATGTTCCCGCATGCCGAACTGCAACCCTGTCCGCTGCTGACGGCGCAGACCGTGGCCGGAGGGGAGGGCAAGAGCGCGCCCGCGACACGGCCGGCCGAATAGCGAGAATAACAGTGGGTTGCCGATAGCAGGACGGTGGATTAGCGTCCGCTCATGCTGAACCCTGACGGCCCGATGGCCTTGGTCGAAATCGTAGCGATACAAAGCCTTGGCTGCCGTCTGGTCGCACCGGACAGTCCTTGGCCCGCGGCGATGAGAGGCGCACCCGCCGCGCCCGCCGAGCGGCAGACATGACAGGCCAGTCCCGACCCTCGACCGACGCGACGATGCGGGCCGATCTCCTGTCCCTGTTCGCGGAGGCGGTCCGCGCGGTGTCGCCCGAGGTGGCGATGCCGGTCGAGCTGCCCCTCTCCCGCCACGGCCGTACAATGGTGATCGCCGTGGGGAAGGGAGCGGCGGAGATGATGCGGGTGGCGCAGAACCGCTTGGCGGGCGAGGCGACGATCGAGGGGTTGGTGGTGACGCGCCATGGCCATTTGCCGCCGGGCGGCGCCGACTGGCCGGGCGTCGAGCTGATCGAGGCCGGGCATCCCTATCCCGACGACAACAGCCTGCGCGCCGCGCACCGTGCGCTGGAGATGGCGCGGTCGCTGGAGGCGGGGGATGAGCTGCTGGTGCTATTGTCGGGTGGCGGCTCGGCGCTGCTGGCCGCGCCCGTTCCCGGCATCGACCTGACCGATAAGCAGGCGATGACGCGCGCGCTGCTCCGGTCCGGCGCGACCATCGAGGAGATTAATATCGTCCGCAAGCGGCTCTCGCTGATCAAGGGCGGGCGGCTGGCGGTGGCAGCGGGCGCGGCGCATGTCACCAGCTGGATCATTTCCGACGTGCCCGGCGACGATCCCGCCTATGTCTCGTCCGGCCCGACGGTAGCCGACCGCAGCAGCCTGACCATGGCGCGCGACATCGTAGCCAAATATGGGCTTGGTTCGAGCGAAGCCATTCTCGCCGTGCTGGAGGATGAGGCGAACGAGACGCCCCCGGCCGACAGCCCCGGGCTTGCGGATGGTGACGTGCGGGTGATTGCGCGGGCGCGCGATGCGCTGGCGGCGGCCGGCGATCTGGCGCAGCGCAGCGGCTATCAGCTTACCGATCTTGGCGATGCGCTTCAGGGCGAAGCGCGCCAGCTCGGCGCCAGCCATGCCGCGCTGGCGCGCCGGCTCGCGGCCGATATCGCACGCCGCGCGATCCTGTCGGGCGGCGAGACGACGGTGACGGTGGCGAACAAGACGGGGCGGGGCGGGCGGAACCTGGAATATCTGCTCGGCCTCGCCATCGCGCTCGATGGCGCGGAGGGCATTTATGCGCTGGCCGGCGACACCGACGGGATCGACGGGACGGAGGATGCCGCCGGCGCCATCGTCACGCCCGACACGCTCGCCCGCGCGCGCGCTGCGGGGCTGGACGCGGCTGCCTGTCTGGCGGCCAATAACGCCTATGTCTTTTTCGAGCGGCTGGGCGATCTGGTGATGACCGGCCCTACGCTGACCAACGTCAACGACTTCCGCGCAATTCTGATCGATCCGGCGCGAACAGGCTGCGCAGAAAGGCGATGAAGGCGTCGATCACCGCCGCCCGCGCTGGCGTGCGCAGGTGGACGGCATAGACGGCGAGATCGTCCGGCCCCTCCCATCCATCCAGCAGCGGCACCAGTCGCCCGTCCGCCAGCGCATCCTCCACGTCCCAGAGCGAGCGCAGCGCAATGCCCTGACCCGCCAGCGCCAGCTCGCGCACCATTTCGCTGCTGTTGGTGCGGACATGGCTGCGCAGGTCCAGCGTGCGGCGGGTGCGGCCGTTGACCAGTCGCCAGGGCGTCTGCCCATCGGCGGCGAGCAGCCGGTGGCGCGACAGATCGGCCAGCGTGGCCGGCGCGCCGTGCCGCGCGACATAGGCGGGGCTGGCGCAGAGAATGCGGCGATTGGGCATCAGCCTGTGCGCCTCCAGACTGGCGGGCAGCTGCGCGGCGATGCGGATCGCGACATCCACCCGCTCCGCCATCAGATCGACATAGGCATCGCTCAGATCGACATGCAGCGTCACGTCGGGATGCGCGTCGAGGAAGCGGCCGATATGCGGCGCGACATGGAGCCGGCCGAAAGAGGTGGGCGCCGACACCCGCAGCGGCCCGGCGACGGCGCGATGCCGCCGCGTCACCCGCGCCTCCGCCTGGTCTATCGCGTCGAGGATCGCCAGCACATCGGCATGGAAAGCCTCGCCCTCCGGCGTCAGCGCCAGTTTGCGCGTGGTGCGATGCAGCAGCCGCACGCCCAGCCGCTCCTCCAGCCGGGTGATCCGCTTCGACATCATGGCGGGCGAGATGAGCAGCGCGCGGCCGGCAGCGGACAGGCTTCCGGCCTCAACCACCTTGGCGAACAGCGCATAATCGACGTCCATATTATTTCCTGTCAGGAAAATATCTGTTTCCACCTTTCCCTCTACTGGCAGGATGCCGTCCCGTCTATGATCGGCACATCATGACGAAAGGAAGGATGAACGGATGAGCGCGATGGAGGAACGGCACGGATTGCAGGTGGCGTCGCTGCTGGCGCGCTTCATCGAGGAGCAGGCGCTGCCTGGCACGGGCATCGACGCCGATGCCTTCTGGCGCGGCACGGCGGCGATCTTTGCACGATTTGCGCCGCGCAATGCGGCCCTGCTGGCGACGCGGGACGATCTTCAGGCGCGGATCGACGATTGGCATGAGGCGCGGCGCGGTGCGCCACTGGACGCCGAGGCCTATCGCGCCTTCCTCGAAGAGATCGACTATCTGCTGCCCGAGCCGGCGCCCTTCACCATATCGCCCACCCATGTCGATGCCGAACTGGCCAAGTTGGCCGGGCCGCAGCTGGTGGTGCCGGTGCTCAACGCCCGCTTCCTGCTCAACGCCGCCAATGCCCGCTGGGGCAGCCTGTATGATGCGCTGTACGGCACCGATGCGCTGGGGGCTTTACCGGCGGGCGGGGGCTATGATGCCGAACGCGGCGCGCAGGTGATCGGCTGGGCGAAAGAGTTTCTCGACCGGGCGGTTCCGCTCGCGACCGGGCGCTGGGCGGAGTGGACCGGCGGCGCGCCCGTGCTGCGCGATCCGGCGCAGCTTGTCGGGCGCGCGGACGGCCGGCTGCTGCTGCGGCACAATGGCCTGCATATCGAGCTGGTTATCGACGCCGATCATCCCATCGGCCGCGACGATCCGGCGCACCTCGCCGATATCATCCTGGAATCGGCGCTGTCGACTATCGTCGATCTGGAGGATTCGGTCGCGGCGGTCGATGCCGCCGACAAGGTGGCGGCCTATGCCAATTGGCTGGGCCTGATGCGCGGCGATCTGGAGGAGCGGTTCGAGAAGAATGGCGCGACGATCGAGCGGCGGCTGGCCGAGGATCGCGCCTATGTCGCGCCCGACGGCACGTCCTTGTCGCTGCCCGGTCGCAGCCTGTTGTTCGTGCGCAATGTCGGCCATCTGATGACGACGCCTGCGGTCCGGCTGGCCGATGGTAGCGACGCGCCCGAGGGGATATTGGACGCCATCATCACCAGCCTGATCGGCCTGCACGACCTGCGCCGCACCGGCCGCTTCGTCAACAGCCGGGCGGGCAGCATCTATATCGTCAAGCCCAAGATGCACGGGCCGGAGGAAGCCGCGTTCAGCAATGCGCTGTTCGACGCGGTCGAGGATCTGCTGGGGCTGGAGCGGCACCGGATCAAGATCGGCCTGATGGACGAGGAACGGCGCACCTCCGCCAATCTCGCCGCCTGCATCGCGGCGGTGAAGGACCGCATCGTCTTCATCAACACCGGCTTTCTCGACCGGACCGGGGACGAAATCCACACCTCGATGCAGGCCGGGCCGATGCTGCGCAAGGGCGACATGAAGGCGGCGCCTTGGATCGCCGCCTATGAGGATCGCAATGTGCAGATCGGCCTTGGCTGCGGCTTTTCCGGCCGGGCGCAGATCGGCAAGGGCATGTGGGCCGCGCCCGATCGCATGGCCGACATGCTGGCGCAGAAGGTCGGCCATCCGCGCAGCGGCGCCAACACCGCCTGGGTGCCGTCCCCCACCGCCGCGACACTGCACGCGACCCATTATCATGACGTTGACGTCATCGCCCGGCAGGCGGAGCGGCGGGCCGAGCCGGTGGCGTCGCTCGACGCGCTGCTTACCATTCCGCTGGCGCAGGATGGCGGATGGTCGGCCGAGGACATCGCCGCCGAGCTGGACAATAATGCGCAGGGGATATTGGGCTATGTCGTCCGCTGGATCGATCAGGGCGTCGGCTGTTCCAAGGTGCCGGACATCCATGATGTCGGCCTGATGGAGGACCGGGCGACGCTGCGCATATCCTCGCAGCATATGGCCAACTGGATCCTGCACGGCATCTGTTCCGGCGAGGAGGCCGATGCGGCCTTGCAGCGGATGGCGGCCAAGGTCGACGCGCAAAATGCCGGCGATCCGCTCTATCGGTCGATGCACGGGGCGGAGGCGGAGAGCCTGGCCTATCAGGCGGCGCGGGCGCTGGTGTTCGAAGGGGTGGCGCAGCCCAATGGCTATACCGAGCCGTTGCTCCACCGCTATCGCGCAAGGCGTAAGGCGCAGGGCTGAAGCGGGCGAGGTTAGCGCTCGCCACTTCCTTCAGGGGGAGGGGCGGGCGCGGCCTCTCCCGCCATGTCGAGGACGACCCTATCGATCCGCCGCAGCATGGCGGCGAAGGCGTCGGCTTCCTCGGCGGTGAAATGGTGCAGGATCGCGCTTTCCACGGCCAGCACCCTGGGCGCGATCGCGGCATGAAGCTGCACCCCGGCCTCGCTCAGCACCAGTTGCCGGGCGCGGCCGTCCTGCGGATGGGCGCGCCGTTTGAGCAGGCCCCTGTCCGCCAGCAGCGTCGCGGCGCGGCTGACGCTCACCTTGTCCATCCGCGTTCGCGCGCAAATCTGCTGCTGCGTGATCCCATCGCTTTCCGCCACCCAGGCCAGCACGCGCCATTCGGCGGTGCTGAGGTCGAACGGCTCGGCATAGCTGCTCGCGACATGCTCGCTCACCAGACCGGCCGTGAAAGAGAGGCGGTAAGGCAGGAAGGCATCGAGCCGGAGCGGGGATGATCGCGACATGGCTTTTCCTAGCATTTGACAGCATCGGCGGCCAGACCATATAGTAACAAAAGAAACTATAGAAAAATGGGAGAGCGACGATGCCGATGTCCAGTGGAGGGCGAGGCCTGACCGGCTTTGGCAATCATTTCGAGAGCGAGGCGGTCGCCGGCGCGTTGCCGGTCGGGCGCAACTCGCCCCAGAAGCTGCCCTTCGGCCTGTATGCCGAGCAATTGTCCGGCACCGCCTTCACCGCGCCCCGGGCCGAGAACCGCCGCAGCTGGCTCTATCGCATGCGGCCGACCGCCGGCCATTCGCCGTTCCAGCCCTATGGCTGCGCCAGCCTGTTGCGATCCGGGCCGTTCAACGAAGTGCCGCCGTCGCCCAACCGGCTGCGCTGGAATCCGTTGCCGCTGCCGGACGAGCAGATCGACTTTATCGACGGGCTGGTCAGCTATTGCGGGGCGGGCGATCCGGAGGCCGGCGCGGGGCTGGGCATCCATCTCTATGCCATCAGTTGCGGCATGGAACGCCGCGCCTTTGCCAATGCCGATGGCGAGATGCTGATCGTGCCGCAGCAGGGGCGGGTGCGGATCGACACCGAAATGGGGCAGATGGAACTGGAGCCGGAGCAGATCGCGCTGATCCCGCGCGGGCTGCGCTTTCGCGTCATGCCGCTGGACGGCAAGGCCCGGGGCTATGTCTGCGAAAATTACGGCGCGCTGTTCCGCCTGCCGGACCTGGGGCCGATCGGCGCCAATGGCCTCGCCAATGCGCGCGATTTCGAAGCGCCCTGCGCCTGGTTCGAGGATGTCGAGGAGCCGGTGACGCTGGTGCAGAAATATGGCGGCCGGCTGTGGACGACGACGCTGGATCATTCGCCCTTCGACGTGGTCGCCTGGCACGGCAATCTCGCGCCGATGCGCTATGACCTGCGCCGGTTCAACACGATCAATACGGTGAGCTTCGATCATCCCGATCCGTCGATCTTCACCGTCCTCACCGCGCCCAGCGATACGCCCGGCACGGCCAATTGCGATTTCGTGATCTTCCCGCCGCGCTGGATGGTGGCGGAGGACACGTTCCGCCCGCCCTGGTTCCACCGCAATATCATGAGCGAATTCATGGGCCTGATCCACGGCGCCTATGACGCCAAGGCGGACGGCTTCGCGCCCGGCGGCGCGTCGCTCCACAATTGCATGGCCGGCCATGGCCCCGACCGCGCCAGTCATGATGCGGCGGTGCGCGCCGACCTCAAACCCCACAGGATCGAAGGAACCATGGCTTTCATGTTCGAGACCCGCTATCCGCTCCGCCCCACCTGGTTCGCGATGGACAGCGCCATCCGCCAGCAGGATTATGACGCCTGTTGGGATGGCTTCGCCAAGGCGCAGCTGCCGCAGGCGGGAGGGGTGGCATGAGCTTTCCGACCATCGACGAAACGCATGATCCCGCGCTGGCCTGCTGGGTCGAGGGCGCGCAGGATCATCCTGAATTTCCGGTGCAGAATCTGCCCTATGGCATTTTCTCTACCGGCGACGATGATCGGCCGCGCCCCTGCGTTGCGGTGGGTGACGCGCTGTTCGACCTGAAGGCTGCGGCGGACGCCGGCCACTTGCCGGAGGATGTCCGCGCGGCCTGCGCGGAGGAGACGCTGAACGCGCTGATGGGCCTGCCCGCGGCGGCCCGGCGGGGCTTGCGGCGCAGGCTGAGCGCGCTGCTCACCGACAGTAGCAAGAAGGATGAACTGACGCCCTTCCTCCATGAGGCGGCGGGGTGCCGGCTGCACCTGCCGGCGCGGATCGGCGACTATACCGACTTCTATGTCGGCATCCATCACGCCACCAATATCGGCACGCTGTTCCGGCCGGATAATCCGCTGCTGCCCAATTATAAATATGTGCCGATCGGCTATCATGGCCGTGCCTCTTCTATCCGCCTGTCGGGCGAGCCGGTGGTGCGGCCGCTCGGCCAGCGCAAGCCGCCGGAAGCCGATGCGCCGTCCTTCGGCCCGGTGCGGCGGCTGGACTATGAGCTGGAGCTGGGGGTCTGGATCGGCGAGGGCAATGCGCTGGGCCAGCCCATCGCGATCGGGGAGGCGGCGGATCATGTGGCGGGCTTCTGCCTGCTTAACGACTGGTCGGCGCGCGATATTCAGGCGTGGGAATATGTGCCGCTCGGCCCCTTTCTCGCCAAGAATTTCCATAGCAGCATTTCGCCCTTCGTGATCACCGCCGAAGCCATGGCGCCTTTCCGCCTGGCGCAGCCGGCCCGGCCCGAAGGCGACCCCAGGCCGCTGCCCTATTTGTGGGACGAGGCCGATCAGGCGCAGGGGGCGCTGGCGCTGCAACTCGATGTCTATATCCAGAGCGAGGCGATGCGGGAGAAGGGGCTGGAGCCGGTGCGCCTGTCCACCGGCCCTGCGACCAGCATGTATTGGACGGTGCAGCAGATCGTCACCCATCATGCCTCCAACGGCTGCAATATGCGGCCGGGCGACCTGCTGGGCACCGGCACCCTGTCGGCGCCGACGCCCGACGGCTATGGCAGCCTGATGGAATTGAGCGAGGGTGGGCGCAAGCCGATCCAGTTGCCGGGCGGCGAGGAGCGGACGTTCCTGGAGGATGGCGACGAGCTGATCCTCAAGGCGGTGGCGCGGGCCGAAGGCTATCGCGACATCGGCTTTGGCGAGTGCCGGGCGCGGATCCTGCCGGCGCCTGCGATGGCCGCATAGGGGGTGCGATCGGCCTGACCGGTTGCGCCTGCGAAAATAGGAAATGCAACAGGGGTGCGACACTAGGTGGCCAAGACCAGTTTCGATAAGTCTCTGATCTTGTTGAGGCCGGTCGGCATCCCTGTAGCATAACTGGTAAGGCCAATTTTAGCCGGCTAAGCCGTTTTCATTGCACGGTGGGGAGCGCCGCGCGGCAGTCGGCCGCGCATTCGCGGCACATTTGCGCACACAGCTTGCAATGCGCATCCTCATGCCGCTCGCACTCCTGCGCGCAAAGCTCGCAGACGCGGGCGCAGCTTTCCAGCATCAGGCGCAGCACCTCGATATTCTGGCCCGTCCGCCGCACCGCCAGCCGCGCCGTCGCCGCGCAGACATCGGCGCAGTCGGAGCAGGAGCGGATGCACTGGCGCATGTCCATCTCCTCGGCCGAACAGGCGTCGGCGCAACTGGTGCAGATTTCCGCGCAGAACATCGCGTGCCGCGCCGCTGTGGTCAGCAGCTTATTGGGGTCGCTGACATCGTGATGCAGCGAAATCATCTTGTAAATCGACATGAACCTGTCTCCCGTCTTTGCCTTTCAACGCATCGGGATGCGGCTTGGCTGCGACGGTTCGTCGCGGCGGCGGCTCAGGCCGTTGAGATCGCCTTGCTCAGGCCGCCGGTTGCAACAGGGAGGTGATGGTCGACGCGAGAAGCGCGCCCTGGATCGGCTTTTCGATGCGCGGCCGGTCGGCGAACTGTTCGGGAATGGCCCAGGCGTCATAGCCGGTCGAAAAAACGAAGGGGATGTCGCGCGCTTCCAGGGCGGCGGCGAGCGGGAAAACCTTGTCCCCGCGCAGGTTGATGTCGAGCACGGCAGCGTCGATGCGGGCCGTTTCGTCCAGCAGCGCCATCGCCCCGTCCAGGCTGGGGATCGGACCGATGATGTCGGCCCCGGCTGCCGTCAATGTTTCCACCAGATCATCGGCGAGCAGATATTCATCCTCCACGATAAGGATTTGCCTACCCACCAAAATTCGGTCGCCCATATTCGATCCATCCTCCTATTTTATGTCTGGCCTGTTTCCGGCCGTGCGCATCCCGGGGCCATTGGGCAAGGCTCTTTCGATCAACGCTGGCACTGGTCCGTCGTGACGAAAGACAGCCTGCCAGATGGCCGCTGTCATGCGGCCGATTGTACAACGCGCCAAGGGGTTTACGGCTCCGTCAGTCGGGGCGGTGGCATAAAATCCTTGCTGGCCGGGCGAGGCGATCGCATCTGGGCAACCACGGTTAACGATAATCTATGTCGCTGAGTTGACGGCGCAATATCTCGTTAGGCGTTATAGGATATGCCACAAGTCGAGGCAGGGCTCATGGCGGGAGCGGATGGGCGTTCGATGACAGTGACGGGCAGGACAAGAGACGAGACCGAGACGGCCGACCGCCTGCGCGCGCAGCTGGACGCGATGCGGGCGGAGCGCGACGAAGCGTTGCGTCAGGCGCAGGCGAGCGCGGCCCGGGAGGCGCTGTTGCGGAGCGAGCGGCAGCATCAGGTCCGCAACATGATCGCGGTGATCCGATCCATCTTCGCCAGAACCGTGTCGGCCGGGGGGGCGCTCGACGAGGTGGCGGATCATTTCAAGGGGCGGCTCGACGTCATCGCCCGCTATCAACTTTCCCATTCGCTGGAGCTGGACGAGGCTCCCTCGCTGGAGGCGATGGTCTGCGACGAGCTGCAAACCTATATGGCGGGCAATGATGTGCGGGTGACGCTGGACGGGCCGGGCATATGCATCGCGCATGACGTCGCCCAATTGCTGGGGCTGGCGCTGCATGAACTGATGACCAATGCGATCAAGTTCGGCGCGCTGTCGACCGGCGATCCGCGCCCGCGTCTGGCGATCTGCTGGACGCTGGACGATCAGGCGTTGCAGCTGCATTGGCGCGAGACGGGCGTGACCATCCTGTCGCCGGTGCCGGTGCGGATCGGCTTTGGCCGCGAATATCTGGAAGAGGCGCTACCCTATCAACTCGGCGGCAGCACTGCGATCAGCATGCGGGCGGGCGAGCTGAACTGCACCCTCACCATTCCGCGCGGCGAGGATCGGATCCGGCCGGACAGGCGCTGATAGCGGCGTCGGCGATCCCCAAAAGCGCCGCCATTAACCCTTCAAGTGGCGCGTTTCCGCGCGGCGGCGGTCCTTTTGATTGATCTACGTTAAGATTATTTCCACCCTTCGTCCTTAAGGTTAACGGCGGGACAAGAGCTTCCTGCCTGGCAGGGCGCTCCTTTGGGGGAGGAATGATTCATGGCAGCTGTTTCGCTTTGTCGGCGGTCGATCGGCATGGCCGCGCTGGCGTCGGCCTTGTCGATCGTCACGGCGGGAGAGGCAGGGGCGCAGAGCGCGAGCCAGGTGACGCCGCCCAGCTATGCGCCGCCGGTGGTGCGGCAAGAGGGGCGGGTGGTGCTGCCGAGCAGCGCCGGGCCGCAGGTGCCCGAGGGCGCGGACGCGATCAAGATCACGCTGAGCGATGTGGTGCTGGAGGGCGGCGACGCCGCCACCACCGAGGATTTGCGCCGGCAGCTGACCGGCCGGCAGATCAGCATTGCCGATATTTATACCGCCGCGCAGGCGCTGGAGCAGCGGCTGGTGCGGGAGGACACACCCTTTACCCGCGTGGTCGTGCCGCAGCAGGATTTGCGCGATGGCGGCACGGTGCGGCTGGCGCTGGTGCGCGGCTGGATCGAGCGGGTGGATAGCAGCCGCCTGCCATCGGCCGTGCGCGGACATGTTGCCGGGCTGCTGGCGTCGCTGGAAGGGACGCAGGCGCCGACCATGGCGGAGATCGAGCGGCGGCTTCTGCTGGCGGGCGATGTGCCCGGCGTGCGGCTGCGCTCCACCTTGCTGGCGGGCAGCGCGCCGGGCGCGACGCGCCTGCTGATCGAGGCGGACTATCGCCCGGTGGAGATCAGCCTGTCGGCCAATAACGGCCTGTCGGAGGCGCTGGGCAGCGAGAGCTATGGGCTTTTTTTT
>DAMDPH010000045.1:0-878 GCA_032082785.1 Sphingobium sp. | reverse complement strand
TTCGGTGCTGGGCATGGGCGAGCGGCTCTATCTGCGTGCCAACGGGCTGCCGACGCTGGGGCGGGAGACGAGCTTCCTCCATCCTACGCCGCGCAACCGCGCATTGGCGGGCGGGGTCGTGCTGCCCTTGGGGCGCAACGGGCTGGCCTTCAACGCGGAACTGACCGATGCGCGCACGGCGCTGCGGCATCATCCGCTGCTGCCGGGGATCAGCAGCCGCTTCCGGCGCGCGGCCTTCCGCCTGAGCCAAACCCTGATCCGCTCGCGCTCGGCCAATGTGCTGCTGCGCGGCATGTTCGACATGCAGGAGGAGGAGGTGCGGCTGTACGAGCCGTTCGATGTCCCCCTGTCACTCGACCGGCTGCGGGTGCTGCGCGGCGGGGCGGAGGCGACGCTTTATGGCGACAGCGGCGGCCAGCTGCGTATGGGCGGGCTGCTGTCCTTCGGCCTCGATGCGCTGGGCGCACGGTCGGCGGCGGATGCGGCGGGCAGTGAATTGCCGCTGTCGCGAGTCGGCGCGGACGCCGACTTCCGCAAGCTGGAGCTGGATTTCAGCCTGGTCCAGCCGCTGGCGCGGCATCTCCAGATCGCGCTCAACGGCGCGGCGCAAACCAGTTTCGGCAAGCCGCTGGTGAATAGCGAGCAGTTCGGCCTTGCCCATCCGGAAGGGCTGTCGCCGGTCGCCCATGGCACCTTGCAGGGCGACGCCGGCTATCTGCTGCGCGGCGAGCTGCGCGCGCCTTTCTTCCTGTCGCCGGGCAGCGGCGGCACGGCGGGGATCGGCCCCTATGGCTTCGTCGCGAC
Source organism: Sphingobium sp. (assembly GCA_032082785.1). Taxonomy (GTDB): domain Bacteria; phylum Pseudomonadota; class Alphaproteobacteria; order Sphingomonadales; family Sphingomonadaceae; genus Sphingobium. The sequence continues at coordinate 74 of DAMDPH010000045.1, read as the reverse complement.
CGGCGGCGTGCGGCTGGAACAGCCGACAGTGCTGGAGCGGCGCGACAGCCGCGCCTTTGCCTATGGCGGCGGCG
>DAMDPH010000044.1:0-20424 GCA_032082785.1 Sphingobium sp. | reverse complement strand
CCGGCGGCCCCTTCGCGGCTTCGCGCGCAATCTCCTGCGCGCTCAGCGCCCGCGCCTCGGTGCGCAGCGGCGTGAAATTGCCTTCGAAGAAATAGGTCGCGCCATTGGCGGCGGGCTTGTCCGACCCGCCGGCATAGACATGGCGGCCGCTCTTCAACCCGGTGCGGGCCAGCTTGCCATTGATATAGAGGCTGGGCGTGCCCTTGTCATAGACCAGCGCGACATGGCTCCACCCCGCGATCGGCTGGTGCGAGACCAGCACCGCCGGCACCTCATCGGGCGATCCGCGCTCGATCACGAACGCGCCGTTGCGGCCCAGTGCCAGCCCTGCAATCGCCGTATCCTGCCCGTGAATATCCCGGCCGGACCGCGCGTTGATGAGGTAGTTCTTGCCCGTCTCGTTGATCCGTCCCTTGATGCTTTCCTTGGGCATCAGGCGCAGGTCGAGGTCCGGCTTGGCCCAGAGCGACAGGGTGAAACTGTCGGCCGGGGCACTGACTTCGGGCTGGCGCAGGGCGAGATCGGTAAAACGCGCCCCGTCCTTCGCCACCCAGCTGACCGGCTTTGCCTGCCCCACCGGCTCGCGGAAGCTGACGAAGGTCGCGCCGGCGGGCGACAGGTCGAACGCGACCCGGGTGCCCGCCGCATCGCTGCCGAACAGCGCCGGCCGGCTGATCTCGCCGCTTTCGGCGTTCCACAGGCTCGGCGCCTTGCCGGTGACGCGGAAGGTGCAGCTGACCCGCTCCGCGCGCCGCTGGCGGTTGGCGATGAAATACAGGTCGCCGTCCGCCAGCTTGCGGTGCAGCCAATTGATCTGGCCATCAGGAGAAGCGGTGTCGCAGAGGAGGTCCGGCGGCGTCTGCGTGGCGGCCAGGGCCTGCTCGATGGTGCCGGTCGGAAAGACCTGCCCCTTGCCGACGCGGCGCGGCGCGCTGCCGCCCGCAGCGCCCCACAGCGCATCGACATCGCGGCGGAAAGCGGCGTCCGCGCCATGCATGGAGAGCGATCGTTCGGGCCGCGGCGCCAGCAGCACCATGCCCTGTTCGACCAGCGCGCGCAGCCGTGCGGCCAGTTCGGCGGTCATGCCCGTCAGCCCTTCGGGAAAGGCGAGCATGGCATAGCGCGCGCCGTCCGGCAGCAGGATCGCGCCATTCTCCACCCGAGCGCGGGTCAGCAGCACCTCGGCATTCACCAGATCATAGCCATGACCTTCGGGAATGGTCGGGGTGAAATATTGGCCGATGCGCGGATTGCTGTCGGGCGACACGTCGGGGCGGATATTTTCCGACTGGTTGGGGCTGTCCTCGCCGACGAAATAAAGAATATCGGCGACATTATGCCCCTGCCGCAGCATATATTGGCTGCGCGCGAGATAATCCATCCACGGGCGGGACTGGCCGAACCAGGTGTTGGTGCGGTCCAGATTGATCCCCCACGGCCCCATGACCATGCCCGGCTCCGCCAGAACATTGGGCTGATGGGCGTAGCGGTGGAAGAAAATCTGGTTGAAGCCCTGCGCGAACATCTGGTCGCCCAGTGTCTTCATCGAATAGGGATAGTCCATCCAGCGGCTGGTCTGCGCCTCCCCGGTAAAGGCTTCGGCGGCGACCACGCTCTTGCCATAGATATGCGCGGCGGAGGAGACCATCTTGACCGTGCGATTGTCCGTCCAGGGCGTGCGGCTCCAAAATTCGGTCATCGGCACTTCGGCGCGGCCGCTGACCTGCAAGGCATCGAACGGGCCGGGGCCATAGCCTTCGACATGGAAGCGCAGCCGGGCCGCATTGGCATGGCTCTGCATCCGGTCATAATAGCGTTCGGCCATCAGGTCGGCCAGCGTGCGGCGGAAATCGAACAGCATCTTGTCCGACTGGTTCGCGTCCCCGACGATCCGCCCGGTCAGCGCCGGCAAATAAGGGAGCAGGCTATAGCCGTTCCGCTTCTGGAAATCGGCGAGCAGGGTCGGCGTCCAGTTTTGCAGCCCCGCTTCATAGCTGTCGATCTCCAGATTGACGAAGGACTTGCCGGCGAGCGGCCCGGCGGCCTTGATGACGCGGCCGACGCTGCTGTCGAACTGATGGTCGACGGCGGTGACGTTGAGCTTGTCGACCTCCAGCCCGCGCCCGGCATCGGACGCGGCGACGTTGAGCTTGCCGGTCGGCGTGTGGCCCAGGCGCAGGATCGTCCAGCGTCCCGCCGGCGCCGCCCAGTCGAGCCGCCCCTGCGCATCCACCTTGTCGCTGAGGTCGATGACCTTGGCCGGATCGATCGCGCCCGGGTCCGCGCCGCCGCCCGGCCCCTTCGTCACCGCGCCCATGCGGAACGTATGTTCGGCCTTCACGTCCCAATCCTCAACCCGCGGCGTTGCATAGAGCAGCGCTTCGGCCAGCTGCACCTTGGCGGAGGGGGTGACGCGGAAATAGCGGGCGGTGACGGCCGGGAAATTGGCCGATCCCGGCGCCTCGATGCCGCGCTCCACCGCGACGCTGACCTTGCCGGCCGGTCGCCAGCTGCGCCCATCGTCGGACGTTTCGAGCGTGGCGGAAAAGGCGGGCGTCTCCTTGGTGGCGTAAAGCGTCAACGCCTGCGCGGTGAAGGGCGCCTTCATCTCGACGATCAGCGGGGCGTCGGGCGAGACGTCTACGCTGCTGTGCAGATCGCGATCGGTCAGGCGCCCGGCCTCGACCGGGGTGCCCGTCCGCATGGAGGCGACGGCGTCCCGATACTGGCTCTCATCGCCCTCCGACGCGGGGAAGGCGATGACCGCCGCGTCGCGATAATAGTCGAGCTTGGTATAGGGTTGGGGCAGGGTGACGCGCACGCGCCGGCCGCCCGTCACCCGGCTTTCGGTCCACACGATCTGCTGCATCGCCTGCGCCGGCGCGATCCACGGGCCGCCGCTGGAGGACCAGCCCGGCGCATTATGCATGCCCACTTGCAGCCCCAGCCGGTCGGCCTTGCCCATCATATGGGTCATCAGGCCCAGCCATTGGGGGCTGAGATAATCGACCGGCCCCTTGGGCACATCGTCGCTGCCGTCGAACACCATGACCCCGCCCAGCCCGGCGCGGGCGATCGCGTCCAGGTCGGCGTCGATGCCCTCCTGCGTCACATTGCCGTTCATCCAGAAATAGAGCGTCTGCGGCCGCACCGCATTGGGCGGGTTGCGGAACAGGTCCGCGTCGGGCGTGGCCGCCGCCTGTTGCGCGGGCTGCGCCATGACCGATGCCGATCCCAGCGCGGCCAGTGCCACCCCGCTTGCCAAGCTGACCCAGTTTGCGCCTTTCATCGGTGCCTCTCTCCATCTCAATTCATCGGGTGATCGCGCGCCCGGCCCTGTGGCCGATGCAGCCGGCTGCAAGGCGCCGCGAAACGCTTGACTCGGTTTAGTCATACTAATAGCGAGGGACAAGGAAATATCATAAAATAATACTAATGGAGTTGCGAGGCATGGGACGGGGCTTGAAAGCGCGGAAATCGGGGCGGAAGAGCCTGTGGGCGGCGCTGCTTGTCGCCTCCGCCTTGTCGTTCGGCGCGCCTCTTGCCGCTGCGCCGGCGCCGGGCGCCACCGCGCCGCAGGGGCAGGAGCAGTTCGAGCGGCTATGGCTCGGATCGGCCTGGTATCCCGAACAATGGCCCGAGGATCGCTGGGCCGAAGACCTGCGCCTGATGCAGCAGCATGGCGCCAATGTCGTGCGGATCGGTGAATTTGCCTGGAGCCGCATGGAGCCGACCGAGGGCGCCTATGATATGGGCTGGCTGGTGCGGGCGGTGCGGCTGGCGGCCAAATATGATATCAAGGTCGTGATCGGCACCCCGACCGACACGCCGCCCGCCTGGATGACGCAGAAATATCCGCAGGTGCTGCGCATCGATGGCGATGGCAAGCGGCTCGGCCATGGCGGGCGCCGGCAATTCTCCATCGCCGACTCCGACTATCGCCGCTTCAGCCGCGACATTGTCGGCCGCATGGCGCAGGCGCTGGGCAAGGAGCCCAATGTCATCGGCTGGCAGATCGGCAATGAATATACCGACGAAAGCTATGATCCGGCGGCCAAGGCGGCCTGGATCAATTGGCTCAAGGCCCGCTATGGCACGCTCGACCGGCTGAACGATGCCTGGACCACCCAATATTGGTCGCAAACCTATAGCGACTGGAGCCAGGTGCCGTTCAACACGGAAAAGGGCAATCCCGGCCTGATGCTGGAGCAGAAACGCTTCATCACCGACCAATGGGTGGATTTTCAGAAGAACCAGCTGGACGCCATCCGCGCCCATGCGCGGCCTTCGCAATTCATCACCACCAATCTGGGCGGGCTGGGCTGGGCCAACAAGTTCGACCGCTATGCCATCAACCGCGATCTCGATTTCGCGTCCTGGGACAATTATGTCGGCACCGGCCATCTCCTGCCCTATCGCAACGGCGCCAGCCATGACCTGGTGCGCGGGTGGAAGCGCAAGAATTTCTGGGTCATGGAAATCCAGCCCGGCTTCGTGAACTGGGCGCCGGTCAGCAACATGCTCTATCCCGGCGAAACGCGGGCGATGGCGTGGCAGGCGATCGGCCATGGCGCCGACGGCATCCTCTACTGGCAATGGCGCAATGCCCTGAACGGGCAGGAGACGATGCACGGCTCCATCATCGGCCCCGACGGCAAGCCGCTGCCGGTCTATGAGGAAGTCAGCCGCATCGGCCGGGAAATGGCGAAGGCGACGCCGCTGCTCGCCGGCACCGCGCCCCGGTCGCCCGTCGCCATCCTTCAGGATTATCCCAGCCGCTGGACCATCGATTTTCAGCCGCACCACAAGGATTATGACCAGATCGGCGTGCTGCTCGACTATTATGCGCCGCTCAAGGATGCGCTGGGTAGCGTCGACATTGTCGAGGCCGCCGGGCCGCTCGACCGCTACAAGCTGGTGGTCGCCCCCAATCTCGCCATACTGACCCCGGAGATGAGCGCCAAGCTGAGCGCCTTCGTCCGCGCCGGCGGGCATCTGATCCTGGGGCCGCGTTCGGGCCAGCGCGACGAATATGACCGGCTCCAGCCGCGCCGCCAGCCCGGTCCGCTCGCCGATCTTCTGGGCGGGCAGGTCGAACAATTTTACGCGCTGGACGAAGCCGTCCCGGTCGAAGGGGGGCAGGCGACCATCTGGGCCGAGGATCTTCGCCCCCAATCGCCCGATACGCAGGTGCTGCTGCGCTATCGCAAGGCCAATGGCTGGCTCGACGGCCATGCCGCCGCCCTCACGCGCAAGGTGGGCAAGGGCCGCATCACCTATGTCGGCGCGCTGATCGACAAGGGGCTGATGAAGACGCTGATCGACGACGCGCTGCGCGGCGCCGGGGTGGAGCGGGACTTCGCCGTGCCGCAGGATGTGGAGCTGATGACCCGCGAAGGCGACGGCCGCTCCATCGTCATCCTCATCAACCATGGCAAGGAATCGCGCAGCGTCGCGCTGCCCACGCCCATGACCGACATTCTGAAGGGCGGCCGTACACAGGCCGTGACGCTGGACGCCGAGGGCGTCGCGGTGCTGCAAAGAGGGAAAGATCAGTGAAACAACGCTTTACCGCCGCGCTGCTGGCGCTGACGCCGATGATGGCCGCCATCCCCGCGCTTGCCCAGCAGGCGCCGCTGCAAACCCCCTATCCGACCGCGAAGGTGAATGCGCAACTCGCCAAGGTGAAGCAGGGCGCCACCGACGGCCCCTTCCGCCCCGACTGGGATTCGCTGCGCGGCTTCCGCACGCCCGAATGGTTTCGCGACGCCAAATTCGGCATCTTCATCCATTGGGGCGTCTATTCCGTGCCGGCCTATGCCAATGAGTGGTATTCGCGGAACATGTATGTGCCGGGCAACGACGCCTATGAGCATCATCGCAAGACCTACGGCCCGCAGGACAAGTTCGGCTACAAGGACTTCATTCCGCAGTTCAAGGCGGAGAAATTCGACCCCGCCGCCTGGGTGAAGCTCTTTGCCGACGCCGGCGCGCGCTATGTCGTGCCGGTGGCCGAACATTGCGACGGCTTCGCCATGTATGCGTCCGACCTCACCCAATGGGATTCGGCCGACATGGGGCCGAAGCGCGACGTCACCGGCGAAATCGCCAAGGCCGCGCGAGCCAGCGGCATGCATTTCGGCCTGTCCTCCCACCGGGCGGAACATTGGTGGTGGTATCATAAGGGCCGCACTTATAAGTCCGACGTCAGCGATCCCAAAAATGCCGGTCTCTACGGCCCCGCCGCGCCCACCGGCCTGCCGGCCGACAAGCCCGACGCCTGGCCCGACAGCGACCTGCTGCAAAATTGGAGCCCGCCCAATCAGGCGTTCCTGAACGACTGGATGGCGCGCACGTCGGAACTGATCGACAAATATCAGCCGGAGCTGATCTATTTCGACTGGTGGACATCCTCGCCCTTGTTTGAGCCGCTGATGCGCGACACGGCGGCCTATTATTATAACCGCTCCGCCAAATGGCAGGCGCCCGGCATCATCGCCTATAAGGGATCGCAATTTGCCGAGGGCAGCGCCATGTTCGACCTGGAACGCGGCAAGACCGACGCGCTCAAGCTCACGCCCTGGCAGTCGGATACGTCGATCAGCATCAAAAGCTGGGGCTATGCCCAGAATGACAGCTATCGCACGCCCAAATCGCTGGTCGCCGACCTGATCGACATCGTCTCGAAGAACGGCAATCTGCTGCTCAATGTCGGGCCGAAGGCGGACGGCACCATCCCGCAGGAAATCGCCACCGTGCTGCACGGCATGGGCGACTGGCTCAAGGTCAATGGCGAAGCCATCTACGGCACCCGCCCCTTCCTCTATTTCGGCGAAGGGCCGACCAAGTCGGGCCATGTCCGGCAGGTGGGCCAATTTACCGAGAAGAATGTCAGCAGCTTCACGCCCGAAGATATCCGCTTCACGACCAAGGACGGCAATCTCTATGCGCTGGGGCTGGAGCGGCCCGCCGATGGCGCGGTGCTGATCAAGACGCTCTATGCCGGCACGCCCTATCTCGACCGGGCGATCGATCGGGTGGAGCTGCTCGATGGCGGCGCGGTGACATGGCGGCAGACGCCCAAGGGCCTGTCAATCCGCTTGCCGCAGGACAAGGGAGACGGCATGCCCTACGCGCTGCGCATCCGCTTCAAGAATAGCTGAAGTACGAACAAGATTTATCGGAGAGAGACCCCATGCAGACCCTCGCCCTGCTTCACACGTCGCCGACGCTCAGCCCGCTGTTCAACGAGCTGACGGCGCGCCTCCTGCCGGGCGTGCGCGTGCTGCATTTCGTCGACGAAAGCCTCATCAAAAACACCATCGCCGCCGGCCGGCTGGAAAAGCCGACGATGCGCCGGCTGATCAATCTCGTCTCCTCGACCTTCGATGCCGGGGCGGACGCCACGCTCGTCACCTGCTCGTCGATCGGCCCGGCCGTCGATATCGCCGCCCAGCTGCATGACCGGCCGGTGCTGCGCGTCGACCGGCCCATGGCGGAAAAGGCGGTGGCGGCGGGCAATCGGGTCGGCGTGCTTGCCACCCTCTCCACCACGCTCGCGCCCACCGTCGCGCTGGTCCGCCGCGTCGCCGAGGAAAGCGGCCGCGATGTCGAGGTCGTGCATCATGTCTGCGAAGGCGCGTTCGAAGCGGTGATGGCCGGCGACGGCGCCACCCATGACCGTATCGTCGGCGAAGCGCTGACCGGCCCGATGGCCGGCATGGACGCCATCGTTTTCGCCCAGGCATCGATGGCGCGCGCGCTCGCCGCCCTGCCCGAAGGCGCCGTCGCCGTGCCGGTCTTCACCAGCCCGGAGCTGGGCGTCGAGCGGGCGCGCGATGTTCTGGCGAGCCTTGCATAAGGAGTATCGGCGGTGAAGAAGCGCCATGCCGTCGTCGGCCTGCTCGGCCTCCTATCGGTCATCACCTTCCTCGACCGCATGGCCATCGCGGTCACGGGGCCGGCGGTGCAGAAGGAACTGGCCATCACCCCCGAACAATGGGGCTGGGTGCTGGGCGCCTATGTGATCGCCTATGCCGTGTTCGAAGTGCCGTCGGGCGCGCTGGGCGACAAGCATGGCTATCGCAAGGAATTGACGCGGATCACGCTCTGGTGGTCCACCTTCACCGCCGCGACAGCGCTGTGTCGTAATTTCTGGCAGCTGACCGGCGCGCGCTTCCTGTTCGGCCTGGGGGCGGCGGGTGCCTATCCCAATATGTCGGGCGTCCTCTATCGCTGGCTGCCGGCGCGCGAGCGGGCGCGGGGGCAGGGGGTGATCTGGGCTGCCAGCCGGCTGGGCGGCGCGCTGGCGCCGCTGCTGCTGGTGCCGTTGCAGGCGCAGTTCGGCTGGCGCGCGGTGTTCGTCGTGCTGGGGCTGATCGGCTTTGCCTGGGCGCTTGGCTGGCGCGCCTTCTATCATGACCGACCCTCGCAGCAGCCCGGCATCACCCCCGAAGAGGTCGCGCTGATCGGCGGCGACGACGGCGCGGGCCATAGCGGCACGCCCTGGCGCAAATTACTGTCCCTGCCGCAGCTCTGGCTGATCGCGCTTGCTTATTGCTTCTATGCCTTTGGCAGCTGGTTCTTTTTCAACTGGTTCCCGACCTGGATGGTCAATGGCGCGCATTTCACCATCGCGGAAATGGGGCTGTACGGCTCCATTCCCTTCCTGCTGGGCATCGTCGCCAATCTGGCCGGCGGCGTCTTGTGCGACCGCGTGGCCGAGCGTGTTGGCATCCGCAAGGCCTATAGCCGCATCGCCAGCATCTGCCTTGCCGTCACGGCGGTTTTGCTGCTGCTGATGAGCCTGGCGACCAGCAAGCTGATGATCGTCATCCTGGCCGGCGCGGCCTTCGGCGTCATGGACCTCATGCTGCCGTCCGCCTGGGCGATGTGCATGTCGATCGGCGGCCGGTACGGCGGCACGGCGAGCGGCGTCATGAACACCGCCGGCAATCTGGGCGGTTTCGTCTGCACGGTCGTGATCGGCTATATGATCGGCGCGACCGGCGACTATGACCTGCCGGTGCAGGGCGTGGCGCTGATGGTGCTGATCGCCGCAATCCTCTTCTCCCGCATCGACTGCACCAAGGGCTTCGACCAGAAGATCGACCCGAGCGAGGAGCCGGTGATCCTGACGGTATAGAAGAACAGCCGCGATCCTATTTTGGCCAGACCAACAGGATCGCGGCTGTTCCGGGAAATCCGTTGTAAAACAACAGTATAGCGAAAACGCAAAATCGCGTTGAGTGTCGCACCCCTGTTGCGTTTCCTATTTAACGGGTTGACGGCGGCCAGACCAATATGGGCGGTTGCGGTGCTTAGGCCGTACCGCCCTCTATAGGCGCCGAGCGCACCCTATGGCTCCCTCCCGCTATCTGGCCGCAGCCGATAACAGGCGGTGGGCGCGCTCTACGATCGGCCGGTCGATCATCGCCCCGTCGAGCGCGACAGCAGCACCGCCAGAATCCTTGTCAGCTTCGACAATACGCCTGGCTCGCTGCAATTGTGCATCGGTAGGCTGAAGCGCGCTTTCGACGGCGTCGAGCTGGCGGGGGTGAATACACAGCTTTGCTGTGAACCCGAGCCTGCGCGAAGAGCCCATAGCCGATCTTGTCGCATCATCATTCGCGAACGCCGCAGTAACGCCATCGACGGGCGCTGCGATGTTTGCCGCCCGGCTGGCGACGGTCATTTGTAACCTGATGGAATCGAAAAGCCGATCATCCCCTTCTAGGTCGAGATCGAGAGCCAGATCGATCGTGCCCAAGGCCATGCGCACCACACCCGGCGTGCCCGCTATCTCGGCCAGGGCGGCAATGCCTGTAGCCGTTTCGACCAGAGCCAGGACCGGTGCCCGACAAGCAAGTTTATCGAGAATTTGGCCAGGAGCAGATTTTGGCAGCATCACCCCGAGGAGGTTGGGATGCTCAACGATCGTGCAGTCATCTGAAAAATAAGGACTGTCAGAGCTGTTGATTCTGACCATGGCGCGACCCCCTGCGTCCAGCCAGCGCAGAGTCTGCGAACGGGCCTCGGCCTTCTGATCGGGCGGAACCGCATCCTCAAGGTCGATGACGACAATATCAACCCCGCTGTTCACTGCTTTGTCGAACCGCTCGGGACGGTTCCCCGGAACGAACAGGAAGTGCCGAGCAGTGGCGATGCGATCTTCCACGCTCCTGTCTCCACAGTCACTCATCGATCCGCATCCGCCATTGCCATGCCGATTTCAGCAAGGATCGTTGCCGTATGCTCTCCGGGGGCAGGAATCGGGTCCATACGCGCATCGTCCTGCCCCGGCGGGAGAAGAGCAGCGACAGGTCCGGCCTGGGTCTGAACCTCCCTCCAGCGATCGCGCGCCTTCAACTGCCGATGCGCCCAAAGACCGGCCATGTCGTTGACCTTCGCGTTGGCGATCTTCGCGGCATCGAGCGCTTCGACGACCGTCCGGCTGGTCATGCTCTCGAAGGTGCGCGAGATCACCAAAGCCAACTCTCCACGGTTGGCGGACCGCGCGGAATTGGGCGAGAAGCGGGGATCTGTCGCCAAGGCCGGGTTCGCGAGGACGTGCTGGCAAAAAGACACCCATTCGCGCTCGTTCTGAATGCCGAACATCACCTCGCCGTCGGCGGTGCGAAAGGGCCCATAAGGATAGATTGTGGCGTGATAGGCGCCGTTGCGCGACGGCTGTGGCGCCCCGTTGAACGCATAATATAAGGGGAACCCCATCCATTCGGCCATGGCTTCCAGCATGGACACGTCGATGTGGCGTCCCTCTCCAGTGCGGCCTCTTTCAATGAGCGCTGCCAGAATATTGGAATAGGCATACATTCCCGCCGCAATGTCAGCGATGGAGCAACCGGCCTTCACCACTTCGTCTGGCGTCCCGGTGATGGATAGAAAGCCTGACTCCGCCTGGATCAGCAGGTCATATGCCTTCCGGTCCCGATCCGGACCATCTTGGCCATAACCCGAAATATCGCAGACGATCAGTTCCGGATGCCGTGCCCGCAATGTTGCATGGTCAAAACCCATGCGCTCGGTGGCGCCGGGCGCGAGATTCTGGATCAGCACGTCGGCTTTGGCCACCAGACGACGCAAGGCCTCCATGCCGTGCTCGGACTTCAAGTCCAGAGCGACGCTTTCCTTGGACCGGTTCGTCCAGACGAAATGTGAGGCGAGGCCATTGACCCGCTCGTCATAAGCCCGAGCGAAGTCGCCGGCTCCTGGCCGTTCGACCTTGATGACACGGGCACCAAGGTCTGCAAGCTGACGCGTCGCGAAAGGAGCCGCAATGGCATGCTCCAGGCTGACGATAGTGATGTCTTCAAGCGGGCGCATGTTTCCCCGTTCCTTGACTTACGGATTGTTCTGGTGAGGTGCGGCAACCCAATAGGATTGCCGCTCCGCTGTTCGTTATTTGTGAAACATGTAAGTCTTGGTGTTCGTGAACTCGGCCAGGCCTTCAGCGCCGTTCTCAACGCCCAGCCCAGACTGTTTGTGACCGCCAAATGGAATGTCGATCCCGTGAATGTGGATTTCGTTCACCCACACGGTTCCCGTTTCCAGCCGCTTGGCGACGGCGATCGCCGCGTCCCGGTCGCGACCCCAGACCGAACCAGCTAGGCCAAACGGGCTGTCGTTGGCCTTGCCGATCACCTCCTCGACATCGTCGAAGGCGATGATCGGCAGGATCGGGCCGAACGGCTCTTCCCGGACGATGCGGCTGTCTTCAGGCGGATTGTCGACGATGGTGACAGGCACGAAATTACCGGCAAGGCTCTCGTCGATGGTGCCGCCAAGTGGCACATTATACCCCTTCTCCTTTACGTCGGCGAACAGGCTTTGCAGCTTCTCGAACTGCATGCGGTTCTGGATCGGGCCGAGGCCGGTCTCGGGGTCCATGCCATCGCCGACCTTCACGTCCTTCGCATAGTCGACGAAGGCCTTGACGAAAGCAGCATGGATCGAGCGGTGAACATAGACCCGCTTGGACGCGATGCACCACTGACCCGAGTTGCCGAAAGCCGCCCAGAACAGGACCGGGACGATTGCCTCCCAATCGGCGTCCGCCAGAACGATGGCCGCATCGTTGCCGCCCAATTCCAGCGTGATGCGCTTCAGGTTCGTGGAACCCGACGCCATCACCTTCTTGCCGGTGGCAGTCGAGCCGGTGAAGCTGATCTTGGCAATGTCCTGATGCTCCGTCAGCTGCTGGCCAAGCTCATTGCCCCCTGAAACGATGTTGAGCACACCAGCCGGGAACACCGACTGTGCAATCTCGCCGAAACGCAAGGTGCAGAGCGGCGTATAAGGCGAAGGCTTCATCACCATCGTGTTGCCCGTCACAAGGCATGGTGCGACCTTCCACAGTCCCAGCAGGACCGGAAAGTTCCATGGCGTGATCGCGCCCACGACGCCCAGCGGGGTGTGATGGATCTCGACGACATGCTCGTCTGTGTCCTCGATCACCTCGACAGGCAGGCGGCGTTTGCCGACCTCGCGGACCCAGTGGATCGCAGCCTCGACTTCGCCGGTCGCCATCGAGTGGCGCGGCTTGCCCTGCTCCAGGGTCAAAAGTGTGATGAGCTCTTCCTTATGCGCTTCAAGCGCGTCGGCATAGGCGACCACCATTGCGCCGCGTTCGTCTGCGCTCAAGGCGGCCCAGGCAGGAAACGCCCGCTTCGCAGCAGCAATTGCTGCTTCCATATGCTCGGCCGTGCCATCTGGTGCTTGAGCAAGGATGGCATTGGTCGCCGGATTGAAAACGTCGAATGTCTGGTTCGTCTCGATCAGCTTGCCGTCGATGACGAGGGCGTAAGGACCAGTGAAATCAACGGCGGCCGCGCTCGCATTAGAAGAATGTGCATTCATCGATCTTCTCCAATATTTGTCTGTCTCAGGACGGCGCAGCAGGGTTCAGGATCTTTCGACTGCTCCCGCTTGCATCAGCGTCTTTCCGTCTCAGACCGACCGACCGCCATCGACCGGTAGCTCGACGCCCGTGATGTAGTCTGCCGTGGCGAGGTAAAGTGCCGCTTCGGCAACGTCATCGGGCTGGCACAGGCGGCCAAGCGGAATGGACGTCATGAATTTCTGGCGGTTTTCCGGCGTGTCTTCCATGCCCATGAAGTCTGAAAGCATTCCGGTTACACCCATTACCGGCGCGATCGCGTTGACGCGGATGTTCATCGGCGCAAACTCTACTGCCAGCGCCTTCGACAGCACGTTGGTCGCACCCTTGGAGCCAGCATACCAGCTCAGCCCTGGCCGTGGCCTGATCCCCGACACCGAACCGACGTTGAGGATCACGCCACCGCCATTGTCCCGCATCGCTGGAACCACAGCCTGAACCATGTGATAGATGCCTTTGATATTCACCGCCATGACGCGATCGAACGTCTCCTCATCAACGTCCAGAGCAGGCATGTTCTTGTGGGTATAGCCGGCATTGTTGATGACGACGTCTGGCACTCCGAAGGCGTCGATGGTCTGTGCTACCACCGCATCGATGTCCGCGCGCTTGCTGACATCGGCACGCACGGCGATCGCCTTGTCGTCGCCGATAGCATCAGCGACGTCCTGTGCTTTCTCGAGGTTCAGATCGACAATTACAACTTTGGCGCCGTGCTCGGCGAAGCGATGTGCGGTCGCTTCGCCGAAACCGCTGGCGGCGCCGGTAATCACTGCGACCTTGCCGTTCAAATCCATTACGCTCTCCTGGGAACTATATGACATCTGGCGGATAAGCGGCTGAGTCAGCCGTGGTTGAGGACCATCGTTTTGGTCTTGCTGAAATCGTGGAGGGCCGCGAAGCCTTTCTCGCGTCCGTGGCCGCTCTTGCCCGTGCCGCCGAACGGCAATTCGATACCCGCCCCCGCGCCATAGCAATTTACGAAAACCTGCCCCGCCCGAATTTTCTTCACGAGGCGCATCTGACGCCCACCATCGCTAGTCCAGACAGCAGCGACGAGGCCATAGTCGGTCTCGTTGGCGATGCGCACTGCATCCGCCTCATCGTCGAAGGGCAGAACGGTCAAGACCGGACCGAATACCTCCTCGCGGGCGATTATGTTGTCGCGGGGAACCGGGCCGAGCAAGGTCGGCTTTACGAAGAAGCCGTCGGAAGCAACGCCGTCGGCCAGCGTCCCTTCGGCTAAAACGGGGATGCCGTCCAAGCGAGCTTGATCGATGAAGGATTGGACCCGAAGTTGCTGCTTGGCAGTGATGATCGGCCCGCAATCCATGTCCATGTCCGGCGCGCCCACGCGCACCTTGGCGAAGGCTTCCGCCAGGCGAGGGACGAAAGCATCGTAAGCGGAGCGCTCAATCAGCAGGCGGCTACCCGCCGAGCAGGTCTGGCCGCTATTTTGGATGATTGCCTTGACGATGACGGGAATCGCCGCATCGAAATCGGCATCGGCAAAGACTATCTGCGGGCTCTTGCCGCCTAGTTCCAGCGTGCAGGTGATATAATGGTCCGCGCAGAGTTTCTGTATGATCTGGCCGACCTGCGGTGATCCGGTGAATGAGATGAAGTCGACGCCGGGGTGGGAGGCGAGGGCTGCACCCGCCGTCGCGCCGCGGCCGGTGACGACGTTGATCGCGCCTTCGGGAAATCCCGCTTCGGCTGCCAACTCGACAAGGCGAAGAGCGCTAGCCGACGCGTCTTCTGCCGGCTTGAGCACCGTCGCGTTGCCGACCGCAAGGGCCGGCGCGAGTGTGCGCCCGAACATCTGCGCCGGGTAATTCCAAGGGAGAATATGACCGGTGACGCCATGTGGTTCGTGGACGACACCGACATGATAGCCAGTCAGGTAAGGGATGGTCTCACCATGCAGCTTATCCGCCGCACCGCCATAATATTCAAAGTAGCGTGCCAGCGCCACGATGTCGGCGTCAGCCACACTCTTGGGCTTGCCAGTATCCTTAGCCTCGATCGCCGAAAGTTCAGGTGCATTGGCAAGGATAAGGTCTCCCAGACGGGTCAGCATGCGCCCGCGCTCGGTAGCGGTCGTGCGACCCCACACCCCTTCGTCAAAGGCCTCGCGCGCCGCGCGTACCGCAAGATCGACATCAGCGTCAGTGCTGTCGGGGATGGCTCCGAATGCCTTCCCCGTAGCGGGGTCGATGACCGGAAGAGTATCCTCGGTCAGGGGGTCGACCCAAGCACCGCCTATGAAATTGCGGGAGAAATCGGCTTTCATTTCACTCTCCGGTCGCTGGGCAGCGCGTTATCGCAGCAGCCTTCGAGAAGGTGATAGCCTCGCGGGGCTATTCCGTCTAATAGCGGCAACAGTCGTTTTCGATTAGATTTGGATATGGAACTCAGACATTTGCGATACGCACTCGCCATTGCCGAGGAGCGCCATTTCACCCGGGCAGCCCAGCGATTGGGTATCGGCCAGCCACCTTTGAGCCAGCAGATCAAGCTGCTGGAGCAAGAGCTTGGAGTACAACTGTTCCACAGGCTGACGCGCGGCGTTGAACTAACCGAGGCTGGAGAGGCATTCATGCCGCACGCCCAGGGGGCCATCGCTGCAGCTGAACAAGCAGCGACAGCAGCGAAACGGGCGGCGCGTGGTGAAATAGGTGGGTTGTCGATCGGATTCACGAGTTCAGCGTCCTTCAATCCGATGGTCCCGCGCATCATTGGCCGGTTTCGTGAGCGACACCCGGACCTCTCGATCAAGCTTGTCGAACAAACCACGTCGCGGTTGCTGGAAGCCCTGACTGACAATTCGGTAGACATTGCTTTTCTGCGTCCTGCTCTGGGAGACACAGACGGGTTGGTGACCCGCCGCCTTCCCGATGAAAAGCTGTGGATCGCACTACCAGCCAGACACCGCCTTGCCGGTCGGAGCCAAATTGATCTGGTCGATCTGGCTGGTGATCCCTTCATCCTCTACCCCCGCAGCAATGGCCGGCTTCTCTATGACAGCATCATTGCGGCTTGCCGCAACGCCGGCTTTTCACCCCGAATAGCTCAGGAAGCGCCGCAGATGGCCTCGACCGTGAACCTGGTTGCGGCGGGCGTGGGCGTGGCTCTGGTGCCGGAATCGATGCGACAGTTGCACGCTGAAGGTGTGCTCTATGCGCGGATCAATGGCGACGGCCCCAAGGCACAGCTCGTTGTGGCGCACCGCCGCGACGGGCCCTTGTCGCCGGCAGTGCGCAACTTCATGAGTTGTGTCACCGCCGACGACTGACCAGTGCTTACGCGGATCCTGCAATCAGCTTCGCGGCGCGATAACCGATCATGATCGCCGGTGCGTTCGTATTCCCCGTCGTGATCGTTGGCATGACGGAGGCGTCCGCGACCCGCAGCCCTTCGATGCCATGGACGCGCAACTGCGGGTCAACCACCGAACCCTCGTCGGTGCCCATCTTCGCGGTCCCGACAGGGTGGAAATAGGTGGACGCAGACTTTTTCAGGAAATCCCGGTAGCTTGCCGGATTATCGGCTGCCGAAGCCGGCAGCAGTTCCGACTTTCGGATATCCTTATAGGCATCCGAATTGCCGATGGCGCGCGCGAGTTCGGTGGCGGCCTTCAATGCAACAATATCCTGCTCGACCTGTAAATAATTCGGATCGATCAGCGGTGCAGCGCGAGGATCGGGCGACGCGACAGTTACAGCGCCCCGCGATTTCGGCCTCATCACCCCGCAGAGGATTGCATAGCCATGCTGTTGCTGCAGATTAAGCTCCTTCGTTGCGAAAGGAACGCTGACGTACAGCGCGTTGATGTCCGGAACCGGCTGTGAAGGCGTCGACTTCCACCACATATAGACTTCGGAGTGATTGTAGTTGGTCGGCGGAACCGGGTGCTTGGACTCAAAGTTGACCCCGGCACCCAACACGTGATCCTGCAAATTCTGGCCCACGCCCGACAGCGAAGCGACAGTCGCAATGCCGAGCTTTTTCAGCTGCGCGGAATCACCGATTCCTGACAGCGTCAGCAACTTGGGGGTAATAATTGCGCCAGCAGACAGGATCACCTCTTTGTCTGCGCGTACCGTCACGGGCCGTCCGGCATGCAGATATTGCACGCCTACGCAGCGTCCTTTCTCGACAACCAGCTTGAGCACCGGCGCTTCTGTCAGCACGGTCAGCTTCGCGCCTTTTTCCATCGCAGGGCGCAGGAAAGCGACCGCGCTGTTCTGACGCTTGCCAGCATGGACCGTGAAATTCACCCAGGCCGGTCCCTCAAGTTGCCCGCCGTTGAAGTCCAGCGTTTCAGGGTAGCCGAGCGACTTGGCACCCTCCATGAAAGCTCGGGCACCCTCATGCCCCTTGGCGGGATCTGGCTTCGTCACATGAAGTGGACCACCAGCGCCTCGAAATGCGCTCGCGCCGCCCTGCCAGTCTTCTAGTTCTTTATAATCCGGCAGGACCTCATCCCAGCCCCAGCCGGTTGCACCATTATAAGCCCAGTCATCATAGTCCTGCGCTGCGCCACGGCAGTAGATCATGCAGTTCACGCTGGAGCAGCCGCCTAGCCCTTCGCCACGCGGATAGGGAATGACGCGATTCTGGGCATGGACTTGTGGCGTCGTCTCATATGTTTTCGTGAATGGCGATGCCAGCGCCGCAGGCCATTGGGCCGGGTCAGTGATCAGCGGCGAGTTGTCCGAGAGACCGGCCTCCAACACCAGCACTGATGCGCCAGTCCGCTGAGCCAGTTCGCCAGCCAATGTCGCGCCGGCAGACCCCGCGCCAATGACGATATAGTCCGCTGCCGAAACCGGTGAGGTGCTCCGCGTAGACTGCGCCCAGGCCTTGCCCCCACCGATCCACAGAGCGTCTGCCATCGCGAAGGCCGCCCCTGCCGCCATTGCTCGGCCGATGAAGCCACGCCGGTTTACCGCGCCGGCGGCATGGTCCTTCATCAGTTCGCCAAGGCGCTTATAGTCCAGAATATTGTCCATGTTCCCGCTCCCAGCTCGGCTTACCTCAAAATACCTTCAACAGACGAATTTGGCCGCGCACGCCTTCGCGGAATCCGTTTTCCACGCTGAGGTCCGTACCGACCTGCGTCATGATCTGCCATTCCGGTGAAATCGTGTGGCGCCAAGTGCCCAGCACCGATGTGGTTTTGACGATATTATCCTGCTCGACACCATTGATCTTGGTCTCACCGCCGGTCAGGTACATCAGGCGGGCGTTGACCTCATTTTTGTCGTTGATCAGATAGCGGGCGAAACCCTGAATGCGGAACTGCGCCTTTTGCGTGAGTCGATCTGAGGTAGAGCCGAAATTGCTGTTCTTGCCGAAAATCATGGCGTCACCCGCCAACTCAGCAACAAAATGCTTGCCAATGCCCTGTGACCAAACTGCCTGGAATGAACCCTTCCACCGATTTTCCCCCATGTTGAGCGCCTTGGCGGCATTATATTCGCCGGTGGGAATGAAGACGTAGGGCGTCACTCCGAAGAAGGATTTTTTCTCCGGATTCTCATAGAGCCAAAGTGTGCTGACCAGGATGGTGTCGCCAAAGCCGCTCGTTTTCCCCAGCCCCTTCGTCGAGCCTCCACCTTCAAGATGGCCAAATGGCTGAAGCACCTGATAATCCAGGGTCATGCCCGCAATTTTGGTGAAGCCGACGTAGCGGAGGATCGATACGGCCGTGTCAAGCTCGGCTTTTGCGTCAACCTTCTTGCCATCTCGATACAGCGACCCAGAGTGGGCATATTGCAGATAGACCAAGCCCAGATGCGTGCCGTCGGGCGCGGGAACATAATCGCCTGCGTCGATCGCCTGAGCCTGCGCTCCCTGCGAGATTGCGGCAGCGCCGAGCGTGATGGCTGTGACAGCGCATGCCTGCGCCGCGGTGATCCGGAACACCAATATCCCCTCCATGTTCGTTTTTCTTGAACAAGCCTCTTTTGTCAAAGGCTCTCAGTGGCTGTATTGATGGATATCCGTCATTTGTATATCGCCGTTTCAACAACCATGATTTCGCAAATTGCGAAGCTAGGATGATAAATGATACGCGATCTGCTGACCCTTCGGCTGTTTGTGCGCGCGGCTGAAACAGGAACTTTGAGCGAGGCGGCAGACCAGGCTCATCTTGCGCTGGCCGCGGCATCGAGACGAATTGCCCTGCTTGAACAGCGTTTTGGCGTAAAGCTGTTCCTGCGAAGTCGGCAAGGGCTGACGTTGACGCCTGCTGGCACCAGCCTTCTCGAAAGTGCACGCACGCTTCTTGAGCAAGCGCGAGAAATCGAAGGCGAGATGGCCGATTTCGCCGGCGGCGTGCGCGGCATGGTCAGACTGCAAACCAACCCATCAGCGATCATCCAGTTTTTGCCCGCGGATTTGGCAGCTTTCGCGGCCGCGCGCCCCGACGTCCGCATCGACCTTGAAGAGAATATGAGCCTCGAAATCGTGTCTGCGGTCACGTCCGGGCAAGCGGACCTTGGCATCATCATCGGCGGAACGCCCTCTGGCCAGTTGGAAACGCTACGCTATCGAACCGACAAGCTTGCACTGTTGGCGCCCCGCGGCAGGCTTGGCGATCGGGACGAGATCGAGTTCGCCGAAGTCCATAATCAGGACTTCGTTGGCCTGGTAAATTCCACGGCGCTCACCCGAATACTCATCGAACAGGCTTCGCGGGCGGAACTGGCGCTGCGCATGAGGATGCAGGTCCGCAGCTTTGATGGCGTTTGTAGAATGGTGGAAGCTGGCTTCGGCTACGGCGTCCTTCCCCTGATCGCCGCTCGGGGCTTCGCCGCCTCGATGAACCTGGACGTGGTCCCCTTAGCCGATGCTTGGGCCACTCGGCAGATGGAACTATGTTTTGCCAAGGACGCTCCGACGTCTGCCTCAACCCGGCACCTGGCCCACCATCTGCATGAGGTGGCGCAGTAGAAGATGTCGAGCGGGATCTTAGGATCGGCGGTAGCCACCCACATCGTTTCGCACCAGTCTCAACTCAACTGATCATCCAGGGGCGTTTGGCCGATGCCCGGAGGTGGATCTCAAGACAAGAGCATGTGCAGAGCCTACCCGGCTCGCGGCGACGACGCCCAAGCTTCAGTGTCGTTTCGATTCATGAATTCCGTCATGAGCGGATGCCTTCTGACGACACCTATTGTTTCTGACCTTTTCACCTAGTGCCTAAGCCGCGCCGCCCTGTCGGACCGTTTCGAAGAAGTCGGGCGCGCCCATTTGGCCGCCTTTCAGCACCAGTTCCAGCCCATCGAGCTCCGGCTCGGCGGCATGGGCGCGGGCCAGCGGCGCGCCTCGTTCCAGCGGCGCGACCCAGCTCAGCGCGTCAATGCCCATCTGTGCCACGCCATGGCTCGACGTATCGCCGCCGGCGAAGAGAAGGCGGCGGAGGCCGGTTTGTTGCACGATCGCGCGGCTCACCCGTCCCAGCGCCGCGCCGATCACCGCGCCGGCGGCGGGGACATCCT
>DAMDPH010000043.1:0-20644 GCA_032082785.1 Sphingobium sp. | reverse complement strand
CCGATGCGGTGGCGGCCAGAGCCATGACGCCGGCGAGCAGCGTCCGGCGCGACGGCGTCAGCGCAAGGCGCTCCGCCTGCGATGCGGCGGCCGGCCGCTCGCCCAGCCCATCTCGCGCACTTTTGCCCTGTCGCATCTCTCACCCTCTGCCTGCCGCAATTTGGGCCTGTGTTTCACATGGTGCCAGCGCTGGCAAGGGCTTTGCGGAGATGCGCCGTGATTGGCCTTACCAGTTGCGGCGCGGCGTTCGGAACAGGAGGATGCTAAACCAGACACTTAGCAAAAACGCATCATAGCCTTATGTGTCGCACCCCTGTTGCATTTCCTATTTTTGCCGATGCGACTGGCCAGACCGAAATCCGCCGATCCCGCGCCCCTTCTCGCGGGATCGGCGGACCCTCACAACTCCCGCCGCACGGGCGAGAGATGGTGAAAGCGATTGCGGTCGGGCAGATGGCTTTCCAGCCAGTCGAGCCGCGCATCCCCATCGGCGGCAAAGTCCGGCTCCGCCGCCAGCTTCTGCTCGAACCGCTGGCGCAGGGCGGGATCGGCCGCCAGCAGCGCCTCGGCCAGGGGCGCGCGGACGAAATCCTCCGCGCCCGGCGGCGGTGAGAGGATCTCCGGGAAAAAGCCCCAGGCGAGGAAGGAATCCTGGCTCTCCGGCTCCAGCAGCGCGGCGGCCAGCAGCCCCAGCGGCTGGTCGGCCGGCACCCGGATGCTGCCGGCGGGCAGCGTCTCGGTCACGGGCTCATGCACGAAAGCCGCCGCCCCCAGCGGCAGGCGGGCGTCGCGCGCCGGCTGCACCTGCGGGTCGATCAGCCGCACCCGGTCGAGCACCAGCGTCCGCGGCGCGTCGGTCCGCTCATAGCGTATGCCATGGATTTCCAGCCGGTCGATCACCTCCGCCTGCTCCGCCCCGATCCACCAGGCACGCGGCAGCCGCACCGTCTCGACCGGCTCCTGCCCGATGATCGGCATGCGCCACTGGACCGGCTTGGCCAGCCATGCCTGTTCCTTGCGACCCGACGCCGGCGACAGGCGGGTGGTGAAGGCGACCCCCTTGAAATCCTCAACCCAGCCGATCGGCTCGGCCGCCGGTTTCCAGCGGGTCAGCATCTGCTCGGGCCGGCTCGCGCGGTCGGTCGCCTTGGCGCGGGCGATGGTCCCCGCCTCTTCGCCCGCCAGAGTCAGCGCCGCCTCCAGCAGCACATAAGTGCCCAGCACGCGCTGGCGATAGGGTTTGAGCATGTGATTTTCGACCAGCACCGTCGGCACGCCGATAAAGTCGCCATAGCCGGTGGAGTAGCGCGGCCCCTCGGGCGAATAGCGGATGCCCCGCGTCGGATCGCGCACGTCGATGGGGCTGGGATAGATGATGGGGACATGCCCCGCCTTCTCCAGCGCCGCCTTGACGCTCGGCCCGAAACGCTCCTCCAGCCAGTCGGCGGTCGCGCGATGCCGGGCATAGGTGCCCCATCCGGCATAGGTGAAGGTGACGTCATATTGCATGTCGAACCCGTCGCTGACATGGCAATCGACATAGAGGATCGGGTCGAGCCGCCGCAGCAGGCCGATCATCGCCCGGCTTTCCGGCGCATCGACCTTGGCATAGTCGCGGTTGAGGTTGATGTTGCGGGCATTGCCGACATAGCCCTTTTCCGCCGGCCCGCGCAGCGCCGGGAAGTTCCACCGGCTCATCCGCTCATGCCCGTCGATATTATAGACCGGCACGAAGACCAGATCGACGCTGTCCAGCAACCCGTCCTTGCCCCGCAGCGCCAGGTCGCGCAGCAGCATCAGCCCGGCATCCTTGCCGTCAATCTCCCCGGCATGAATGCCCGCCTGCACCAGTATCACGGGCTTCGCGCGCCCGTCCGCCGCCGCCCCCTTGCTGGCGCGCACGAGCAGCATGTCGCGCCCCTCCCCGGTGCGGCCGAACCGCTCGACCGCGATCAGCGGCGATGCCGCGTCCAGCCGCCGCAGCCATGCCTCCACCTCGGCATAGCGCGGGGTGGTGGCAAAGCCGGCCTGTTCGGCGGGCGTGATCCACGGATCATCCTTTCGCGCGATCAGCTTCTCGCTCGCCCCGGACCAGGGCAGCGCCGGCGGCAGAATCGCGGCAGGCAGCCCGGCCGGCACCCCGCCTGTCTTGTCCTGCGCGGACGCACCGCCCGCCCCGACCAGAGCGGACAGGGCGGCGGCAGCCATGAAGGCAGGGCGGATCATCGTCATGAGGGGGGTTCCTTCGGCTCAGAAACGGGCGCGCAGGCCCAGCGTGGCGGTACGCGGCGTGCCCGGCTGGACCCAGACCGAGGCATAGCTGCTGGCATACCAATGGGTGTCGAACAAATTGCTGACCGTCCCGAACAGCTCGACCCCGTTGATCAGCTGCACCGTGCCGAACAGCCGGACCAAGGTATGCGACGGCAGCATGAAGTCGGTGCCGGTTTCGCCCGACCGCTTGCCCACATGCTGCACCCCCGCGCCCAGCTGCCCTTCCCGGCCGGCCAGCTTGAAATGCTTGGCCAGCTGCACATTCAGATTGTGCCGGGGAATGTTGATCAGCGGATCGCCCGGATGGATCTGGAACGAATAATTGGGATCGAGCACGCTCGACCGCGCCTCCGCATCGACATAGGCATAGCTCAGCAGCAGGTCGACATCGCCGGGCAGATGGCCATTAATGTCCAGCTCCACGCCCCGGCTGCGCGCCTTGCCGATGGCGACGGAGAAGCCGGGATTATTGGCGTCGCTCGCCAGCACATTATCCTTCTCCAGCTGATAGACGGACAGCGTCCCAGTCAACGCCCCGCGCAGCGCGGTCAGCTTCAGCCCGGCCTCGATCGACTCGCTGGTTTCGGGATCGAAGATGATGTTGGCGGCGTCGGTCCCGACATTGGCGCGAAAGCCCTGGCCATAAGCGGCATAGAGGGTCAGCGGATCGCTCAGGCGGTAGACGATGCCGGCCTGCGGACTGAACCGCCCCCGGCTGCGCTTGCTGACGACGCCGGTGATGCGATTGTCCGTCTCCAGCATCAGATCGTCATAGCGGCCGCCCAGACGGATCTGGAGCCGCTCGCTCAGCTCAATCTGGTCCTGCACATAAAAGCCGAAGCTGCGCTGACGATCGGCCCGGTCGGTGATCGGCCGCGTCGCGGGCAGCGGGAAGCGGCCATAGACGGGATTATCGATGTCGATGACATAGGCGGCTTCGTCACTCGGCGCGCTGCTCACCGAAGGCGGGCGGAAGCGGGTGAAAAGCTGGTCATACCGGAAGCGGTCGAAATCGCCGCCGATCAGGATGCGATGGCGCAGCGCCCCGGTTTCGAAACTGCCCGCCAGTTCGGCGCGGACGACGCTATGTTCCGCATCATAACGGCGCGAGCGGCGCTGGCGCGACAGCGAATGGCCGTCGACATAGAGTTTCTGCCGCGACGCCACCGTTTCGGCGTCGGACGAAAATCCGGTCAGCAGCGTGTCGCGCCGGCTGGCCCCGATCAGCAGGCTCCAGTCGGCACTGAACTGATGCTCCAGCCGCAGCTGATGCCCGTTCGCCCGCGCCACCGTGTCGCCATCGCCCGGCTCGCCCAGAAAGCGCGAGCGCGGCACCGTGTTGAAATCGCCATCCAGCACGACGATGCCGCGATCGAACGGCACTTCGACACGGGTCCGCTCATAATCATAGGTCAGCCGCGTATCGCTCCCCAGCGCGACGCCGATGGACGGCAGAAAGCCCCAGCGCTTCGTCTCGACATGGTCGCGGAAACTGTCACCCGTTTCATAATAGCCGATCAGCCGCGCGGTAAGCCCTTCCGTCAGCGCCAGATTGGCATCGCCATCGGCGCGAAACTGGTCGTAGCGGCCATATTGCGCCGACACCGTGCCAAAGCTGCGGCCGATCTCCGCCTGCTTGGTGACGAGATTGATGGTGCCCCCCGGCTCGCCCCGGCCGATCAGCGCGGCGGCCGGCCCCTTGAGGACTTCGATCCGCTCGATCCCCGCCACATCGCGCTGCCCGCCAAAACCGCGCCCGGCGTTGAAGCCATTGACCAGATAGCCGCTCGGCAAATTCTCGTCGCCCGCAAAGCCGCGAATGGCGAAGGCGTCCCACAGCCCGCCCAGCGTATTCTGCCGCGCCACCGAGGCGTTCATGTCGAGCGCATCGGTCAGCCGCAAAATCGCATTCTGCTGCAAGGTTTCGGCATCGATCTCCGCGATCGCCTGCGGAATTTCCTGCAAGGCGAAGTCGCCGCGATAGGATTGGCGCACCCCCATGACCGTGATCGCGGCCTGATCCTCCGCATGATGCACCGCGTCGCTGGTCTGCGCCGCACCGGGCAGGCTGGCGAGGCCGAGCGGAAGCGCGAGAAGCCAGCGGCGGATGCGGCTGGACGGGGCGGACGAAGCCGTACCCCCTGAATAAGGCTGAATGAGCATATTTTCCCCTGATTGGCCATGAGACAGCATCTCATGTCTGGGCTGCCTCCTAGGCGAGAGGCGCTTTGCGGGTCAATGTCAATGTTATATCATCACAGCTTAGGGAATAGCGTGCCCGATGCCGCCTCCTGATTCCCACGTAATGGCAAGCGGTTATGGCTGTGCTAATCGCAGGGCATCGGCGCTGCTTCGACAGCGTTCTCACGGCTCCGGCGCTGCCAAGGCAGCGTCCGGGGCCGACCAGAAAAAGGACCGGACCTGCCGCGATTTGGCTTTTGCGCAAAGCTGTGGTAGAGAACATCTCCTGAACGTCGAAGCGACGGGGTGCGGCCTTCACGGCTCTCCTCCAATCCTTCCCGGTTCAGCGGGCGGCGCGCCACTCAAGCTGCGCTCCCTTAATCCTAAATCATCATAAGAAGCGGCCCAAGCCGCGAGGACTATTTATCATTATTACGACCGTACAGACCGACCGACTTATCCCTTATCTTGCGACCGGCAAAAGCCTGGTCCTCCCCCGCCCGATCAAGGCGCCCACCCTCTCCCGCAAGGAATTGCAGCGCATCGTCGCCGCGATGCTGGGTTAAGCAAGGGGGGGGAGCGTTGCAGCTCCCCTTCACCCCTCATTGGGCGATCCTGTCATGCGCATCGTCCCGCACGATGACGCCATTTTTCATCACGAAACTGATGGTCCGCAGCGCCGCGATATCGGCGGTCGGATCGCTGTCGAGGGCGATCAGGTCGGCGTAAAGGCCCGGCGTGACCCGCCCCACTTCCTGATCGATGCCCAGCATTTTGGCGGTCTGCGTCGTCCCCGATTGCAGCGCCTGAAGCGGCGTCATGCCCGCCTTCACATAAAGCTCCGCTTCGGCGACGGTCGCGGTGGTGCCGCCATTGGGTTCGAAGGGAAACTGATCCGTGCCCAGCGCGACATTGACGCCCAGGCGGATCGCCTTCTGCAACATGGCCCAATGATCCTTGCCGGTGGAATCCACCCGCGCCAGATACCAGTCGGGCGCGCCGATCTTGCGATAGAAAGGCTTGGCCCCGTCCTGGCTGACGACGATGGTCGGCACCAGCCATACGCCCTTCGCCTTCATCTCCTTCAGATTGGCTTCGGTCAGATGATAGCCATGTTCGAAACAGTTGATGCCCATGGCCAGCGACTGGCTGGCGGCTTCGGGCGATCCGTTATGCGCCGTCACCTTCACGCCGTTGCGATGCGCCACGTCGATCAGGGTCGACAGTTCCTCATCCGTCATCGGCGCGGCCGCGATGCTGCCATGGGTGTCGGCGATGCCGCCTGAAATGGCGATCTTGATCCAGTCCGCCCCCTGCTTGATCTGTTCGCGCACGGCGCGGGCCAAGCCATAGGGGCCGTCCGCCTCAAGGAACCCATGGCCGCCGGTCGGCACGATGATCTCGCCCGCCGTCTTGATCCGGGGGCCGATAATCTCGCCCTTTTCGATGGCGCGGCGGACGGCGAAATCGACGCCATGCTCCTCGCCCACCAGCCGCACCGTGGTGACTCCGGACAGCAGCGACCGGCGCGCATTGGCCGCCATGCGCAGCGCCATTTGCGGATCGGTCTCGCTCGCCAGCGCGGCCCCCTCCGCACCCGGCAGCTTCAGCCCGAAATGGACATGCATGTTCATGAGGCCGGGCATCAGCCATTTGCCGCCCATCGGCACGACCTCCGCACCGGCCGGGACAGTCACCTCGGCAGCCGGGCCGACCTGCGCGATGCGGCCGCCCTGCACGACGACGACGGCATTGCGGATCGGGGCGCCGCCCTCCACCCGCACGACATTGACGTTGGTCAGCGCGACAATCTTGTCGCTTTGCGCCTGCTGCACCGGCTCGGCGGTCGGCAACGCCTGCGCGGTCGTCGTCGCCACGCCCATCGCCACTGCCATCAGCATGCGCCGCATCTTCCGCCCCATCTTGCTCATGTTCGACCCTTTTTCCTTCTGTTGCAGCAGGATGCTCAGCCCTTCGCCCATTGTCCAACAGCCTTTTCCAGTACCGCCAGCGGCATCGGACCCGACATCAGGATCAGATCGTGAAAGGCGCGCACGTCGAACCGGTCGCCCATGACGGCGCGCGCCGCTTCGCGGGCGGCGACGATGCGATTGGCCCCCACCTTGAAGCTGCACGCCTGCCCCGGATAGACGGCGTAGCGCGTCACTTCCCGCTCGGTGGCAAGCGGTTGTTCCCCCGCATTCTCGACCATCCAGGCGACCGCCTCATCCTTGGTCCACCGCTTGTGATGCAGCCCGGTATCGACGACGATGCGCGCCGCGCGGAAGAGTTGCGACTGAAGCTCGCCGATCCGCCCGAACGGATCATTGTCGAACATGCCCAGTTCCGCCGCGACCTGCTGCGCGTAAAGCGCATAGCCTTCGGTATAGGCGGAAAAGCGCACCACCCGGCGGAACAGCGGCAGCGCCGGCGCATGGGCGAGGACGCTATATTGGAAATGATGCCCCGGAACCGCCTCATGATGGGTGAGCGTGGGCAGGCGCCAGGTGGCATGTTCGCCCGGATTTTTGAGGTTGAGCGAATAGACGCCAGGTTCGCCCGCCGCACCCTCGCTATAGAAAGCGCCCGGCGCGCCGGTCTCGATCGCCTGGGGGATGCGCCGCACTATGATAGGGTCGACGGTGGCATGGCCAAAGGCCTGCGGCAGCCGCGCGGTAATCGCGGTGATCGACTGGCGCGCAATCTCCAGCAGCTTTTCCCGGCCGGCATCATCATCCGTCACCTTGAACCGCGCATCATTGTTGAGCGCGCCGATGCGCGCGCCGACCGTGCCCTGCGTCATTCCCTGCGCCTTGAGCAGCGCGTCGATCTGGGCGATCAGGTCGGCGCACTGGTCCAGCCCTTCGCGATGCAGGTCCGCCGGCGCAATGTCTGTGGTGGTGTTGGCGCGAACGGCGGCCTGATAATAAGCGTCGCCATCGGGCAGGCGCCACACGCCGGCCGTGCTGACCGCCTTGGGCCGGACCGCTTCCAGCGCCGCGATCTGCCGGTCGAGCGCCGGAACGATATATTGGCGGAAGATCGCCTCGGCACGGGCGGCATCGCCCTGCCGGCCCAGCTTTTCCAGCTTGCCCAGCGCCGGCGCGATCAGCGCGGACTTGAGCGGCGGC
This sequence comes from Sphingobium sp., assembly GCA_032082785.1. Taxonomy (GTDB): domain Bacteria; phylum Pseudomonadota; class Alphaproteobacteria; order Sphingomonadales; family Sphingomonadaceae; genus Sphingobium. The sequence goes on along the minus strand of DAMDPH010000043.1, from coordinate 13,058 downwards.
CCGTCGCGCAATCCCTTGATCTGCGTAATCGTCTTGTCGATGACGAAATCGGGCGGAATGACGCCGATGGCGGCATCATGCGCAATCCGCTCGCTTTCCTGATCCAGCGCCATAGCGAGCGCGGCAAGCCGGGAGAACCAGGCATCGGCATCGGCCGCATCGGCGATCGGATGCCGCCCGCCGATAAAGTCTGGCAGCCAGTAATAAGCGCCGTTCATCTGGCTGACGACATAGGGGCTGGGCCGCAAATTGATGTCGGCATAGCCATAAAGGCCCAGCAACATGTCGAGCGATTCATAGACATAGAGCGCGACGTCGCGGTCCAGTCCCGCGCGCTGTGACAGGCCGGCGCTCGGCAAGGCCTTCAGCTCGCGCAACGCCTGCCGTACCGCCTCCCGGTCGCTCGCCCGCGCCGTCAGGGATCGATCATCCAATTGCCCCCGCAAGCCGGCCTGCGCACCGACATCGAAGCCTATGCCGGTGGCTTCCTCGGGCGACCGGCGCAGAAAGGCTTCGCAATGGCGCCGCAGCAGCGCGTCGATCGCGGCGTCGGCCGCCGGATCACGCGCCAGCGCCCAGTGCGGCATGCCCCCCGCCAGCCCGGCCGATGCTGTTGCAAACAGAAAATGGCGACGGTTGAACGACAAGAATAATCTCCTTCCAAGCCGCGGGGACGGCGGCCTGCACGACCGCCGCCCCTGCTGTAGCATCTAGAATTTATAGCCGAAGCTGACGCCGAAGGAACGGAAGGACGGCTCCACCTGCGCACCGCTGTAGAAGGCCTTTTCATAGGCATTGGCATAATAATGCGCGTCGAACAGATTTTCGACGAACAGCGTGGCGCGAATGCGGTCATTTTCGAGGCCGAGGCGGACATTCACATTATGATAGCTGGGGCTGAGGAAAGGCTCGCCCGCGACATTCTTGTACAGATAATAATAGGGGTTGGAGATGGTGTCGGCCCGATAATTCCATTCGGCCCGCGCAAAGGCATTGAGGCTGTCGCTGACCGGCAGCGTATATTGGGTCTGCGCGCCCAGCGTCCATTCCGGCGCATTGGTAAGCTGCTGCCCCGACAGGTCGAGCACCATCCCGTCGATCAGCGCGTCGGGATAATCCTTATATTTCGACTTGTTGTAGCCCATCTGGCCGCTCAGCTTCCAATGATCGGTGATGCGCGCGTCAAAGCTCGCCTCCACACCATAGCTTTCCGCCGACGCCGCATTGGCGATGCCGGTGACGCCGCGCAGCAGGCCGCTGGTCGGGTCGATATATTGGAAGCGGATGGTCTGCTGCACATCGCGCCAGTCCATGTAGAAACCGACAACGTCGAACCGCAGCCGGCCGTCGAAAAGGTCGAACTTCGTCCCCAGCTCATAATTCCACAGCGTTTCCGGCGCGAAGTCATTGCGAAGCTGCGCCGAATTGCTCGTCTGCGTGCCGCCCGCCTTGAACCCGCGCGACGCCGTGGCGAAGATCATCCAGTTGCGCTGCGGCTTGTAGGTCAAGGTGAATTTGGGCGAGACATCCTCAAAGGCGGCCGAGCGGTCGTTGATGCCGGTCAGAACCCCGTTGGAGCGGGTCTCCGACATGTTGGTCACCTTCTCCCAGGAATAGCGGACCCCCGCCGTTGCCGAGAATTTGTCGGAAAAGTTCAGCGTCCCTTGCGCGAACATGGCAAAATAGCGGGTGGAACTGTCGCCATCGGCGCCGGTCACCTCCATCCCTTCGCAATTGCCGGCCGCCGCAGCGGGACAGAGCGGGCTGTCGGCGCCATGATAGGTGGACTGGTCGCTGGATCCGGTATCCTTGCCCAGCGACGTGCCGACGCTCCAGTCGAGCCAGTTGGTGCCGGTCGATTGCAGGCGCAATTCGCCGCTGGTGGATTTGCGGGTCAGCTGCAGATCTTCATAAAAGAAGTCGCGGCTGCCGCCATCGACATCGCCATAGTTGAACAGGTCCGACTTGAGATGACCGAATACCCCGGTCAGCGCGACCGGGCCGAAATCCCAGACGGCGCGGCTGCTGAAATAGTCGAACTTGCTGCCGACCTTCTGCGGCCGGTCGAAATTGACGCGATTGTCATTGTCGGGGAAGAAGCCGACGCCATCGGGATCGGCGATGGTCCCGGCTGTCTTGCCATAATAAACCGATGCCCAGGTGCGCGTCACGAAGCCGGTCGGCACGCCGTTGCGCATGCCAACAGTCTCGTCGGAATAGCTATAGGCGAAGTCCCAGGTCAGGTTGTCGCTGGGCGTCAGGCGCGCCAGGATACGGCCGGTATAATATTCGCTATCATTGCCGCCGCCGACGGGATTGATATTCTTGATGAACCCGTCGGACTTTTCATATTGGCCCGACGCCCGCACCGCGAGCAGCCCGTCGATGATCGGCACGTTCAACACGCCCTGCGCGCGCTTGGTGTCGAAACTGGAATAGCCGACTTCCAATTCGCCCTCAAATTGATGGACGGGCTTCTTGGTTACGACGTTGATGGCGCCGCCGACAGCGTTGCGACCGAAATAAGTGCCCTGCGGTCCACGCAGCACCTCGATCCGTTCCAGATCGACGATTTGCGGGTTGCTGGTGCCGGCGGCGACGCTGAATTCATCGATATAGAAGGCATAGCTCGACTGGCGCACATCGGCATAGGGGTTGAGCTGGTTGGAGATACCGCGGATCGACAGATCCTTGCGGTCGCGCGACCCGTTGGACTGGAAGGCGACATTGGGCGCCATCGCGAAATAATCCTCAACGCCCTGAACATTCTGTTCCTTGAGCTGCTGGGCGCCCACGGCGGTAATGGCGATCGGCACGTCCTGGATCGATTCGCTGCGCCGCTGCGCGGTGACGACGATGGTGTCGGCCGAAGCCGCCGGCGCGCGATCCTGCGCAAAAGCCATATCGGCGGCAAAGCTGGTGGTGAGGACGGACAGCGCGCCGAGCGCCACTGTCTGGAGCGAGTTGGAACGGACTTTACGCGTCATCGAAAAACTCCCCTTTTGCGCGCCGTGGCATATTTGGCCTCCGGCTTCGCTATGTGCCTGATCCCCTGCGAAATCCTTGGCTCAAGATGATATCAGTCGGTCCAGCATTGGGGATCGATCGGCCCCTTGCTGGCATCGAGCGGCGCCCGCACGAGCGTGATGGATGCGATCTTGCCGTCGCGCAGCACCGCATGGCCGGCGGCGAGCGAGCAGGCCGTCTTGCCGTCGCGGCGCGAGCGGATGACATGATAATTGTAGATCATGCCGTCCTTTTCGAAGACTTGCTTGAACGGCACGACAATTTCGACGTCGCCGCCGCCGGCCTGAATCTTCTGGAAGTGACTAGCCCATTGGTCGACACCGGAAATCACCGTCCGCCCCTCAAGGATAAGGGTGGCATCCGGCGTGAAATGCTTGGCGAAATTTTCCGCCGTATAGGCGCCCGGCGTCTTGAACGCCTGATTCCACCAGATGAACATTTTGGACAATGGATCGGTGGCCGGCTGTTCGGCGAAAGCCGGCGTGGCGGTCGACAGAAGCAGGGCGGCGGACGCGATGATCCCGTGGAATTTCATCTCTGGACCCCTTTTTGCATGGTGTTGCCGCGTTGTTCATTTCGGCTGAGGAAAAGTGTCAGTCAGTTACAGGTTTGTTGCAATGGCATCGATCATTCAGGATCGTTGCGTTTTTCGCAAATCAACTTCCGCCCTCATCGGGCTGGTCCGGGACGATGACTTTGCCGCCCTTCATGACGAAGCCGATGGTGCGCAGCGCGCGAATATCGGCCGTCGGATCGGCATCCACCGCAACAATATCCGCAAGATAGCCGGCGCGCAGCGCCCCCACCATCTTGTCGACGCCCAGCATCCGCGCGCTGTCGATCGTGCCGGCGCGAAGCGCCTGGAGCGGCGTCATCCCCGCCTCGACATAGAGTTCCGCTTCGCGAACCGTGGCGGTCGTTCCTTCATTCGGCTCCCACGGATATTGATCGCTGCCGAGCGCGATGGGCGTGCCGATGCGGATGGCGTCGCGCAGCATCTGCCAATGCGATCGGCCGACTGACTCGACCCGCGCCAGATACCAGTCGGGCGATCCGATCTTCTTGTAGAATTCCAGCGCGCCCTTCTGACTGACGACGATGGTCGGGACCAGCCAGATGCCCTTCTCCTTCATCTTCGTCAGCACCGGCGGCGTCAGGAAATAGCCATGTTCGAACCCGTCGATGCCGGCGGCAATGGCCACCTCGGCCGAAATAGGGCTGCCATTATGCCCGGTCACCTTGGCGCCATTGCGGTGCGCCACCTCGATCGCGGTGTTCAGTTCGTCATCGGTGAAGGGCGAGCCCGCTATGTCGCTATGGGTGTCGGAAATGCCGCCGGAAATGCCCAGCTTGATCCAGGTCGCGCCGCGCTTCACCTGTTCGCGCACGGCGCGGGCGAATTCCGCCGCACCATTGACCTCGGTCGATCCATGCCCGCCGGTGGCGACGATGGATGAGCCGGCGGTGTGGATGCGCGGCCCTTCGAACGTGCCATTGTCGATCATCTTGCGGATGGTGAAGTCGATGCCGTCCTGCGCGCCCGTCAGCCGGATGGTCGTCACGCCCGACCGCAGCGATTTCTGTGCATTGTCGAGCATTCGCAGCGCGATGGACTCGCGGCTTTCATCATAGATGCGCGATGCGCCGGGAAGGTTCAGCGCCAGATGGACATGCATGTTCATAAGGCCGGGGATCAGCCATTTGCCGTCGAGCGGGATGGTCTTCGCACCGGCCGGGATGCTGGTCGTCGACGCCGGGCCGACCGCCTTAATATGTTCCCCGTCGATGATGATGACGCCGTTGCGGATCGGCGCCTTGCCATCGATATCGACGATCGTCGCCCCCGTCAGCGCCACGGTTTCGGCCTGCGCCAGCGGTGCGGCGGCAAGGGCCAGGGCAGCGCAACTCCATTTCAAAATCATCATCTGTCGCGATCCTCCGCAAGATGTCGGCGCTCCAACGAGGCCGGTAGTCATAAGCTTGCGAGAAGGTTCGATGCGGGCAATGCAATAATATTGCAAACATCGTTGCGCCAAGCGCAACATAGCCGCCAAAACCGCCATATCATCTTGGTTTTACAGCTTTATGTCAGCGAACAGCATGAGTTGCAGCGGCCCGGCGGATTTGCATTGTACAGGCATCCAACGTCGCTTCGGGAAGTCGTCATGTCCTTGCCAGCCGTCCCCTTCGCCTCCCGTCGCCAGACGCTGACCCTGCTGGGCACCGCGCTTGCGTTCAGCGCCGCGCCCGTCTGGGCGCAGTCCGGCACCGATGCGGGGGTCCGGCTCCGCGCCCTGCTCGACGCCAGTGAGAAGGCCGATGCCCGGCTCGATCCGCTGGGGGCGGTGCAGGCTGGGGATGGCGACCCCGGTCCCGCCTTCGTCGATCCGTTCGGGGACGCCTATGCGGCCACGCTGCGCGCCAACAAGCAGCGGGAATGGGCGGCGCTCCAGACCATCGACCGCAACGCCCTGTCACCGAACGACCGCATCGCCTTCGATGTTTTCGCCTATCAGCTGCGCCAGACGCTGGACCTGTTCGACAGCGGCCTGTTCGAGGTGCAGCGGCAGGCGCCGTTCAATCCGTCCTTTGGCCTGCAGGTCGAACTGCCCGATTTCGTGTCGGGCGGCCCGGCCCCTTTCGCAACGGTCGCCGATTATGAGCGCAATCTGGAGCGGCTCGACGGGTTCGCCGATTATCTCGCCAATGTCGTCCGGCAGGCGCAGCGCGGGATGCAGGCGGGCTATCGTCAGCCCCGCATCGTCGTTGAAAATCTGCTCAAGCAGGTCGATGCCATGCTGGCAACGCCCGAGGAGCAAAGCCCGTTCTGGACGGCGATACAGCGGATGCCGGCCAGCTTCACCGAAGCGGACCGGCGCCGCCTGACCGCAGCGCACCGCCGCTGCATCCACGAGCGTATCTATCCCGGCTATCGCGTCTGGCAGAGCTTCCTGCGCGACGATTATCTGCCGGTCGCCACGGTCGAACCGGGCCGCTGGGCGATGAAGGACGGGGCACGGCTCTATGCCTGGGAACTGGCGCGCCATACGACCACGCGCATGGCGCCCGACGCCATCCACCAACTCGGCCTGTCGGAGGTAACGCGCATCCGCGCGGAAATGGACAAGGTCCGCCAGACGGTGGCTTTTGCCGGCGATCTCAAGGCCTTTTTCGAACATGTCCGCACCGATCCCTCCTTCTACTGCAAGACGCCCGAGGAGTTGCTTGGACGCTTCAAGGCGATAGAGGCGCGGATCTGGCCCGTCATTCCCCGCCTGTTCCATGATCGGCCCAAGGCGCCGTTCGAGGTCCGCGCCCTCCCCGCGCTCGGCGATCAGCGGGGCACCGGCTATTATCGGGCGGGGCCGCCGGACGGGCGCTCGCCGGGCATCCTGTTCTTCAACATGTCGATGCTGAACACCCGGCCCATTCCCACGCTGGAGACGCTGACCCTGCATGAGGGCATTCCCGGCCATCATTTCCAGATCACCCTGGCGCGCGAGAATGAGGCGCTGCCCCCCTTGCTCCGCTACGGATCGGCGACCGCCTTTGCCGAAGGCTGGGGACTTTATGCCGAATCGCTGGGCCCCGAACTCGGCCTGTTCCAGGACCCGATGCAGCTATTTGGCCATTATGACATGGAAATGCTGCGCGCCATTCGTCTGGTCGTGGACACGGGCATCCATGCGAAAGGCTGGGACCGGCAAAAGGCGATCGATTTCATGCTCGACAACAGCTCCATGGCGCAACGGGACGTGGAGGTGGAGATCGACCGTTACATCGCCTATCCGGGCCAGGCCTGCGCCTATAAGATCGGCGAGCTGAAATTCCGGGCATTGCGCGAAAAGGCCGCCGCCGCGCTCGGCAGCCGGTTCGACATACGCGACTATCATCATCAGGCAATCGGCACCGGATGCCTGCCGATGGATGTTCTGGACGCCAAGGTCGAGGGCTGGATCGCCCACGGCGGCGGAAAGGACGCGGCATGAGCGGCTATCGTCATCGCTGGCTGCTGCTGCTGCCCTTCCTCTGGCAGGTCGGGGCGGTTCCGCTGGTCAACGACATTGCCTGGCGTCCGCTGTCCCTGCCCTTCCCCATGATGTGGCAGCTATGCGGCATCCTCTTCACCTCCGCCATCATCGCCATCGTGTTCCGCCTCGATGAACGCCATGAAGCCACAGCCGCAAAGCAGGATGACGCCGAATGATCTTGCTGATGACAGTCGCGATCGTGCTGGGCACGGTCATCGGTGCGCTGCTCTACAGCCAGCGGCAGGCCAAGGCGAAGACCTTGACCGAATGGGCCGTGGGCGGACGCAAATTCGGCATATTGATCTTCTGGTTCCTCAATGCCGGCGAAATCTACACCACCTTTGCGGTGCTGGGCATTTCCGGCTTTGCCTGGGCCTATGGCGCACCGGCCTATCTGGCGCTGACCTCGGTGTCGCTGTCCGCGGTCATCGGCTATTGGCTGATGCCACGCATCTGGGAAGCGGGGCACAAATATAATCTGGTCACGCAGGCCGATTTCTTCGCCGCCCATTATCGCGCGACCTGGCTCGGCGTCGTCGTGGCGGTGGCCGGGATCATGGCGCTCATTGTCTATGTGCAGATCCAGATTACCGCGCTCAGCCTGATCCTGCGCCTCACGCTGGGGACGCAGGTGCCGCAGGCGATGGCGGCGATCCTGGCCGCCGCCGTCATGATCGCCTTCGTCTTCCTCGCCGGGCTGCGGTCGGCGGCCTTTGCCGCGGGCGTCAAGGATATATTGATGCTGCTGGTCGTGGTCCTGCTGTGCGGCGGCGCAGCGGCAAAGGTCGGCGCCACATCCATGCTCGATGTCTATGCGCGGGTGCAGGATCTCCACCCCATGATCGGTCAATTCCCCGGGCTGCAACCCGAAGCCGGGTTGGGGTCGACATGGCTGATGACCTCCGCGCTCAATGTTGCGCTCGGCAACTGGATCTTACCGCATCTGTTCCAGCTCTGCTATTCGGCCGGCAGCCGCGTCACCATCCGCCGCAACGCCATCCTGCAACCCATTTATTCGCTGTCCTATTTCTTCATCATCCTGCTGGGGTTCGCCGCGCTGCTCGCCAATGTTCAGCCGCCCCAGGGGGATACCAATGCCGTTCTGCTGATCTTCGTGGCCGATCATTATTCGCCATGGGTTGTCGGCCTGTTCACCGGCACGGCCTGTCTGCTGGCGCTGGTGCCCGGATCGGTGCTGCTGCTGACCGCCGGCTCGCTCTTCAGCCGCAATGTCCTCTCCCCGATGATGCCCGGCCTCGGCGAGCGGGGGAGCCTGCTGGCCTCGCGCGGGTCGATGATCGTCTTTGCCGCCATCGCCGTGTGGCTGACGCTGGGCGCGTCACGGTCGCTCGTCGAGATCGGCCTGTCCGCCTATGCCGCCATCGGCATGCTGGCGCCCGGCGTCTATTTCGCCTTCCTTTGGAAGCGCGCGCATGCGGTCGGCATCATGGGCGGTATCGTCGCAGGCTATCTCGTCATGCTGCCGCAGGTCGAGCCGCTCTGGCACGGGCTGCTGCCGCAATGGGATACGGGGCTGGTGGCGATGGCGGTCAATGCCGCCGTCGCTGCCGCCCTGTCGCTGATCCTGACGTCAGGCCGCCGCGCTGCTGTCGTCCCCGCTTGAGCAGGGCGACCAGCTTTTGAGGTTGTTTTCCAGCAACGACAGCAGCCGCGCCGGCGCGCCGTCGAGCTGACGGCCAAGCCGGTGGATGAGGCTGACGGACGAATGTTCCAGTTCCGGGTCGAGCAGCGGCCGCGCGACGAGGCTTCCCTCCGCCAGTTCGGTGACGGCGGAAATGCGCGGCAGCACGGTCACGACGCGCCCCGCCTTGGCAACGTCGCGCATCATCTGGATGGAGGTCGTCACCAGCATCGGCTCGATCACCACCCGCGCGCGCCGTTCCGCATGCGCCAGGGTCGAGCGGATGCGAAAGCCCTTGGGCGGCAGGCACAGATTATAGCCGGCGAGATCCTCCATCGTCACCGCCTTCAGCGCGGCGATGGGATGGGTAGGCGCACATAGCACGGTCAAGGGCTGGCTGACGCTCAACCGGGTGCGGATCTTTGGCTCCTCCGTGACATGCAGGATCATGCCGATATGCACTTCATCCTCCAGCACCATCCGCACCACGTCGGAACTGGAGCAGCTGTAGATGGTGACGGCGAGGCCGGGATTGCGTCGCTGGAACTGATCGATTGTCGTGGCGAAGGCATGGCCGATAAAGCCCTCGCCGATCGCCATCAGGATATTGCCCGTCTTCACCTCGCGCAGTTCGTGCAGCCGGTTCATCAGGCTTTCGCGGTCGGCGATCTGATCGCGGTGGAAGTCGAAGACGAGCCGCCCGGCGTCGGTCAGCCGGATGGAGCGGCGCCCCCGCTCGATCAAAGCGACGCCCAGCGCCGTTTCCAGCTGGCTGATCTGGCGGCTGATCGACGATACCGCGACGCCGATCTTGTCGCTGGCAAGGCGCATCGACCCCAGGCTCGCCGCCTCGTAAAAATAATGGAAGGCGTTGTCCCACATTGTCTGTCTCCCTGACCCCGCAGCATCCGCATTTGCATCAGGGGATCAAGCTGAATTTGCGTCAGACGCAACAATGTTTGGATTTCATTGCTATTGCCGCGCCAGCTGGATCGTCGCAACAAATATTGACCGGCCGCAATTGGCGGCACATGATATCGTCATAGGGAAACGCATTTTGAGCAAGCGAGATCGGGTCGATTGGCAAGGCTATATTCCGGCCATCACCACGCCATTTGACGCCAACCATCAGCTTGACCTGACCGCGCTCGGCCGTCAGCTCGAATGGCTGAAAGCGGAGGGCATGCACGGCCTCATCCTGGCCGGCACCACCGGGGAATGGACCAGCCTGTCGCCAAGCGAGCGCAAATTGCTGTTCCAGGCAGCCGGCGACCAGATGGGCAAGCATTTGCCGCTGCTGGCGGGATGCACCGCCTTCACCGCGCGCGAAGTCATCGACTTTGCCGGGCATGCTCACGACCATGGTTTCAGCGGCGTGCTGGTGACGCCCCCGCCCTATTTGCGGCCGTCGGCTGACGAGATCGTCCAGTTCTTCACCCAGATTTCGAACGCCAGCCGTCTGCCGATCTGCGTCTATAACTGGCCGCCGGGCACCGGGATCGACATGCCGCTGGATCTGCTCGAACGGCTGGCCGCGATCGACAATATCGTCGCGATCAAACAGTCGACCTCCTATCTGCGGCAATTTGTGCAGACCTTTTTCGCGCTTAACGACAAGGTGCGGATATTCGGCCATTCGATGGACGAACATGGGCTGGCGCTGCTGCAGGCGCGGGGCGGCGACGGCACGATGGGCGCGGGCGGCGTGCTGGGCCGCGTCCATCCCGATTTCTACAATCATCTCTGGGCCGGCAATATCGACGCGGCCCGCGCCTGCGGCCTCAAGGACCGGCTGATCCTCGACCATTGGTATACGCCCGAACTGGTCGGCCGTTTCGGCTCCGGCCCGGCCATCCTGAAGGCCGCGCTCAATGTTCAGGGCCTGCCGGGCGGTCATGTCCGGCCCCCGCTTCAGGATGTCGCGGAAGAAAATCTTGCCGTTATCCGGGAGACTTTGTCCGCCGCCGGGCGCATGTAGCCATCATGGTCAGAGCGGATGTCGGCATTATCGGAGGCGGACTTGTGGGGTGCGCCGCCGCCTGGCATCTCGCCTGTGGCGGCGCATCGGTCATGCTGCTGGAAGCCGGCGACATCGGCCTTGCGGCATCCGGGCAGAATGCGGGATCGCTGCATTTCCAGATCGAGCGGCGCTTCCTGGAAGATGGCGACAGACTCAGCACCCAGGCCGCGCAGACAGTGGCGCTCAGCCTGTTGGCGATCGAGGAGTGGCGTACGCTGGAAAGCCGGCTTGGCGCATCGCTGCATGTCGTGATGGACGGCGGCCTGATGATCGCCGAGCAAGATGAGGAAGTGCGGCTGCTGGAGCGCAAGATCGCGCGCGAACAGCAGGTGGGGCTGCGCACCCGCCTGCTTGACGGCGACGAGGCCCGGCGCATCGCACCCTATCTGGCGCCGCATATCCGCGCTGCCGGCTATTCTCCCGATGAAGGTCATGCCGACGCGCGCGCGGTCACGCCCGCCTTCGCCGACGCCGCCCGCCGCGCGGGCGTGACGCTGTTGAACCACACAACGGTCACGCAGCTGGAGCGGACGGATGGCGGCTTCGTCATCGGCACGGACGGCGGCAGCTTCGCCTGCCAGCAGCTGCTGATTGCCAGCGGCATATGGACGCCGCGCCTGTGCGCCATGCTGAACCTCCACATGCCGCTCTACCCTGCGCCGCTGATGATGAGCGCGACGGAACGGACGGCGCCCCGCATCCCGCATCTGGTGCAGCATGTCGGGCGGCGGCTGTCGATGAAGCAGACCCATGCCGGCAATATCCTGATCGGCGGCGGTTGGCCGTCCCGTCTGGCGCTGGGCGCCGACGGCCGGTTCGACCTCGCCCGCCGCCCGACCATCAAGGCCGCCTCGCTTGCGGGCAATATGAAGGCGGCGGTAGACAGCATCCCCTTCGTGTCGCACCTCAACCTGATCCGCAGCTGGACCGGCGTCACCGCCATCAGCGCCGACCAGCTGCCGATCGTCGGCGAAGTGCCGAGCATGCCGGGCTGCTGGATCGCCGGCGGCGGGTCGGCCTTCACCCTCGGCCCCACATTCGCGCGGCTGGTGACGGAGGCGATGAGCGGGCGCAGGGTGGAGGAACTGGATGTCCTGTCGCCTGCGCGCTTTGACCATCTCAACAGTTTCATGGGGCGGTGATGCGGATCGAACGACAGGTTGAGCGCGAGGCGCCTTTCACCATCCGCATTGATGGCGAACCGGTGATCGCGCATCCCGGCGAAACCATCGCGACGGCGATGCTGACCCGGTCCGCCCGCTTTCGTGATGATGGTCGCGGCCAGCCGCGCGGTCTGTTCTGCAACATGGGCACGTGCAGCGAATGTATGGTGACGCTGCTCCCGGAAGGGCGTCGCCTGCGTGCCTGCCTCGTCCCCGCGCAGCCGGGCATGGAGATTATCCGTGGCTGACCGGCGGGATGTCGTGATCGTCGGCGGCGGGCCGGCGGGACAGGCGGCGGCGCTGGCCTGCCATGAACTGGGCATCGCCGCGTCGGTAATCGACGAGCAACCCCGCCCGGGCGGCCAGATCCTGCGCCAGCCCCCCCGCGAGATGACGGTGCCCAACTGGATGGCGGGGCGCAGCTATGCGCCGCTGCGCCGTCAACTCGCCCGCTTCGAAGCGCAATGCCTCCCCCAGTGGCTTGGCGGCCGGTCGCTGCTGGGGATCGAGCGGGATGGCGCCGATGGCTTTGCGCTCACCCTCTCGGGCCCGGCAGGCGTCGAGCGGATGGACACGCGCAAGCTGCTGATCGCGACAGGCTGTCAGGATCTGGCGGTGCCGCTTCCCGGCTGGACCACGCCCGGCGTCTATGCCGCCGGCGCGATACAGGCTTTCGTCAAGAGCCAGCAGCTGGTGCCGGGCCAGCGCATTCTTCTGGCAGGCACCCACCCGCTGCAATTGCTGATCGCCGCACAGATAGTGGAGGCGGGCGGACAAATAGAGGCCATTCTCTTCCCCCAGCCGGTTCGCACCCTCGCCACCCTGCTGACGCGTCATGGCGTGTCGGCGGCACGCAATCTGCCGACGCTGGCGCCGATGCTGGCCGCGCTCAGGACGCTGCGCCGCCACCGGGTGCCGGTCCGCTTCGGCGTCCAACTATTGGCTGTCGAGGGCGTCGAGCATGTGCAGGCGGTGCGCACCAGCGCCGGCACGCTGCCCTGCGACACAGTCGGCCTTTGCTATGGCTTCGTTCCGCAATCGGCCCTGCCTCGCATGGTCGGCGCGGCGATGCGCGCGGGTGGGCGAGCCGGAGGATGGGCCGCGACGGCCGACCGCTGGATGCGCTCATCGGTCGACGGGCTGTTCGTGGCGGGGGAAACGACCGGCATGGCGGG
>DAMDPH010000042.1:0-20675 GCA_032082785.1 Sphingobium sp. | reverse complement strand
GCGCCGCGCCCGATCCATTGAGCGACGGGCGGCCCAGCACCCGGCTGCCGGCCCGCACTTCCATCGCATGGCCGCGCGCCATCGCAACCGCCAGCGCGGCAGCCTGCGGCCCGCGCACGATCGCCTCGCCATCCTTGCTGACCGCGCTCGCCATTTTGTGGCCGTCGACATGGAAGCTGACCGGGCCGTCCCCGCGGGCGCCGCGGCTGGCCCAGATCTCCGTATCCGCTTCCGCCGCGCCGTCGCGCACCACGCGCACCGTCACCGTATTGTCGGGCACATCGACGCCGTCCGGGATCAGCGACACCGCTTCGCACCGGTTGCGATTGTCGCAGCCGATGGTCCAGTCCTTATAGGTTTCCAACACGCCCGGCCGTGGCGCTTTTTCCGCGCCCATGACCGGCCAGCTCAGGGCCACCGCAGTGGCCGCAATCATGATCTTAGCCCCCATGGCGTTAACCATAACCGATCCGCGCCGCGGGGGGTAGAGTCTTCGTGCTACGGCCTTTTTTTCAGTCCGTCACAGGCTGAGCATCAATCCCGCGAGCGCCGCGCTCATCAGATTGGCGAGGCTGCCGGCGACCAGCGCCTTCAACCCCAGCCGCGCGATCATCGGCCGCTGGTTGGGCGCCAGATTGCCGGTGACCGCCATCTGGATCGCGATCGAGCTGAAATTGGCGAAGCCGCACAGCGCGAAGGTGACGATGGCGATGGTCGTCGGCGACAGCGCGCCCTGCACCTGGCCCATATTGATATAGGCGACGAATTCGTTGAGCACGACCTTCGTCCCGAACAGGCCGCCGGCGACCTGCGCCTCCGTCCAAGGGATGTTGAGCAGATACATGATCGGCGAAAAGACATAGCCGAGCAGCATCTGGAAGCTCAGGTCGGGATAGCCGAACCAGGCGCCGATGCCGCCCAATATGCCATTGGCCAGCGCCACCAGCGCGACGAAGGCCAGCACCATGGCGCCGACCGCCACCGCCAGCTTGACGCCGGTCTGCGCGCCCTGCGCGGCGGCCATGATAAGGTTGGCGGGCCGTTCCTCGTCATGGGTGGCCGGCGGCAGCGGCTCGCCCGGCGTGGCTTCGGGCAGCAAAGCGGCCGGCCCGGCGCCGCTCACCCGATTTTCGGGCAGCGGCAGGTCGGGCGAATCGCCCAGCGGCAATTCGGTCTGGAGCGGCTCGCGCGCGTCGGGCATCATGATCTTGGCCATGAGCAGCCCGCCCGGCGCGGCCATGAAGCTGGCGGCGAGCAGATAGTCGATCTTGATCCCCATCGACGCATAAGCGGCCAGGATGGTGCCGGCGACGCCCGCCATGCCGCTGGTCATCACCGCGAACAGCTGCGGCGGGGTGAGCCCGGCCAGATAGGGGCGGATCACCAGCGGGCTTTCGCTCTGGCCGACGAAGATATTGGCCGCCGCGCACAGGCTTTCCACCTTGGACACGCCCGTCACCTTCTCGATCGCGCCGCCGACCCAGCGAACGATGAACTGCATGATCCCTAGATAATAAAGGATCGACACCAGGCTGGCGAAGAAGATGATGACCGGCAGCGCGGCGATGGCGAAGCTGGCGCCGCCGACCTCCGGCCGGGCGAGCGGGCCGAAGATGAAGTCGGTGCCCGCCTGCGCATAGCCGAGCAGGTTGGAGACGCCATGCGACATGCCGCCGATGATCGCGCGCCCCGCCGGCACATACAGCACCAGCAGCGCGATCCCCGCCTGCAACAAAAAGGCGGCGCCCACGACCCGCGGCCGGATGGCGCGACGGTCCGAGGAAAGGGCGACGGCGATGGCAAGAATGAGCAATATGCCGGCAAGGCCGATAAGAAGATGCATGAAGCGCTTTCGCGGAGGGGATTGCAAACCGCGCGACTATACAGGCGCAGCCGCCGGAAACCAGTATTTTCGGGCACTTCCCCTGTTGCAACAGGGCATCGGATTCAGCCCATGTGCCGTGCTCCGGCCCGCGACGGGCGCCTTCCCCTGTCTGGCAATAGATCGTGTTCCAACTGCCATATTTGGACGGCACATCGCGCCAAGGAGCGCCAGAGAATACCATTGATGATTGAGCCGTTCTGCTCCTGCGAGCCTTCCTCGACCAAGGTTATCGGGGTCAATCGGCAACAAGGCTGTCAGAATGCACCATTCCGCTTCATTGAGATCGCCCTGACTCAAGCCTGCCTTTAAATAGCAGCCTTAAATTAAGCTTCGGTGGTGACGTCAACTTTGTCGGTGTAAATATGGCGGCAGCCAGCCGAACCGTATATGCCAATCTGATGGACCTGAACCTCTTCACAATCGTCTGTGACTACAAAGGCGGAACATACATTTCGCAGGTTTGGGCAACCGATCACCAGCACGCGATGATCGAATGGAGCGCCCTGTTGAGAAGGGAGCAGCCAATCGAAAGCGCATCGGACCGGATCGCTCAGGCCGCCAACGACACACGGACGGACAACATCCCTATTACAGGGCTTACAGGTGTGTGGTGCTGGACTGGGACAGTCGAACACGCACTTGCACTGGTAAACATTATTCGCTCAGCGCAACCATAAGATCAGACGCAATCCGTCCGCTCGTCGATCAGGTTACGCCGCGAGCCTGTAGTAAACGTCTCTACCAGCTAAGCACCTATGCGATCTGGAAAAACTGGTTGACCCTTCCGGACAGCACGCCGCCGATCCTCCCTTAACCCACCGTCAAACCAACCGACTGAGCCGACGCGGCACCGATTCCTCCTTCTCTGCCCTGACATTTCGCGATGATTAGATCGAAGCCCCTTTTCCCAGCGGGCAGGGGCCGGTATTTTGTAGGCCATCCGTTCCAATGATCCTGCCGCCAACCACGGCCAGCCTTTCAGGCGAGATCCTGTGGCTCCGGCGCTTGATCGCCATAGCGGTTCGGGCCGACAGTGCCCGGCAGGGCCATGAAGATGAGGACGATCAACCCGCCCAGATAGGGGATCAGGATCAACAGGTAGAACCAGCCGCGACGATCCTGATCGTGGAACCGGCGGACATGGAGGGCGATGTTGGGCACCAGCAGCGCAAGCCCCGGGAGGGCGTACAGCGTCAGGAACATCGCCCCGAAGGACATGCCAGACGAAGCTGAAAGGATGGCCGCCACGATCGCTAGCACCGTCGCCAGGAGCAGGATGGCCAGGAAAAACATCCAATATTCCCGGCGGCTCGACCGCCCGCCAAATTCAGCATAGCGCTTCAGCGGCATCATCGCATAGTCGAGCATGGCTTTGTCTCCCCCACGAGAAGACGCATCTTAATCCATGTTAATCATGCTGCCTATGATTTTCTGTATCTCGCCACGCATCCGCCCTGCCGGCCAGCCAACGAAAAAGGCCGGCGTCTCACGACACCGGCCCTTTTTTCCGTAACCTTTTAAGGCGATCAGGCCGCCTTGGCGCGCGACATGCGCTTGCGCTCGTTCGGGTCGAGATAGCGCTTGCGCAGGCGGATGGTCTTGGGGGTCACTTCGACCATTTCGTCATCGTCGATATAGGCGATGGCCTGTTCCAGCGTCATCTTCTTCGGCGGGGTCAGGCGGATGCTGTCATCCTTGCCGCTGGCGCGGAAGTTGGTCAGCGCCTTCGACTTCATGGGATTAACTTCAAGATCTTCCGGCTTGGCGTTTTCGCCGATCACCATGCCCTCATACAGGGCTTCGCCGACGCCGACGAACAGGATGCCGCGCTCTTCGAGCGGACCCAGGGCATAGGCATTGGCCTCGCCCGCGCCGTTCGAGATCAGCACGCCATTTTTGCGGCCTTCGATCTTGCCCTTATGGGGGCCATATTTCTCGAACAAGCGGTTCATGATGCCGGTGCCGCGCGTGTCGGACAGGAATTCGCCATGATAGCCGATCAGGCCGCGCGACGGCGCGGAGAAGGTGATGCGGGTCTTGCCGCCGCCCGAGGGACGCATGTCCGTCATCTCGGCCTTGCGGATGTTCATCTTGTCGACGACCGTGCCGGAGAACTCATCGTCCACGTCGATGACGACGGTTTCATAAGGCTCGGTCTTGTTGCCATTTTCGTCTTCGCCGAACAGCACGCGGGGACGCGAGATACCCAGTTCGAAGCCTTCGCGGCGCATCGTTTCGATCAGGACGCCCAGCTGAAGCTCGCCACGGCCGGCGACTTCGAAACTGTCCTTGTCTTCCGATTCCGTCACCTTGATGGCGACGTTGGATTCGGCTTCGCGGGCCAGACGGTCGCGGATCATGCGGCTCGTCACCTTGCTCCCTTCGCGGCCGGCCATCGGCGAATCATTGACGGCAAAGCGCATCGACAGGGTTGGCGGATCGATCGGCTGCGCCTTGATGGGGTCGGTCACCTGCGGATCGGCGATGGTGTTGGCGACGGTCGCGACGGTCAGGCCGGCAAGGCTGATGATGTCGCCCGCGCGGGCTTCCTCCACCGGCACGCGGTCCAGGCCGCGGAAGGAGAGGATCTTCGACGCGCGGCCGGTTTCCAGCACCTTGCCATCGACGTCGAGCGCGTGGATCGGCTGGTTGACCTTGAGCGTGCCGGACTGGACGCGGCCGGTCAGGATGCGGCCGAGGAAATTGTCGCGGTCGAGCAGCGTCACGAGGAAGCTGAACGGCGCGTCCTGATCCAGCGCCGGGGCCGGCACATGATCGACGATCTTCTGGAACAGCGGCTCCAGCGTGCCTTCGCGACGCGACGGATCATCGCTGGCATAGCCGTTGCGGCCCGAGGCGTAGAGGACCGGGAAGTCGAGCTGCTCGTCGGTCGCTTCGAGCGTGACGAAAAGGTCGAACACTTCGTCCAGCACTTCCTGGATACGCTCGTCGGGGCGGTCCACCTTGTTAACGACGACGATGGGCTTGAGGCCCAGCGCCAGCGCCTTGCCGGTGACGAACTTGGTCTGCGGCATCGCGCCTTCCGACGAGTCGACCAGCAGGATCACGCCGTCGACCATCGAGAGGATACGCTCCACCTCGCCGCCGAAATCGGCGTGGCCGGGGGTGTCGACGATGTTGATGCGCGTGCCGTTCCATTCGATCGAGGTCGGCTTCGCCAGGATGGTGATGCCGCGCTCCTTTTCCAGATCGTTGGAGTCCATCGCCCGTTCCTCGACCCGCTGATTATCGCGGAAGGTGCCAGACTGGCGGAAGAGCTGATCGACGAGCGTGGTTTTGCCGTGATCGACGTGCGCGATGATCGCGATATTACGCAGAGACATGGAGTGCGCCTTTTGGGGTCGGTTTTTCCCGGCCGGCACCGCGCCTCCAGGACTTATCGCGGCGGCCCCTACAGGAAATGCCGCGTTGCGGCAAGGGCGGGCTGGCAGCCGGTGCGGATCGCGGCGGCGACGATGGCGGACGGGTGGCAGCGGGCGGCGCGCTTAACTGCTACAAGGGTGAGACATATAAAGCCTATCTGCGCGGGGTGGCGGCGAGCGTGAAGGCGGAGGGTGGATGGGCAGTTTTATCGCTTTTAATCAACGATTTAATAGACATCCCGCGATTGACCTTCCCGGCGAAGGCCGGGATCCAGTGTCTCCGGCGGTTCTTCGCCGCTTACACCCCGCCAGACGCGCGGGGTGCCCGCGCGCTCTTCTCTCTCCGCGTCTCTGCGCCTCCGCGCGAAATTCCGCTTCGTCGCAGGTTCACGCGGAGGCGCGGAGAGGTGACGGGCCGCCCCCGTCCCGCGCCGCCGCAGGCGCGGAGCTTACTGGATGCTGAAACAAGTTCAGCATGACGGAGGAGTGAGGGTCGAGGGCTAGGCACCCTGTTTCCCGGCGGAGGCCGGGATTCAGTGTCTCCGGCAGTCCCCCTCCGCTTACACCCCGCCAGACGCGCGGGGTGCCCGCGCGCCCTTCTCTCTCCGCGTCTCTGCGCCTCCGCGCGAAATTCAGCTTCGTCGCAGGTTCACGCGGAGGCGCGGAGGCGCGGAGAGGTGACCGGGCGCCTCCGTCCCGCGCCGCCGCAGGCGCGGAGCTTACTGGATGCTGAAACAAGTTCAGCATGACGGAGGGGTGAGGGTCGAGGGCGGGGCACTCGGTTTCCCGGCGAAGGCCGGGATCCAGTGTCTCCGGCAGTCCTTCGTCCCATACGCCCCGCCAGACGCACGGATTGCCCGCGCGCCTCTCCCCTCCGCGTCTCTGCGCCTCCGCGCGAAATTCCGCTTCGTCGCAGGTTCACGCGGAGGCGCGGAGAGGTGACGGGCCGCCTCCGTCCCGCGCCGCCGCATGGGCGGAGCTTACTGGATGCTGAAACGAGTTCAGCATGACGGAGGAGTGAGGGAGCGGGAGAGGGAGAGGGAAAGGGCAGACATAGGCGCAGGCGTTGAGCCGACGCGCCTCCTGTGCCGGCGCTGGTGCCCGCGTCGGTGCCTGCCCGCCGCCCCTGCCCTGCCTCCAGTTCCCGCCCCTAGCCCGCCTTCCCGCGACGGCGTTCGATCAGGATGGCGCGTTGGCTGGGGCTTGGGGGTTTGTCGGGACGGTGGATGCAGCCGGGCCAGCAGCAGGGGCGCTTCTTGCCCTCCAGCAGTTCCTCGCCGGTGCGCTGGATGCGGCGTTGGCGGGTCTTGGCCTGTTTGGCGTCGTCCACCCAGCAGATAAATTCATTGCGGCCAAGCGGCGTCAGCCCACTCCAGAGCGCCAGCAGCGCCGGGTCGCCTTCCAGCGCGGCGCGCAGATCCTCGCCCGCCTGATGAACGGTGCCCTGCGGAAAAGCCTCTGCCACATTCCGTCTCCCTGCCTCTCCGGTCACGACCAAGCTCTTAGGATTACGAGCCTTTGTCCAGCCCTTGCGCCGCCTGTTTGCGCCAGGTGCAGGGTACGATATTGCCGGGCTTGGGCCGCGCGGCGATACGGCGGAAGCGCGCGAAATAGCCGCCGGCGGTGGGCTTTGGTACCAGCTCCTCCAGCCGGAATCCCATGGCGGCCAGCTCGCAGATCAGCAGCCGGGGCGGCGTGCCATGCTGATCGGTGGGCCGGTCGGCATCGACCACGATCAACTCGCCATTTTTCCTGAGCGCCGGGCTGAGATGCCAGAGGAAGGCGTAAGGCTCGGCAATTTCATGATACATATGGACCATGAGGATGCGGTCGAAACTGTCTTCGGGCAGCTTGGGGTCTTCCGCCGTGCCCAGCCGGACGGCGACATTGCCCCAATTTTCGCGCGTGATGCGGCGGGACAGCGCCTCGATCACCTCGGGCATGATATCCTCCGCCAGGACGCGCCCGTCGGGGCCGACGCGCCGGGCCAGCCGGACGGTATAATAGCCCTCGCCCGCGCCAAGATCGGCCACCGTCATGCCGGGGCGGATGCCGGCGCGGGTCATGATGTCGTCCGCTTCATTGACGCGGTCGCGCGCCTCTTCGCTGGACCAGCGGGTCGAGACGATCGGCGCGACCGGGCGGTCGGCGCGCGGAAAGGGGCGCGCGGCGGCGGAGCGATTGTCGCCGCCGCCGGAAAAAGCGTCACAGGCGGCGAGCAGGAAAAGCGACGCCGCCATTCCCACTGCCGCCGCGCGTCTCATCAGTCGACATCCTCCACATCGACCTTCTCGCCCGTCACCTTCTGGCTCAGCGCGGCGGCCATGAAGGGATCGAGCGCGCCGTCCAGCACATCGTCGGGCGCGGTCGAGGTGACGCCGGTGCGCAGATCCTTCACCAACTGATAGGGCTGGAGCACATAGGAGCGGATCTGATGGCCCCAGCCGATTTCGGTCTTGGCGGCATAGTCGGTGGACGCGGCTTCCTCGCGCTTGCGCAGTTCGGCCTCGTAGAGGCGGGCCTTGAGCATGTTCATCGCGGTGGCGCGGTTCTTGTGCTGCGACCGGTCATTTTGCGACGCGACGATGATGCCGGACGGCACGTGGGTGATGCGGACCGCCGAATCGGTGGTGTTCACATGCTGCCCGCCCGCGCCCGAGGCGCGATAAGTGTCGATCTTGAGGTCGCCTTCATTGACCTCGATCTCGATATTGTCGTCGATCACCGGATAGACCCAGACCGACGAGAAGCTGGTGTGGCGGCGGGCCGAACTGTCATAGGGGCTGATGCGGACCAGGCGGTGGACGCCGCTTTCGGTCTTGGCATAGCCATAGGCATTCTCGCCCTTGATCAGGAAGGTGGCGGACTTGATGCCCGCCTGCTCGCCCGCCTGATAGTCGACCAGCTCGACCTTGTAGCCGCGCCGTTCGGCCCAGCGGCGATACATGCGGCTGAGCATTTCCGCCCAATCCTGGCTTTCGGTGCCGCCGGCGCCGGCATGGATTTCCAGATAGGTGTCGCTGCCATCGGCCTCGCCCGCCAGCAGCGCCTTGATCTTGTCCTCATCGGCGCGGTCGGCGAGCGTCCGGAGCGCGGCGATCGCCTCGCCCACCATATCCTCGTCGCCCTCGGCCTCGGCCATTTCGATCAGTTCGGCGGTGTCGCTCTTTTCCGTCTCGATCGCGCGGGTGGCGCCGATCGCGCCGTCCAGCCGGGTCCGCTCGCGCATCACTTCCTGCGCCAGCTTCTGATTGTCCCACAGCGTCGGATCCTCGACGCGGGCGTTCAACTCGTCCAGCCGGCGCAGCGCGCGGTCCCAGTCGAGGAAGCGGCGCAGCAGGTCCAGCGCGGCGTCGATACGGTCGATATATTGCTGCGCTTCGGCGCGCATGGGGCGTCTCCAAAAAAGTCCTGGCGCTTTAACGCATCAAGCGACGGCCACTATCCGAGGGCGCGTCATTTGCAAAGAATCAATCCTTCCGCGCAAGGGCGGACGGCAACTGCACCGCGTCGCCGCGCCGTCAGTAAATGCCGCCCTGCTCCTGCAGGAAGTCCGCGTCCCGGTTCTGGCGGCGCTGGTTGGCGGCGGCCTTGGCGGCGTCGGCCTTGGCCTGCGCTTCCGCTTCCTCCTTGCGGATGGTGCGGCGCGGTTCGGATTCGGGCTTGAACGCTTCCCAGATCACCGCCGCCTTGGGCTCGTCGCTCGGCCAGGCGCCATAGACGCGGCGGCCGGAGCGGCGGTCGATCGCCACCATGCGGATGCCGGCGGGCGCGATGAAGGGCGTCTTGGGCATGGTTTCCAGGATCGGCGCCATCGCCGCTTTCCAGATCGGCGCGGCGATCCGGCCGCCCTGCGCCCAGCCGCCCAGGCTGCGCGGCTGGTCATAGCCGATATAGACGCCGGCGACGAGATCGGGCGATCCGCCCACGAACCAGACATTGGTCGGGCCGTTGGTGGTGCCGGTCTTGCCGAACAGCGGGCGCTTCAGATCGGCAAGCACGGTGGCGGTGCCGCGCTGGATCACGCCCTCGGCGATATGGACGACCTGATAGGCGGTCATTGGGTCCATCACCTGCCGCCCTTCAAAGCCGAAGCGGGGCATGGACTTGCCGTCCCAATTGGCCATGTTGCAGCCATCGCACGGGCGCCAGCGTTCCGGCCAGATCACCTTGCCGCGCCGGTCCTGCACATAGTCCATCACCTTGGACGGCATCTGCCGCCCCTGATTGGCGAGCGTGGCATAGGCGTTGACCATCCGCTCCACCGTCGTCTCGCCCGCGCCCAGCGCGAAGGAGAGATAGGGCTGATAATCGCCGATCCCCATCGCCTTGATGGTGCGCACGACCCGCTCCATGCCGGTCTGCGACGCGGCGCGCACGGTCATGAGGTTGCGCGACTGTTCGACGCCCCAGCGCATGGTGCGCGGCCCGGCGCTGCCGCCCGAGAAGTTGCGGAAGCATTTCTGCCCCAGCCCCGCGCCCTGATAGACGCAGAGCGGCCCATCGACGATGATCGAGGCCGGCGTCATGCCGCTGTCGAGCGCGGCGGCATAGACGAAGGGCTTGATGGTGGAGCCGGGCTGGCGCTGCGCCTGGGTGGCGCGGTTGTAGGAGGAGAGGCGCGAATCGAACCCGCCCTGCAAGGCGCGGATGCGGCCGCTATGGGTTTCCTCGATCACCATGCCGCCGGACACTTCGGGAATGTTGCGCAGCGCCCAGCTGCCGCCATTGCGGGTGACGACGATCAGGTCGCCGGGCTTCATCGCGGCGAAGGCGGTGCCGCCGGTGCGGCGATAGGGAAGCTGCGCGGCGCTGGCGGGCAGCGTGCCGGTGCTGCCGTCGGTAAAGCCGATCTGCGCCTCCGTGCCGGACCGGCTCACCACCACGGCGACACGCCAGTCGGCATAGTCGACGCCGACATAGCTGGCCGCCAGTTCGCGCTGCCAGCCCTTGGAAATGTCGAACTGGCGGATCGGGCCGGACCAGCCGCGCCCCGCGTCGAAGCGCAACAGCCCGCCACGGAGCGCCGCGGCCGCCTTGTCCTGCGCTACCGGGTCATAGGGGCTGCGCACCCACAGGCCGCCGGCATAGACGCTGTTGGGGCCGTCCTCCGCCTTTTCACCGAACCGTTCGATCAGGCGGCGGCGCACTTCCTCCATATAATAGCCGCCGGCGCGCGCGTCGAAGCCGGAGCCATGGGCCGCGACCGTGCCCAGCGGCAGCGCCCGCGCGGCATCGCGTTGCGCGGCGGTGATCCAGCCATTGCGCTCCATCTCGCCGAGCGCCCAGTTGCGACGGTCGAGCGCGCGGGCATGGCCGGTCTCGCTCTCCGGCCGGTAATTGGCCGGCCCCTTGGGCAGGATGGCGAGATAGGCCATTTCGTGCAGCTGGAGGTCGGCGACATCCTTGTTGAAATAGGCGCGCGCGGCGGCCTGCACACCATAGGCGTTACGGCCCAGGAATATCTGGTTGAGATACAGCTCAAGGATCTGCTGCTTGGACAGAACATTTTCCATGCGATAGGCGAGGATCATCTCCTTCACCTTGCGCGTGGGCGAATATTCGTCGCCGATCAGCAGATTCTTGGCGACCTGCTGGGTGATGGTCGACCCACCGCGCGCGCGCTGGCCCGAGCCGAGCTTGCTGGCATAATCCACCACCGCGCCGGCGAAACCGGGGATGTCGACGCCATGATGGTCGAAAAAGGTCTTGTCCTCCGCCGCCAGATAGGCGCGGATCAGCAGCGGCGGATAATCGCTATATTGCAGCTGCACGCGCCGTTCGCGCGCATAGCTGTGGACCGGCTGGCCATTGATGTCGCGCACGATGGTGGGCAGCGGCGGCTCATATTCCAGCAGCGTCGCCGCGTCGGGCAGGCCGCGCGCGAAGATCAGCCAGAAGAGAAAGATCGCCGCCAGCAGCGCCCCGCCAAGGATCGCGGCCCATCGCACCAGCCGCCGCTCCCACAGGGGGCGCAGCCGGTCGCGGAGCGGACGCAAGCGACCGAATATCCCCCCCGCGTCGCGGCGCAGGCGGTAGGCGAAAGACGATTGAGCGGTTTCGGGACGAGCCTCTTCCATGGGACGAGGCTCTAAGGTCAAATCGCGGCCAAGGCCAGTGCGTATGAGATAGGCGGCCGATGGGGCGGCGTGGGGCTGAGGTTCGCGCGGAGACGCGGAGGCGCGGCGGAGGCGCGGAGGGAAAGCGCCTGGCTTAAGCGGGTCCGCGCTGCCGCATGGGCGGCGCTTACTGGATGCTGAAACAAGTTCAGCATGACGTCGTGTGTTGGTGTGATGGCGGAGCGTATTGCTGCTGTTTCTCGGGGAGAGGCTTGGTGGGGGGGAGCTTGAACGTGGGCGTTGTGGTTGGTGTGACGACGGTTACAAAGCAGCCGGCGCACCCCATTAAGGCGATCTAGCGCCTATCCGTCACCCCAGCGAAAGCTGGGGTCTCAGGCGATCCGGCACCGCCTCTCCCAGCCGATCCTGCCCCTGCCGAAGTCAAGCCGCATCGGCGGGAGCTGGGCTACGGCCTGCGCCGGGGCACGGCTTGGCGGTGCATCCCTCTCCGCGTCTCTGCGCCTCCGCGCGAGACGTTCATCGCAAGTGGTTCGCGCAGAGCACTTGGCAGCGGCGTGAAGACTGTGCCCGGCGCCCCCTGTCCCGTGTCGTCGCCTGCGCAGAGGAACCGGATGCCGAACCGGGTTCAGCATCATCCCCCCCGCCCCGCACAACTCCCCAACGATCCCAACCCTTTACCCGACCATCCCGCCCGGCGGAACGGAGCGGCGGTTGGCCCGTTCCTTTTGCTCCCCTTCAGGAAGGTCGCCGATGCCGCTCGATCCCCACGCCTTCGATCCGCCGCCAGAGGCCGTCGCCTTTTACCGCGAGAGCCTGACCGAGCTGGTCGAGTCGGGCATCCCCTTCCTGCTGTCGGGCACCTATGCGCTGGGCTGCTATACCGGCATCGTGCGGCCGACCAAGGATCTGGACGTCTTCTGCAAGGCGGGCGACGCGCCCCGTATCCTCGCCCATTTCCGCCATCGCGGCCATGAGGTGGAGTTCGAGGATGAACGCTGGATCGGCAAGGTCTGGAAGGGCGAGCATTTTTTCGACGTCATCTACAATATCTCGTCGGCCAGCCTGCCGGTAACGGAGGAATGGTTTCGCGAGGCGTCGCAGGCGGAGGTTTATGGCGTGTCGGTACGCATCACCCCGCCGACCGAGTTCATCCTCTCCAAACTCTTCATCCAGGATCGCTATCGCTATGACGGGGCGGATGTCGCCCATATGATCCTCAAACAATATGAGCGGATCGACTGGCAGCGGCTGCTGGACGCGATGGAACTGCACTGGGAATTGCTGCTCATCCATCTGCTCAATTTCCGTTTCATCTACCCGACCGAACGCCATTGCATCCCGCTGTGGCTGTTCGAGGAATTGCTGGGCCGGTTGCAGACGCGCGCCGAACTGCCCGTGCCCAATATCCGCGTCTGCCGGGGGCGGCTGCTCAGCCCGCGCGACTATCTGGTGGACATTACCGAATGGGGATTCGCCGATGTCGTCGGCAAGGGGCTGGAGGAAAGCCATGACCGCAACAAGTGACATGCCGCCAGGCAAGACGCTGACGCTCGCCGCCATCGGCGACCTGCATGTGAGCGAAACGTCCGAACGCCGCTATCGCGATCTGTTCGCCGAAATCTCCAAACAGGCCGATGTGCTGGCGCTGTGCGGCGACCTCACCAATTTCGGCAAGACCCGCGAGGCGGAGATATTGGCCGAGGATCTCCATGCCTGCACCATCCCCGCCGTCGCCGTGCTGGGCAATCACGACCATGAATGCGGCCAGCCCGAGGAAGTGACGCGCATCTTGCAGGGCGCCGGCGTCACCGTGCTGGACGAGCAGGCGGTGGAGATACAGGGTGTCGGCTTTGCCGGGGTGAAGGGCTTTGTCGGCGGCTTCGGCCGGGGCGAGCTGGGCGCCTTTGGCGAGGGCGCGATCAAGAGTTTCGTCGAGGAATCGATCAACGAAGCGCGCAAGCTGGAAAATGCGCTGCGCTCGCTGCGCACCGACCGCTGCGTGGCGGTGCTGCATTATTCGCCGATCGCCCAGACGGTGGAGGGCGAGCCGACCGAGATTTTTCCCTTTCTCGGTTCCTCCCGGCTGGCCGATGCGATCGACCGGTTCGACAATGTGCGTTTCGCCGTCCATGGCCATGCCCATCGCGGCGCGTTCGAGGGCAAGACCCCGCGCGGCGTGCCCGTCTATAATTGCGCGCAATTTGTGGTGTCGGAGAAGTTCGGCCGTCCCTATGCGCTGATCGCGGTCTGAGAGGGCCTTATGCGGGCAAGCGGAAAATGGTCGCAGGGGGTGACGGAGCGGGGCGACGCGCTCGACCTGGAGCCGGACATCTTCACCTGGCGCGATCCGCGCCGCATCGCCGCGTCGCTCAAGCGATCGGCGGAGGCGAGCCGCCGCCGCAAGGCGGGACCGTTTCGGTCGGCCATGTCGATGCTGACCTTCTACATCAACCGCGCCGGCCGCGACCTGGACGCGAGCCAGCGCGAGGTGCTGGAACGCGCCAAGGATGAATTGCGCGCCGCCTTCGGCCGCCCGCGCAAGGCCTGACGCGCGCGGGCGCGCTGCCTATAGTTCCAGCTCGCCCTCATCCTCGCCGTCCCAATAATGGGCGCGCTCGGCATGGACGCGGATCATCACCAGCCCCGGCGTGTCCGGCCCCTGTTCGAACCAGCGTTCCAGGTCGCTGTTCCAATGATCCTCGAACAGCGCGCGGTCGCGGATCAGGTCGGCCCGGCCCTCCACCGCGATGAACAAGGGACGCTGGCCGAACAGGCCGCTGCGCCCGTGGAAGGACAGGCCGACGCGCGGGTCGCGCTCGATATCCTTCACCATCAACGTGTCTTCGGTGGTGAAATAATAATTGTCGCCGCCATGGGCGACATCCTGATTGTTGCTCATCGGCCGGGCGCCGATATGCCCGTCTTCGCTATGGGTGGACAGCATCGCAAAATCGATCTGCTGCATCTTGTCCGCCAGGCTCGCTATTGTCTGCTGTGCCATGGTCGCTCTCCTTTCGCCGGTTCAACGCCGGGTCGGGCGAGTCGGGTTCCGGCGACGGGCGCAGATGCCGGCGATCAGCGCTTGCGCACGAACTCCGCGCGCAGCACCAGCCCCTTGATCCCCTCATAGCGGCAGTCGATTTCCTGCGGGTCGCCGGTCAGGCGGATCGACTTGATGAGCGTGCCGCGCTTGAGCGTCTGGCCCGCGCCCTTCACCGTCAGATCCTTGATCAGCGTCACCTGATCGCCGTCGCTCAGCAGATTGCCGACGGCATCGCGCACCTCGACCGCATCGGCTTCGTTCGCCCGCAGCGCGGCGTCGGCGGCGCTGATCCATTCGCCGCTGGCTTCGTCATAGACATAATCGTCGCTCATGCCGGTCAGCCCACCGTCACGCTTTGCAGCACCGCCGCGCGCAGCTCGGGCAGGCCCATGCCCTTTTCGCTGGAGGTGGCGATGATGTCGGGATGAGCGGCGGGCCGCTTGCGGATCGCCTCGGCCGTGCGCTCGGTCACTTCGGTGAGGGCGCTCGCCTTGATCTTGTCCGCCTTGGTCAGGACGATGCGATAGCTGACGGCGGCGCCGTCCAGCATGTCCAGCATCTCCGTATCGACCTCCTTGATGCCGTGGCGGCTGTCGATCAGCACCAGCGCCCGCTTGAGCGCGGCGCGTCCGCGCAGATAGTCGTTCACCAGGAACTGCCATTTGCGCACCATGTCCTTGGGCGCGCGGGCATAGCCATAACCGGGCATGTCGACGAGGCGGAAACGCAGCGGATCGCCCACGTCGAAAAAGTTCAGCTCCTGCGTCCGCCCCGGCGTGTTGGACGTGCGGGCAAGGCTGTTGCGGTTGGTCAGCGCGTTCAGCAGCGAGCTTTTGCCGACATTGGAGCGGCCGGCGAAGGCCACTTCATTGACCGCCATGTCGGGCAGGAATTTCAGGTCCGGCGCCGATTTCAGAAAGGCGATCGGCCCGGCGAACAGCTTGCGCGCCTCCTCGATCAGCTGCTGCTGCTGCGTATCGTCTGTCATCCCACACTCCGTTCGGTTCGAGCTTGTCGAGAACCGTTGCGCACCCGTTTCTCGACAAGCTCGAAACGAACGGGCGTGGGCAATTTATTTCGCCGCCGTGGCCGTATTGAGCTGCGGGTGGCGTTTGTAGAGCCACCATTGTTGCAGCATCGACAGGCAGTTGTTGGTGATCCAGTAGACCAGCAGGCCCGCGGCGAAGGGCGCCATGATGAACATCATCAGCCACGGCATCAGCGCGAAGATCTGCTGTTGCATCGGGTCCATCTGCGCCGGGTTCAGCTTGAACTGGAGCCACATGGACATGCCCAGCAGCAGCGCCAGCACGCCGATCCCCAGGAAGGCAGGCGGGGTGAAGGGCAGCAGGCCGAACAGGTTGAGGATGTGCAGCGGATCGGGCGCGGACAGATCCTTGATCCACAGCACGAACGGCTGGTGCCGCATCTCGATGGTCAGCATCAGCACCTTGTAAAGTGCGAAGAAGATCGGGATCTGGACGAAGATGGGCAGACAGCCGGAGAAGGGATTGACCTTCTCCTTCTTGTAAAGCTCCATCATCTCGACCTGCAGCTTCTGCTTGTCGTCCTTATGCCGCTCCTGCAACGCCTTCATCTTGGGCTGGAGCGCGCGCATCGCCGCCATGCTGGCGAACTGGCGCTGCGCGATCGGGAACATCAGGCCGCGCACGATCAGCGTGAGGCAGATGATCGCCACGCCGAAATTGCCGATATGTTCGAACAGCCAGTGCAGCAGGGCGAAGATCGGCTTTTCGAACCAGTAGAACCAGCCCCAGTCGATGGCGCGGTCGAACAGCGGTACACCGGCGTCCTGATAGGCTTCCAGCGTCTTCACTTCCTTGGCGCCCACGAACAGGCGCAGCGTCTGCGTCGCCGCCTTGCCCGGTGCGAGCATGATCGTGTCGAGCGCGGCATCGGCCTGATATTGCGCGCCGGCGCCCTTGCGGAACTGGCCGGCAAAGTCGGTCTGCCCGCCGGGGATCAGGGCCGACAGCCAATATTTGTCGGTGAAGCCGATCCAGCCGCCCTTGGACTGGAAGCTCTGCGTCGACGGGCCTTCGTTCAGATCCTTATAGTCGACATCATAATTGGCCGCGCCGCCAAAGACGCCCATGGGGCCGATATGGATGGTCCAGGTGTCGGGATCCTTGGGCACGCCCAGACGGCTGATATAGCCATAGGGCTTCACGCCGACCGTTCCGGCGCCGGTGTTCGACACTTTCTGCGCGGCGGAGATCATGTAATTTTCATCCACCGTCAGGCGGATTTCGAACAGCTGGCCCGCGCCGTTATTCCATGTCAGCGTCACGGGGCTGGTCGGGGTCAGCGCGCTGCCCTGCGCGGTCCAGACGGTGTCGCGGCCCGGCAGCTTCAGCCCTTCGCCCTGCCAGCCGAAGCCGGCGAAATAGGCGTCCTGCGTGCCGCTGGGGCTGTAAAGGCGGACGGCGGCGGATTGCTGGTCGATCGTTTCCTTATAGGTCGGCAGCACGATATCATCGATGCGCGCGCCCTTGAGGTTGATCGATCCTGTCAGCTTGGGCGTGCGGATCGGCACGCGCGGGCTTTCCTTGATCACCAGCGCGCGGTCGCGAATCGCGACCGGAGCGTCGGCGGCGGGATCGGTGCTGGGCTGAGCGACCGGGGTCTGCTTGCCACCCTCGATCTTCGTCGCCGGCGGATTGGCCGCCGGAAAGAAATGCTCAGCAATATAAGGCCAGCCAAACAGGATCGCGGCGGTCAGCAGCACCGCCAGAATGATGTTCTTCTTGTCGTCCACGCGTGTCGGCTCCGCCGTCTTGTCAATCTCTGGTCATGAGTCAGGGGACCGGGTCATGGCCCGATCCGCCCCATGGGTGGCATCGCATTAGCCGCTTAGCCGCCAGCCAGCTACCCTTGACCGCACCATATTTCCGCACGGCCTGAATCGCATATTCCGAACAGGAGGGGGCATAGCGGCAGCTGGGGGGCAGGATGCGCGACGGGCCGAGTTGCCAGCCGCGCGCGATGAGGATGAGGATGCGGCCGATCACCGGCCCGGCTCGCCCGCCGTTCCGGCCGTGTCGGCGCCCGCCTGTTTCCTGTCAGGCTGCCCGCCAGACGCATCGCGCGGATGCGGTCCGCGCCCCCTGGGCGCGGACCTGCCGGATCGTTCGGACGCAGGATTTTCGGGCCGCTGCACCTTGCGCAGCGCCTTTTCCAGCTCGGCGCGGAGCAGGTCGAAGTCGCGCTCTATGCCGCCGGCCCGGCCGATCAGCACATGATCGGCGCCGGCGACGCCATGGCGCGGCAGCAGGTCGCGCGCCAGAACGCGAAAACGGCGCTTCATCCGGTTGCGGATGACAGCGCCGCCAATCTTCTTGGTGACGGTGATGCCGAAACGCATCGCCGGATCACCATCGTCGCGCGCCCGCACCAGCAGGACGAATCCCGGCATGGGGGCGCGGCGTCCCCGATTCGCCGCCAGAAAATCCGCGCGCCGCGCCATGATGGCGGGCGCGCGCTCAGGCGGCGCGTCGGTCAGGCGCAGAGATTCTTGCGGCCGCGGGCGCGACGGGCGCGAATCACATTGCGGCCGCCGGGGGTCGCCATGCGGGCGCGGAAACCGTGACGGCGCTTCCGAACCAGATTGCTCGGCTGAAAGGTGCGCTTCATCGTTCATTCCTCAAACAACTAGAGAATCGGGCGTGACGAAAAAGGGCCGCCACGACGGGCGGCCGCATGTCAGGGGGCGTCCGATAGGGAAAAGGGGGGGGCAAGTCAATGCCCCGCCGGCTATCGGTCGCGCTTTCAGCGTTCGCGCGCGGTCGCGACGCCCTGCTTGAGCTTGTCATAGCCGACCGCCCCGTTCAGCAGCTGATTGCCGATGATGAAGGTGGGCGTGCCGGTCGCCTGCAAGGACTGGGCGAGGCGGATATTGCCCTCCAGCTCGGCATCATATTTGCTCGACGCGATCGCCGCCTCGGCATCGGCCTTGCTGATGCCGGCCTTGGCGGCGGCGGCGAGGATGCTGTCGCGCGTCACCTTGCCCGCGCCATATAGCGCCTTGTGATAGGCCATATATTGGCCACGCTCGGCGGCTAGGAGCGACACTTTCGCGGCGTCGCTGCTTTCCTCCGACAGGATCGGCAGCTCGCGGTAGACGATCTTCACCTTCTTGTCGTCGTTCACCAGCCGCGCAAGGTCGGGCAGCGAGGCACGGCAATAGCCGCAGGCATAATCAAAAAATTCGACGACGGTGACGTCGGCCTGCTCCGCGCCTTCCCAGGCGCCGGCATAGGGGGTTTCGAGCGCGCTGCGATTAGCGTCGATGGTGCCCTGCATCCGCTTGGCCTGGAGCTTTTCTATCGCCTGCGGGATGATTTCGGGATGTTCGAGAATATAGTCGTGGACGATCTTCTCGATGTCGGCGCGGCTGGCGCTGCCGGCCCCGGCGGGGGCCTGCACGGCAAAAGCGGTGCCGGCGGCGGCCGCGATAAGAGCGAAGGCGCCAATCGTCATCTGTATCGTCCTGTTGGAAAGGGCCGCGCGAAAGCTCGGCCGGGTCGTGTCTGTCATCGTTTCTTCCGGTTCTGTTCGACGGCGGCGCGGGAAACCATCGCGATATCCTGCGCGCGCAGATAGTCAACCGTGCCGGCTTTCAGCCCCTGCATCGCCGCATCGGCGCTGCGCAGCGCCATGGCATGCTGGCCCATCATCGAAAACCGCTCCGCACTGGCAAGCGCGGCGCGCGGGCGGTCGCCGCGATGTTCGTAGACGACGCCCAGCTGATACCAGGCAAAGGGATTTTCGCGGTCGCGCGCAACGGCGTTGCGCAGCACCTCTTCGGCCTCGGCGAAATTGGCTTCATCTTCCGTCGCGATCAGCGCATGGCCCAGCAGCACCGCGATCAAGGGCTGCTGCGTTTCCGCCACCGCGCGGCGCAACGGCGCGATCGCTTCGGCGGGCTTGCCGCTTTCGAGCAGGATCTGGCCCTTCAGCTCCAGAAAATAGGGATCATCGGGCATGGCGGCGAGCAGCGCGTCCGCCTCGTCCAGCGCCTTTTGCGGATAGGCGCTCTTATGCCAGGCATAGGCGCGGGCATAATGGGCCGGGATCGACTGGTCGCTTTCGGGATATTTGCGCAGCGTCTGCGTGGGTTCCGACACGAAGCCGATCAGCTTCGCCTTGATCCGTTCGAACCGGGCCTCCAGATCGCGGTCGGTGGGCCGTTCCCAGGCGGGATCGACGGTATAGACTTCGCGCAGCACATTGATGCGCTCGCCCGACAGCGGGTGGGTGCGCCCATAACTATTGTCCTGCGGGATGGCGAGACGATATTCCTGATTTTGCAGCTTCTTGAAAAATTCCAGACTGCCCTTGCCCGACAGGCCCGCCTTGCTGAGGTAGCGCGCGCCGGCAAGGTCGGCCGCGCTTTCCTGCGCGCGTGAGAAAGCGAGATATTTGCCGAGCGCGGCCTGCTGGCCGATGCCGAAAATGCCCAGCCCCGCTTCCGCGCCGCCCGCCGCGATGGCGGCCGCGCCCAGCACCAGGCTGAGCAGGGTGATGCCGGTCGCTTCCTTGATCCCTTCGGCCGAGCGGATGATATGGCCGCCCTCGATATGGCCCAGTTCGTGCGCGACCACGCCCTGCACCTGATTTACATTATCGGCCTGCGCGATCAGACCGCTATGCACCCAGACATATTGGCCGCCGGCGACGAAGGCGTTGATTTCCGGGTCGTTGATGACCAGCACCTGGACATTGCGCGGGTCCATGCCGGCCGCTTTCACCAGCGGCGCCGACATGTCGGCCATGAAGGCTTCCGTCTCGGCGTCGCGCAAGATGCTCTGCGCCAGCGCCGGCCGCATCGTGAAGGCGAGCATGGCCAGCACGCACAGCATCAGTTTGAACAGCCGCATCATGAAAAGCGGGTCAGCCGGGTGACGGGACGGATCATGAGGCCTGATAACCTGCCCGCGACGGGATGAACATCGGGTGAAGCGCCCTACCTGGCGAAAGCGCGGACTTTGCAGGGGAATTAATCGGGAGGGAGCCGCGCGGGCAAGGCCGGACGCGCCTGCCCCCAAAGGAAAGGCGCCGCCGCCAGCCGGATCGTCCGGTCGGCGGCGGCGCCTGTCTTGCACCTGATGGGGCGCGCGCGCTTATTGGCCGAAGGTGCGCTGCCACCAGCCGCGACGCGGCGTATCGCCATCCTCGCCCGCGTCCGCTTCGGCCGCAGCCTCAGCGGCCACCGGTTCGGCCTCGCTCACGGCCGCAGGGGCCGCTGCTGATTCAGCCTCCGG
>DAMDPH010000041.1:0-20908 GCA_032082785.1 Sphingobium sp. | reverse complement strand
CGGCTGCGGCTGCTCGGTATGCCGGACGGGCTGATCGCGTCCGTCGCCCTGTCGGGGCGGACGCACGCGACCGTCACCATCCGCGCTCCGCAGGCGGGCGCCATCACCGCGCTGGGCGTGCGGCCCGGCATGGCACTGGCCGCCGGTCAGATGCTCGCCGAGATCAAGGGGCTGGACCCGATCTGGCTCGAAGCGGCGGTGCCGGAGACGCAGGCGGGCGAGATCCGGCCGGGGCAGCCGATCAGCGCGACGCTGACCGCCTTTCCCGGTGCGTCGTTCACCGGCCGGATCACCGCCATCCTGCCCAGCGCATCGGCCGACAGCCGCACCATCACCGTCCGGGCGGAACTCGCCAATCCGGGGGGGAATCTGCGGCCGGGCATGTTCGCGCAGGTTTCGCTTCAGCCCGAACGGCGGCAGGCGCTGCTGATCCCGTCCGAAGCGGTCATCCGCACCGGCAAACGCGCTTTGGTCATGCTCGCGCTCAAGGAAGGGCAATATCGCCCTGCCGAGGTGCGCGTGGGCCGGGAAGCCGATGGTCGCGTCGAGATCCTCGCGGGTCTGGCCGAGGGCGAGGCGGTGGTGACGTCGGGGCAGTTCCTGCTGGACTCCGAGGCCAGCCTGACCGGCATCGACATCCGTCCCGTCGATCAGGCCCCCGCCAAACCGGCGAGCCCGCACGCCTATAGCGCCACCGGCACCATCCGGCAGATGACCGCCGCTTCGGTCAAGCTGGACCATGGGCCGGTGCCGGCGCTGGGCTGGCCGTCCATGACCATGGGCTTTGCAACTACCGGCCCGGCCCAGACGCGCGGGCTGGCGGTCGGCGACAAGGTGCGCTTCACCTTCGGCACCGGCAAGGCCGGCCCGCATATCCAGAGCATCGCCCGGGATGAGGGGCAATGATCGCGCGGATCATCGACGGCGCCATCGCCAACCGCCTGTTCGTCGCTTTGGCGGCGGGGCTGCTGGTCGTCGCGGGATTATGGGCGCTGCGCACCACGCCGGTCGACGCCCTGCCGGACCTGTCGGACGTGCAGGTCGTCATCCGCTCCACCTATCCGGGGCAGGCGCCCCGGATCGTCGAGGATCAGGTGACCTATCCGCTCTCCACCACCATGTTGTCGGTGCCCGGCGCCAAGACGGTGCGCGGCTATTCGATGTTCGGCGACAGTTTCGTCTATGTGATTTTCGAGGATGGTACCGACCTCTATTGGGCGCGGTCGCGGGTGCTGGAATATCTGAGCCAGGTGCAGGGCAGCCTGCCCGACGGGGGGACGACCGCGCTCGGCCCGGATGCGACCGGGGTGGGATGGATCTACGAATATGCGCTGGTGGATCGGAGCGGCGGCCATGACCTTGCCGGGCTGCGGAGCCTGCAGGACTGGTTTCTCCGCTATGAATTGAAGACGATAAGCGGTGTCGCCGAAGTCGCCAGCGTGGGCGGCATGATGAAACAATATCAGGTCGTCGCCGATCCGCATCGCATGGCGTCGCTGGGCGTCACGCACAAGCAACTGGTCGAGGCGATCCGCGCCGCCAATTCGGAGGCGGGCGGCTCCATCGTCGAGATGAGCGAGGCGGAATATGTCGTCCGCGCTTCGGGCTATCTCAGCAGCCTCGACGATTTCCGGCGCGTCGCGCTGAAGGCGACGGCGGGCGGCGTGCCGGTGACGCTCGGCGATGTCGCCCATGTCCAGCTGGGCCCGGAACTGCGGCGCGGCATCGCCGAACTGAACGGGGAGGGGGAGGTTGCCGGCGGCATCATCGTCCTGCGGCAGGGCGCCGACGCGCGCAGCGTCATCGCGGCGGTCGAACGCAAGCTCGACACGCTCAAGGCCAGCCTGCCCAAGGGGGTGGAGATCGTCACCACCTATGACCGGTCGCAACTGATCGACGCTTCTATCCGCAATCTTTCGGTCAAGCTGATCGAGGAATTCGCCATCGTCGCCTTGGTCTGCGCCCTGTTCCTGTGGCATGCGCGCTCGGCGCTGGTGGCCATCGCCACCCTGCCGCTGGGGGTGCTGGCGGCCTTTCTCGTCATGCGTTTTCAGGGCGTGAATGCGAACATCATGTCGCTAGGCGGCATCGCCATCGCCATCGGCGCGATGGTCGATGCGGCCGTGGTGATGATCGAGAATGTCCATAAACATATGGAACGCCATGCGCAGGAGCAGCCGGACAGGCCGATCGACGCCGCGGCGCGCTGGCGGATCGTCGGCGAAGCCTCACGCGAGGTCGGGCCGGCGCTGTTCTTCAGCCTGCTGATCGTCACGCTTTCCTTCCTGCCGGTCTTCACCCTGCAAGCGCAGGAGGGGCGGCTGTTCGCGCCTTTGGCCTTCACCAAAACCTATGCGATGGCGGCGGCGGCGATCCTGTCGGTGACGCTGGTGCCGGTGCTGATGGGCTGGCTGATCCGGGGACGGATCCCGGCCGAGCAGAGCAATCCCATCAACCGCGCGCTGACCCGCGCCTATCGACCGGGCCTCGACTGGGTCATGCGGCGGCCCCGCATCACGCTGGCGCTGGCCGGCATGGTCTTCCTGACGACGCTGATCCCGCTCAGCCGGTTGGGCGGCGAATTTCTGCCGCCGCTGGATGAGGGCGACCTTCTCTATATGCCGACCGCGCTGCCCGGCCTGTCCCCCGGCGAAGCGTCGGCGCTGTTGCAGCGGACCGACCGGCTCATCAAATCCGTGCCTGAAGTGGAGACGGTGTTCGGCAAGGCGGGCCGCGCCGACACCGCCACCGATCCCGCGCCGCTGACCATGTTCGAGACCAGCATCCGCTTCAAACCGCGCGCGCAATGGCGGCCGGGCATGACGCCGGACAAGCTGGTCGAGGAGTTGGATCGCACCGTGCGGGTGCCGGGGCTTGCCAATATCTGGGTGCCGCCGATCCGCAATCGCATCGACATGCTGGCGACCGGCATCAAAAGCCCCATCGGCATCAAGCTGATGGGCGAGGATCTCAAGGCGCTGGAGCGGGTGGCGCTGGCGGTGGAGACGGTGGCGAAGACCGTGCCCGGCGTCAGCTCCGCGCTGGCGGAGCGGCTGTCGGGCGGGCGCTATATCGATGTCGACATCGATCGGGCGGCGGCGGCGCGCTACGGCCTCAACATCGCCGATGTGCAGCAGATCGTCTCCGGCGCGATCGGCGGCGCCAATGTCGCCCGGACGGTGGAGGGCGTCGCGCGCTATCCGATCAATGTGCGCTATCCGCGTGAAATCCGCGACGATCTGGGCGAGCTGCGCGCGCTGCCGATGCTGACGCCTGAAGGGCATCTGATCACGCTCGGCACCGTCGCGCGGCTGGCGGTGACCGACGGACCGCCCATGCTCAAGAGCGAGCAGGGGCGGCCCGCCGGCTATGTCTATGTCGATGTGCGCGGGCGCGACCTGCTGTCGGTGGTGGACGATCTGCGCGTGGCGATCGGCAAGGAGGTGACGTTGCCGCCGGGGGTGAGCCTGTCCTATGCCGGGCAATTCGAATATCTGACCCGCGCCTATGACCGGCTCCAGCTGGTGGTACCGGCGACGCTGGCGATCATCTTCCTGCTGCTCTATCTGATCTTCCGCCGGGTGGATGAGGCGCTGCTGATCATGGGCACATTGCCCTTCGCGCTGACCGGCGGCTTCTGGCTGCTCTATCTGATGGGCTATCATCAGTCGGTGGCGACGGCAGTCGGCTTTATCGCGCTGGCGGGCGTGGCGGCGGAGTTCGGGGTGGTGATGCTGATCTACCTCAAATCGGCGCTGGAGCGGCGCGGCAGGGATGCGGACGGTCAGCAGGTGACGGAAGCCATCCGGGAAGGCGCGCTGCTGCGCGTGCGGCCCAAGGCGATGACGGTGGCCGTGATCCTGGCGGGGCTGTTCCCGATCCTGATCGGCAGCGGCGCCGGCTCCGAAGTGATGAGCCGCATCGCCGCGCCGATGATCGGCGGCATGATCACCGCACCGCTATTGTCGATGTTCGTGCTGCCGGCAGCCTATCTGCTGATGCGGCGACGTTGAGGGGGTGTGGTGGCTATGATGCTTCCTCACCGACGCGGATGCTCGATGCCTGATAGCGTTCGCGTCGGCGGCGCAGATTGTCCATGTCGCGATCGAGGAAATAGCTCAGAAAGGTTCTGATCGCGGCGATCGCGCCCAGCTTGCCGATATCCTCCCAATTGGGCGCGATCGCGCTTTCGATGATGTCGGCGGCCAGTTGGAAGGTGAGGCCGGCCACCAGCCAGCGCCCGAAATCGAGCCAGACCGGCGTCAACGCCTCTTCGCTGCCCTTCATCAGCGACGGGAGCAGCCGCACGGATGCCTGCGCGGCGCCGAAGCCGATCGCCAGGACAGCGACGATATTGACGAACAGGGCAATATATTCCGCGGCCATATGGATATAGTCGTGCATTTTCAGCCTCCGGAAGCAAAGGGGCGGGTGAGGGATAGGCGCCGGACAAATGTCATGGCGACGGGCGGGGCCGAACCCTGCCTCACAGGATCCGCCGGGTGATGCCGACAAACAGCATGAGACCCGCCACCGACATGAGAAGGGCGATGTACAGCACCGATCGGCCGAGCCTGAACAGGCCGGCCTGACGCACTTCGCGCAGCGTCACCCAATAGCTGTAGGTGCCAAGCAGCATGGTGATCGTTCCGGCGCCCGCCAGGAACATGCCGATATGCTGGGGACTTCGCGTCTGCATTATCTGGCCATGATCGGCCAGGCTTTGCAGGAATTTATAGATGGTGAAGCCAAAGCTGAGCATCGAGAGTGATGTGCGTATCCACGCCATCAGCGTCCGGTCCGCGGCCAATATGGTGCGTTGCTGGCCCAAGTCGGCCGGCAATATCGGCACGGGGGCGGCCATGTCATCGCGTGTCGGGCGCAAAGCTTGCTCCATATACTATCACGGGTCGGGCGCGGCGGCGGGATTGGGGTCGTGCCGCCGCGCCCGGTGGGAAGGCGTGGCGGGTTGCTCCTGTCCGCGGGGTGCGCGGCACGGACGGCCGTCCTGACCTTCTACAGAGCCGACAGTGGAGGAGCGCGACAGGCCCCGCCATGCGGGTAAATCCCATGACGAAGGGAGGGATTTACCCCCGAAGGTCTGGGCGGATCGGGTTGCAGCGACCACGCCCGCAAATAGTACCTTTGGGGTCGATAATCAGCATCACGGGCAGAGCCATGGCCGGTTGGCCGAACGGCGCCACGCGCAAGATTCGGATCAAATCATCGAGGAAGAAGCGGGCCTTAGACATGCCGCCGGTCGCTTCCTCACCATTGTGCCCGCTCCCTAAAACTCCCGCGCCATATCAGTAGATCACCCGATATCTGCGAGACGAGCCGCGCTCCATGTCATGTGTCGAACCGCACGGTATTGGAGAAAAGAGCAGATGAACAAGCCCCCGAAATTTCCGGTTCACATCAATCGCAATCATCTGCCCGAACCGGAATGGGCCTTCCCCAACGCGAAGATCGGCGTGTTCGCCG
The DNA here is from genome assembly GCA_032082785.1 of Sphingobium sp. Taxonomy (GTDB): domain Bacteria; phylum Pseudomonadota; class Alphaproteobacteria; order Sphingomonadales; family Sphingomonadaceae; genus Sphingobium. Next base: position 15,424 of record DAMDPH010000041.1, on the reverse strand, counting down.
AGGAGTCCGAGCCGTTTCCCCTTCACCGGCACGATCGAGCATGTCCGTTTCGACTTTGACGACGTCAAGGAACCGGGCGGCATGGACCGGCTGAAAATGGCGACCGCCATGGACTGATCCCAGCCGCTCTCGCCGCGGCCCTCTCGGCAGCGGCGAGAGCATCGGGTCCGACGACCACCTCATGAACGGCAAGTCGGCTGCGGTCCACCGCAGCGGGACGGCCACCACTCATCATAATGAAGAGGATGCAATAATAATGACCAAAGAATTCAAGGGCGTCATCAAGCTTGATGTGCGCGATTCAACCCCGGACTGGGCGCCGTTCACGCCGCCAGTCGCGCCCGAAGGGGCGCCCAATGTGCTTATCATCCTGTATGACGATACCGGACAGGCCGCATGGCAGCCTTATGGCGGTGCGATCAACATGCCGACCTTGCAGAAGCTGGCCGATAGCGGGCTGACCTATACGCAATGGCACACGACCGCCCTATGCTCGCCCACGCGCTCCTGCTTCCTGACCGGACGCAATCACCATCTGAACGGCATGTCCTGCATCACCGAAGGGGCCAATGGCTTTCCGGGCTGGAGCGGGCGCCTGCCCGAGGATGTGACCTCCATCGGCCATGTGCTGCAGGCTTCGGGCTATTCCACTTTCTGGCTGGGCAAGGAGCATAATATCCCGGAACAGGATATTTGCGGCGGCGGCGTGCGGTCCGAATGGCCGATCCAGCAGGGCTTTGATCGCTTTTACGGCTTTCTGGGCGGGGAAACCAACCAATGGTATCCCGACCTGACCGAGGATAACAAGTTCATCGATCAGCCCTATGGCCCGGAGGATGGCTATCATCTGTCCAAGGATCTCGCCGACCAGGCGCTTCAGATGATCCGCGATCAGAAGGCGTCGAACCCCTCCAAGCCATGGTATATGTGGTGGTGCCCGGGCGCCAATCACGCTCCGCACCATGCGCCCAAGGAATATATCGACAAATATAAGGGCGTGTTCGACGAAGGCTATGACGCCTATCGCAAGTGGATCGTGCCCCGCATGATCGCCAAGGGCATGCTGCCCGAGGGCACGGACGTCGTCGATTTCAACCCGATGCCGGAAGACCAGGCGAACCCGGGCGACCATGTCCGCCCCTGGGACGAGCTGAACGCCGACGAGAAAAGGCTGTTTGCGCGCATGGCCGAAGTCTATGCGGGCCTGTCGGAATATACCGACGCGCAGGTCGGCCGGATCATCGACTATCTCGAGGAATCGGGCCAGCTGGAGAATACGATCGTCATCTATTGCGCCGACAATGGGGCATCGGGTGAGGGCAGCCCGAACGGGTCGGTCAATGAGAATAAATTCTTCAACAACTATCCCGACACGCTCGAGGAAAATCTGAAATATATCGACGTGCTGGGCGGCCCGGAAACCTATAATCATTATCCCACCGGCTGGGCGGCTGCCTTTTCCGCGCCGTACAAGATGTTCAAGCGCTATTCGGAATATGCAGGTGGAACCTGCTGCCCGATGGTGATCTCCTGGCCCAAGGGCATCAAGGCCAAGGGCGAGGTGCGCAACCAATATCATCATGCGGTCGACATCGTGCCGACCATCCTCGAATGTATCGGCATCAAGGCCCCCGAGACGTTCCGTGGCGTGAAGCAGCGTCCGATGTCCGGCGTGTCGATGAAATATACGTTCGAAGCGGACGGCCCCACGCAGAAGAAGCGGCAATATTATGCCATGCTCGGCACGCGCGGCATGTGGGAAGATGGCTGGAAGGCTGCGGCCATTCACGCGCCGCTGACCAGCAAGGGCAATTTCGACAAGGACGAGTGGGAACTCTATCATGTCGACAAGGACCGTTCGGAATCGGTGAACCTGGCCGATAAATATCCCGAAAAGGTCGAGGCTCTGGTCAAGGCCTGGTTCGAGGAGGCCGAGGCGAATAATGTGCTGCCGCTCGACGACCGCAGCGCTGCCGAACTTCTCGGCATCGAACGGCCCAGCACCGAGCCGCCGCGTCAGCGCTACATCTACTATCCCGGCACCTCGCCGGTGCCCGAAGGCGTTGCCGTCAATATCCGTGGCCGGTCCTACAAGATCATCGCGGATGTCGAGACGACCGAGAAGAGCGACGGCGTGATCTTCGCCCATGGTTCCCGCTTCGGAGGGCACTCGCTGTTCATCAAGGACGGCAAGCTGCACTATGTCTACAACTTCCTGGGCATCAAGCCCGAGCAGAAGTTCGTGTCGGAGAAGCTTTCCCCCGGCAAGCATACGCTGGGCATGGAGTTCGTGCGCGAAAGTCAGGGTGAATATGGGGAGTCGATCGGCAAGACGACGCTTTATGTCGATGGCGAGGCCGTGGCTTCCGGCAATATGAAGACGCAGCTGGGCAAATTCACCTTGTCGGGCGACGGCCTTTGCGTCGGGCGCGACAGCGGGGACGCGGTCAGCGAAAATTATGCGTCACCGGGTGAATTTGTTCACGGCAAAATCTACGGCGTGGGCGTCACCGTGGAAGAGAAGCAGTATCTCGACCTGGAGAAGCTTGCCGCTGCGGCCATGGCCGTCGACTAAGGCGATTGAGCGACTGGAGAGAGGAGCGCGCAACTTGCGCGCTCCTTTTTTTGTGCCGAAGCGTTGAGCAGACGGCGTTTAGGCTTCGACGATATTGTTGCGCACGGCGTATCGGACCAGCTCGGCGGTCGAGCGTAGTTTGAGCTTGTGCATCGCCTGCGACCGATGGGTTTCCACCGTCTTGACGCTGATGCCCAATGTATGGGCGATCTTCTTGTTGATGCTGCCCTCCGCTATCATCTGGACGATCTCCCGCTCGCGCGCGGTCAGGGTCGAGGCGTTGCCGACCGCCTTGGCGGTGTCCACGAAATGATGCAGCAGGATTTCGGATATTTCGCTGGAGAAATAAGGCCGGCGCAGCGACAGGGCATCGACGGCGGCGATCAGATTGCGCCCCGGATCGGCCTTGAACACATAGCCCCGGGCACCGGCCTTGAAGATGTCGACCAGCAATTCCTCGCGGTCATGCATCGTGTAGATGAGGATCTCTGTTAGCGGCGACCCCCGCTTTATGGCTGCGGTGAGTTCCAAACCGTTGATTTGTGGCAGCGAATAGTCGAGGATCACTATGTCGGGCTGCAATTCCAATGTCATCTGTAGAGCGTCACGACCATTGGCCGCGACGCCCACTATTTCCCATTGCGGACGGACCGATAACAGTCCCCGGACCCCCTCGCGAATGGCTTCATGATCGTCGGCAATTATAATTCGTCGAACTTGTTTGTTCAAAATTTCCTCCCCCAAGGCATTCGGCGCTCATAGCATAGGGCCGAAATGCCGGGGAAGGTGGGGCCGACTATTTTTCGGAAGGCGAGACCTTCTCGACGGCGACGGACTCCCAGCCGGCGGGCGGCACGAACCGGAAGGTATCGGCCTTGAAGGTCGGGTTGGGTGTCCAGTCGAGATCGACCGAATAGGATAACCGCGAGGGATCACCCTGAAAATTGACGACAATCTTGTGCGGCAGCGGGCGCGGGCCGCGTTCGATCCAGAGTTGATAGTCGGCGCCGTCCGTCCGGTAGACGAAATGGTCGGTGTCGGTATCGCCCATCTGCACCCGGCCGACATAGATGGCCGACTGCACCGCGTCGACCGGCGCCCCGACCGATGCCCAGTAGAATAGCTCCGCCAGCGGCAGCGTGACGCCATGATTGGCCCAAAGATCATCGACCAGCATGTCGATCCTCGGCGGCGCCTTCACCGTGGCGAACATCTTGTTCATCGGCTCGCTGATGGTGACGGTGTCGCCATCATAATGGAACCGCTCGACATTTTCACCAGACCGCATTTCGATGAAAAAGGCGTTGGGACGCTGGACGCGGTAAAGCGTTTCCACCGCGACCGTCACCTGAACGTCGAGCTGCGACGCTTTTAAATTGAGCGCGCCCTTGGCCTTCAGGTCGAAGCTGGGCAGGGTGGCGAGATAGGCTGCCATCATGCGCAGCGCGCGGATCGCATCGGCATCCATCGGGGTCGCCCCTGCCTTTGCGGCAGCGGCCGGCGCGGGATCGGCGGGCCGGGCCTGTCCGACTACCGGCGACAGGATGAGCGCGGCGGCCGCGACCGATGGGATGATGTTCTTCAGATGATGCATAATCTCTCCTTGGCTTCTGCCAAGGCAGGGATGCCGGCTGCATCGTCCGCGCATAATCGGGTGAAACCCGCAGCGATGGCCGGTAAAGCGCGGATGCGCGGCGCGGTGCGGCGCCGCAAGCCGCGCTGCCGCTTCATCAGCGGGGAAAGAGGAAAGTCGTGGTCAGGCGCACACCCCATTTCGGCCCGTTGACCGGCGTTTCCGCATAATAGCGGCCGGTCAGCTGGATCTGCATCGGCTGACTGCCCAATTTGACCAGATGGCCGGCCGTCAGGTTGATCGGCACGGTCCATTGCTTGTTCTTCCAATCATAGGCGGCCTCGCTGTTCAGGCCGATGCTCGTGCTGTCCTTGAAGGTCTTGGTGAAAAAGGGCTGGATCAGGGAGTTGCTGAAATCGCGACGGTCGTCGCGCCCGGCATAGGACCAGATATGATTGGCGAGCATGCCATAGGTCAGGCCGGTCGGCGTCTGCTTGAGAAGCAACCCGGTCGGTCCCGCGCCGAAGCGGCCGCTGCCGAAGCCGGACCCGCCGATGGGCCAGGTTACGACTGGCCCCGCCGCCAGCGTGATGCCCTCCATCTTCGGCTTGAAGAAGAAGCTCTGGACGATGTCGCCAAAGTCGGTGGCGCCTTTCTGGCCGGGGGCCGGCGACCCTTGCGAGATGAAAGGCACGATGGTGCGGACGATCAGGCTCCAGTCCTTGCCCAGCGACAGCGGAATGACCGGCTGCACGTTCAACGTATAGCGCGTCGTTTCCGAAGGGCCGTAGCAGCAGTCGATATTATGCTGAAAGGGTATGCTGATCAGGCTGGCGACCGGGTCCGCCAATTGTTGCGCAAGGTCCTGATCCGATCCGCCGGCCGACGCTGCCGCAGGGCTTGGCGCGTCACCGGCCTCGTCCTGCGCCAGGGCGGCGCCTGGTAGAGTGGCGAACAGGAGGGCGGTCAGACATGATGAATATCGCATGGCGCCGATTGTGACCGGAGCATCCGCCCGTCGCCATCGGGTGTGTTTCGCCTCACGCCGCTGAAAACGCGCCCGGCATCGGGCGTTATCGGCATTTCCCCGATGCCTCCCTCGGTACTTCCCCGATGGACAGGCGACCTGCCCTTGCGATGATGAGGCGGATTATCGGGGGAGAAATTTAGGTGCGACGGAATATCCTCATATGTGCGAGCGTCATCCTGCTTGGCGCCTGCGCGACGACGCCGCAGGTGCGCTATGACGCCGATCCGACGGCGAATATCGCGGCCTATCGGTCCTATAGCTGGGCCTTTTCGGCGATGCCCAGCAACATCAACCCCTTGCTCTATCAGCGCGTCAAGGATGGCATCGATCGCACGCTGGCGAGCCGGGGCTATAGCGCTTCGCAAAATGGCGACTTCGCTGTCGCCTTCACGCTTGGCTCGCGCGACCGGACGGAGGTGACGACGCTGGGCAGCTATGGCGCTTATTACCGGCCGATGATGGGCTGGGGCGGCATGAACAGCGTCGATGTGCGCAACGTCACCGAAGGCACATTGGCCATCGATATCTATGACGTGGCGTCGAAACGGCCGGTCTGGCACGGCACGGCGACGCATGATGTCGGCAAGGATACGGCCAGCCAGGAAAAGGTGGACGCGGCCGTCGCCGCAATCCTCGCCAACTTCCCGCCGCCGGCCAAGAAGTAAGCCGCGATGGAGACGTCGAACCCTAATATGCCGACCCGTCCGGCCCGGCTCATCGAAACGCCCGTTCCCGACCTGCCCGAGGTGCCCGTAGAGGAGCAGCCGGATAGTTCCACCGTCTATTCCCTGTTCCGAACCAAGCTGTCGCGGCATCGCACCGGCCTTTCGGATCACCGGACCAGCCTTTCGGAGTTTCGCACCGACCTGTCGACCAACCGGACCGAAATGTCGATGCGCCGCACCAGCATGTCGCTGGACCGCACGCGGATGAGCGCGGATCGCACCCTCATGTCGGTCATCCGCACCGCGCTGTCGCTCATCGGCTTTGGCTTCACCATCTATCAGGCGTTCGGGCGCTTTCATGATGCGGGGGTCATCCACAGCAGCGGCGCGCCGCGCAATTTCGGCGTGGCGCTGATCCTGCTGGGCCTGTTGCTGCTGACGTCGGGCATCTGGCGGCATATCCAGTTCGGGCTTTCGATGCGCCGGCTGCACCGATCCATGGCGGATGAGGCGTTGATCCGGGGCAAGAGCGATTATCCGCTGTCGATCACGCTGGTCACGGCGGTGGCCCTGCACATCGTCGGCATTCTGGCGATTGTCGGCATCGCCTTTGACGTGGCCTGGCTGAGCTGATGGCGTCGGCCGTTCCTGCGCCATCCGCGGTGCCCCTCCGTAGCGACATGGTCTGGCTGCCGGGGGGCAGCTTCACCATGGGATCGGACGATCATTATCCGGAGGAACGGCCCGCCCGGCCGGCGCGGGTGGACGGCTTCTGGATCGATCGCACACCTGTCACCAATCGCCAGTTCCGGCAATTTGTGGAGGCGACGGGGCATGTGACGCTGGCGGAGATCGCGCCCGATCCGGCGGAATATCCCGGTGCGGATCCGTCCATGCTGACGCCCTCATCCATGTTGTTCGTGCCGCCCCGGCACCGGGTGACCCTCAACGGCTCGATCGCCCAATGGTGGCGGTTCGTGCCGGGCACCGACTGGCGCCATCCGGCCGGGCCGGCGAGCAATCTCGATGGGCTGGACGATCATCCGGTGGTGCATGTCGCGCTTCAGGATGTGGAGGCCTATGCCGCCTGGGCCGGCGCCGCGTTGCCGACCGAAGCGGAGTGGGAATATGCGGCCTGGGGTGGGCGCACCGGCGCGGGATTTGCCTGGGGTGACAGCCTGACGCTGGACGGCCAGCATATGGCCAATAGCTGGCAGGGTGTTTTTCCGCATGAAAACAGCCTTGATGATGGATGGGCGCAGACCTCGCCGGTCGGCTATTATCCCGCCAATGGTTTCGGCCTGCTGGATATGATCGGCAATGTCTGGGAATGGACGGCCGACTGGTGGGTGACGGAAGGGCGTCGCGCCGGCAGCATATGCTGTTCGGCGGCGCGGTCGGGGTCGATCGATCCCAATGATCCCGCCGCCATTCCGCGACGCGTGCTCAAGGGCGGATCGCATCTGTGCGCGCCCAGCTATTGCCGCCGCTATCGACCCGCCGCCCGGCACGCCCATGCCGTGGACACATCGACATCGCATATCGGCTTTCGCTGCATCGTCCGTTCCTGAAACGGGGGCGGGGGGTGCCGGGCCGGCGCTGACCGGTCCGCTAATCCTGCACCGCGGGTCTCGGGGTATTCCCCGATACTCGCCAGGAATTCCGCCTGCGACAAGATCGTCGATCGATCAGGGCTAGTAGGGGCATCATATGGAATTCATCAGGCAGGCCGTTCCTCTCATGCTGGCGCTCAGCCTGGCCTTGCTGATCCTGTCGGTGGCGCTGGGGTCGTCGCGCGGGCAGTTCGCCTATGTCCTGCTGCGCCCCGCCTTGCTGCTGCGCGCGATAGCGGCGGTGAACATCATCCCGCTCATCGCCGCGATGCTGGTCGTGGCCGCGCTGCCGCAGCTCAGCGTCGCCTCCAAGATGGCGATCCTGTTCATGGCGCTTTCCCCCGTGCCACCGCTGGTGCCGGGCAAGGCGCTGAAGGCGGGCGGCCGGGAGGATTATGTCTACGGCCTTCAAATGGCGATGGGGTGCGTGGCGATCGTCATCGTGCCGCTCCTGGGAACGATGACGGCGCATCATTATGACGCGTCCACCGCCTTTCCGCCCAGTATCGTGCTGCGCAACGTCCTGTTCGGTCTGGCGCTGCCGATATTGGTCGGCATCCTCCTTGGCCGCTGGCTGGCGCCAGCCTGGTCCCTCCGTATCGCGCCGCTGGTGCAGAAGGCCGCGATCCTGCTGCTCGGTCTGGCGGCCTTGCCCATCCTCATAGGCTTTTGGTCGAAGATGATGGCGCTGGTCGGCGACGGGACCGTGCTGGCGATTGCCTGCGTCGTCCTGATTGCCGTGCTGGGCGGGCATCTGCTGGGCGGGGAGGAACCGCGCGACCGGCCCGCGCTCGCCTTTGCAGCCGGCACGCGGCATCCGGGCATCGCGCTGGCCCTGCTGGGCGCGAACCATGCCGACCCGGACATCGCGGCGGCCGTGCTGCTGTTCCTGCTCGTCGGGCTGATCGTCACCATTCCCTATCAGATGATCATGCGTCGCACGTTGAACGGAGACAAAATTCGTTAACTGCACGACCGGTTGTAGCAACATGAATGTAATAATCAGTAACAAGGGGCGGGGCGGCGAATATGTTTATCAAAGGGTCGGACAGTTCAGGATATTCCATATCCATAAATTTTCCGACCGGCATCGATAATGATGAAAATGGTCTAGAAGGTGACGATGAGAATCTGTCGTCATCCTGTGTCGAACTGGCCGACGGCTATATACTTCTTGCCGATCGTCACCTGAGCATTATCAGCATTAGTCGAGCGTGGAGAAATTCCGAACAGGGCGCCGCCGCGATGCGAACCGGATGCGACGCCGTTGGGCTGATAGCCCGTCATGGCACAGTCAATCCCGACCTGCTTCGGTCCGGCCTGTCGAGCCTCATCAACGGCGAGCAGCGGGATTGGTCGCTCGACTTCCGGTCGCGATCGCTCGACCCGCTGATGATGGAATGCCGTGCCACTATAGTGCGCGCGGCCGAACCCATGCTGCTGATCCAGCTGTTCGAAGAGCCGGAGGCGCGCCGGCGCGGGCAAGAGACGGCCCTGCTGATGGCGCAGGAGGCAGAGCGGCGCCGTATCGCCTGCGAGTTGCATGACGATCTGATGCAGCATCTGGTCGCCGTGAAATTCGGCGTGGAGCTTTTGCGCGCAGAAACAGGGTCGGACCGGGGAGCGCGATGTTGCGATACGATGGAGGCGGCGCTGGTTGCGGCGCAGCATCAGGTGCGTACCCTCAGCTTCGTCTTGCATCCGCCCGGCCTGCAGCCCGGCGGCCTGCCCGCTGCGATCGCGCAACTGACAAGGGGCTTTGAGCGGCGCTCGCACATTCCCACCCATTTCGAGGCGGATGTGACCAGTTCCGGTGTGCATCCCGGCGCCGAAATCGCAATCTACCGCGTGGCGCAGGAGGCGATGAGCAACATTCTGCGCCATGCGCAGGCCAGCAGGATCGACGTTCGGCTGATCTGCGACGATGATGGGCTGACCCTTGCCGTTCGCGACGATGGCCAGGGCATTGGCGACCCCGAGGATCCGGGATCGGACCCCGCCTGCCTGGGCGTGGGGTTGCGGAGCATGAGGGAGCGGCTTGCGGCCTTTTCCGGCACCTTGTCGATTGAGCGGTGCAACCCGGGCACGATGGTCTTGGCGCATATCGCCCGAACCCTGCCGGCGTCAGGAAACGCGTAAAAGACCGGGGCAGGGCGACGGGGTTCCGCGCCGCGTCTTTCGGGGTTTGCCCCGATGGTGCGGGCAGGGTGGCCGGAAAATACTGGCGTTCTTGTCCGTCAATGCAGGGCTGTTCTCATGATCGATGCTCTCGCCAGATCGGGAGACTCCCCGATGATCCTTGCCGCATCGCTGTTTTTCGGAACGCTGCTGCTGCTGACCTGGGGCGGCGCGCGCCTGCGCCGCTCCATCGAGAGGCGCTCCGGGCCATCGGACGCAGGCGCTGCCGCCAGCGCGATGATCGTGCCGGCGGCGTTGGGACTGATGGCGTTGCTGCTGGGCTTTACCTTCGCGCTCGCGCTGGACCGCTATGAGGAGCGCCGCCAGCTTGTGCTTGCGGAGGCGAACGCGCTGGGCACCGCCCATCTTCAGGCGCAGCTGTTGCCGGAGCCGCACCGCGCGCAGATCAGCACGCTGCTGAGCGCCTATGTCGACAATAGGATCGAACTGGCGGACGCGACCGCCGACCGGCGACAGGCGTTGATGGCGCATAATGCCGTGCTGATGACGCAGCTATGGAGCGCGACCGAGGCCGCCTTCGCCACCGTCAAGGGCCTGCCGCTTTCGGCGACCTTCGTCACCACCATCAACGGCGTTCTCGATCTGGATACATCGCGCAAAATGGGGCGTCAGGCGCGGGTGCCGGACGAAGTGCTGCATGCCCTGCTTCTCTATGCCCTGACGACGGCGGCGATGCTCGGCTTTCTGGTGCGCTCGCGCGATGCGCTCTGCCTCGCCGGACTGATGCACCTGCTGCTGCTGCTGTCGCTGCTGCTGATCATCGACATCGACCGGCCGACCTGGGGAAATATCCGGGAGTCGCAACTGCCGATGGAAATGCTGCGGCAAAGCCTGATCCCCGTACCTGTTGAAAGAACCAGCCCTTGATGCGTGCTATTCTCCTCTGCCTGTTCCTTTTCCCTCTCGGCCCCGCCTATGCGCAGGAGCCGCCGCCCGACGCGCCTGTCAGCGGCAAGGATATTACAAGGCCGCTCGAACGCATCGATCTGCGCACCGAATTCGCCCGCGAGGAGGGGGAGAGCGTCAGGACGATCACGCTGCGCCATGACCGTCCGGTGGAACTGGACAAGGGCTGGCGTCTGAACCTTCGGCTGGACCTGCCGTTCAAGCGGGTCGAGGAGGATGACGCCGCCGCCTCCGGTCTGGGCGACATACTTGTTCGGGCGATCGCGGTGCGCGAAGTCGATGACCGGCGCGCCTTTGGCCTGGGCCTGCAATTGCGCCTGCCCACGGCCGCCGAGGAGGCGCTGGGTCGCGACCAATGGCAATTTCTGCCCACGGCCGGCTATCGCTGGTCGTTGCCGCAGATGGGTGAGGAAAGTTTCTTCCAGCTTATCGGCCGCTATCGCTTCAGCCTGGGCGGCGATGGCGATCTGCCCGCCTTGAGCGAACTGCAACTCGCTCCCAATCTGGAGATCGGGCTGCCGGGACGGGCCTATCTGTCCATCTTCCCCAGCAGCGACATCCGCTATGATTTCCGACGAAACGAACTGTTCGTGCCGGTCAATCTGGAAGTGGGCAAGGAGTGGAGCCGGCTGGTCGCCTCACTGGAAGGCGGCGCCGCGCTGATCGCTGGCGACGCAGCGCCTTACAAATGGAAGGTAGAGGCGCGACTGGGCTGGCGGTTCTAGGGGAGGTCGGATGCGGACTGGACACGCGCAGAGGCATGATCGGGGTTGCGCCTTTGGCAGGGGTGGTTGTGGCGGCAATCTACAACTTGCCGCGGAGCAGGCCCCGTCCAAGGGATTGCCGCTGGCCTAATCGGAATAAACACCGATGGTCCGGCCGCTGCCTCCCGCTCATGACGCGTCGCAATGATCAGATCGTCGGCAGGGCCGACCAACGGAGGGCAAGCGCAATGACAAAATTATCGGGGTCGGCGGCGGCAATCTTGGGGATGTTGGCAGCCGCCCCGGCTGAGGCGCAGGAAGCCGGCGACTGGCATCTGCTTGTCCAACCCTATCTGATGGTGCCGGCGATGAACGGCGATGCCACCGTGCGCGGCATCGATGCCGAAGTCGATGTCGGCCGCAAGGATGTCGTGAAAAATCTGAATATCGGCTTCCTCGGTTATGTGGAGGCCAGCAACGGCCTTTGGTCCGTTGGCGTCGATACCAATTATATGAACCTCGATGCGAATGATGACGATGCGCTGGTGGCTGCCAACGCCGCGCAGACGGCCATTCAGCCGATGCTATATTATCGTGTTACGCGCTATCTCGATATTCTGGCCGGTGCGCGATATAATTCGGTCAAGCTGAGCCTTGAGTCCCCATTTCCACAAATTGACGGCGCCAGTCGCAAGAAGGACTGGATCGATCCCATCGTCGGCCTACGGTTTCAGGCACCGGTCAGCGCGGGAATAGATGCTGCCATGCTCGCCAATATCGGCGGCTTCGGCATCGGTTCCGATATCGCCGTGCAGCTGAGACCGATGGTCAATTTCTCGATCGCCCGGAATATCACGATCGATGCCGGTTACCAGTTTATCTACATGGATTATAAGAATAAATCTGGAAGTCAGCGCTTCGTCTATGATGTGACGACGGACGGGCCGATCATCGGAGCGACGTTTCGGTTTTGAAGGGGGATTATAAAGCACTTCCTCTTGTCATCAAACTGCTTTAGTCGCCGCGCGCCAAACCCAACATCCCGCCGAAGATCAATCTTCGGCGGGAGCTGTGCTTCACCAAATGACTTTCTGCGAGTGCAACCTGATCGAGAGGCTCTTCTCTAAGTTGAAGAACTCCAGTTTGGTCGCAACTCACTACGGCAAGTTAGCCGCCAACCTCTTCGCTATAGTTCATCTTGCGTTGATGCAGCTGTGGCTCCGCGCCTGTGAGTTGACGTCCTGTCATAACTGTCAACATTTACCCGAACTGCGACCAAATTGGTCTTTGATGCAGGACAAATCGGTCTGCTCTTCAGAAAAGGCATCGCTACTTCCGAAGATGGTGGTTTCATCACTATGCCCCACATCGACGTCCTTCTGCGGCAGCATGCTCGCCGTCGTAATTATTGGCACCGCTCCTCCGACCACCGTCAGCGTCCCGGATATATACTGCACCTGATAATTCGGGCTGGCGGTCAATGTCCCCTGCTGAATGGGATAAGCACCGATGGCGCTATTCTCCGTCGCTTCGGTGGTCAGCATGCCGGTGAGCATATCGCCCGCCACCAGGCCGCTGCCGCCCACCATATAGGTCAGCGCCGGGTTGGCGTTGCCATAGATGCGGCTGAGATCATCCGCCGTGATGCTGATCGCCCGCGGGGTGATGTCGAGCGTTCCGGCGTTATAGCTGACCGCATAATTGCTGCCGGCCGATAGGCTGCCCTGGGTGATGGCATAGCTGCCGACATCGCTGCCCTGCATGGCCGCTGTCGCCAGCATGCCGCTCAGGCTGTCGCCCGCCACCAGGCCGCTACCACCCACCATATAGGTCAGCGCCGGATTGGCGTTGCCATAGATGCGGCTGAGATCATCCGCGGTGATGCTGATCGGGCGCGGGGTGATGTTGGCGGTGATCGTGCTGCCCCCGGCCACGCTGGGCAGGATATAATTGCCTGCATCGGCCCCGCTCAGGGTCGTACCGCTGAGATTGACCATCTTGCCCGTACCGACATTCGGGTCGTCGAAGGCGTAATCGGCGGTCGCATGCACCATGTCGCCGGCCAGCACACCGGACAGGATGATGTCGCCCGTGGTTGCGACGGTGCCGTCATAAAGTTTGTTGCTGGCGCCGCCGTTGACCATGCCGGTCAGCGTCTTGGGCGTAACGGTCAGCGCACCCGAATTGTCCAATGTACCGATCACATAGCCGTTGAGCGCGGTCAGCGTGCCGATATCGATCATTGTCGCATAGGGACCGTCGGCGACCGATGCGCGTTCGGCAAAGCCGGCGGAGCTGATCAGCGGCGCGCCGCTATAGGCGTCGCCGGGTGTGTCGCCAAGATAGGCGCCGGCAACCGTGCCCTGTACACCGGAAAGGACATAGAGGGCGGCTTCGTCGCCGTTCAGCGTGTCGCCATAGCTTTTGCTATAATCCCGCGTCGTGACATTGATCGCCAGTTGATGCTCGAAGACATAGCGATTTCCTGCCTCGCCCACCGCATCACCAAAGCCGGTGTCCCAGACGGCGCGGTTGCCGCTGTCCAGCCCGCCATAGACATTGCCGTCGGGATCCGGGGCATGGACGAGCCAGCGGCCCGCTGGCGCGTTCAGGACGGCGGCGCCGGCATTGTTGATGAAATTGCCCTGCGTAGCCAAGGCGATATCGCCATTTGTCGATGCCAGCGTGGCGCCGCCGGCCAGGATGAGATCGCCGCCCGCTTCGACCGTGAGCATGTCATTGGCGCTCAGCATGCTGTCGACGGTGAAGGCGTCGAGCGCCTTGATGCGCAACTGCCCCGCCGCCGGGCTGAACGACAATGTGGTGAACGGCATGGCGAGAGCGCTGCTGTTCGCCGCATCGGTGAGGAACGACCACAGGCCATTGTGGAGATCGAAATCCTCGACCCGGACGGTGCCGGGGGCGAGGGCGTCGGTGTAGCTGGCGCCGGTGATGGCGCCGCCTTCGCTCAGCGTCGCGCCGAGGCTGGAGGCGGCGGATAGCGGGCCGGCATCGGTCAGCACATAATAATAGCCATTGGCGCCGGTGCTGGCGGTCCAGCCGATCCGATCGCTCCCAGCATAGGCGCGCACAAGGCCGCCCTGCACGCCGGTGCCAGCGGCGCCATAGGCAAAGCCGCTGATCGCCTCGACCCCATCAGGGTGGAGGCTGGCGATATAGGGATAGAGGCCGTCCCCGCCGGCAAAGCCTGCGCCCAGCGTGCCGGCCATGGCGGCCGTTTGCAGCTGCGCGGTGGTACGCGCCTCGATTGTGCCTGATCTCAGCGTACCATCGCCGAGGCCGGCCGCAGCGCCGGTGGTGTCGCTGTCATAATAGGCGTTGATGATATCGGTGTTAGTGGTGAAAGTACCGCCAATCAGCCCGCCGACATCCCGGTCACCCGTGATATAGCCGGTGGCATAGACATTGGTGAGGACCGTAGGTTCGGCCGCTGAGCCGCCCACGTTGCCGATCAACCCGCCGACATCCCCGTTACCCGACACCGCGCCGGTGGCATAGGCGTTGGTGACGATCGAGTCAGTGTCAGTTGCGCCGATCAGTCCGCCGACATATTCGCCGCCCGACACCGCGCCGCTAGCATAGACGTTGGTAACGACTACTCTGCCACTAAAACCGAGAAGCCCGCCGACAGCCAGACCGCCCGACACCACGCCGGTGGCATAGGCATTTTCGAGGATCGAGTTGGGGTCGGTAGCGGCGCTGCCTATATCACCGACCACACCGATAAGCCCGCCGATATTAGCCCCGCCCGACACATCGGCCGTAGAATAGACATTGCGGAAGATGGAGGGGCCGGCATCATTGAGGCCTCGGCCCGCCAGCGCGCCAACCGTGCTGCGTCCCGAAATCGATCCGCCTTCCAGGCCGAGATCGCGCACCGTGCCGCCATCGACAACAGCAAACAGCCCGACATAGTCATTAGCCGCCGGATCGGCAGCGATGTTGAGGTTGCTGATGACATGGCGCAGGCCGGCAAAACGGCCGGTGAAGCGGTTGGTGTTGTCCACCGACACCAGCCCATCCATATAGCTGATGCCGCCGGCGTCGAGATCGGTGGCCAGTGCATAATTGCCCGCCAGCCCGGCTGCATCGATGGCGCCGCTCAGATCGGTGGCGTCGATCCCGTCGATCGCGTCCA